>CAYPWB010000257.1:0-9122 GCA_964414315.1 uncultured Planctomycetaceae bacterium | reverse complement strand
ATACCTACCCGATCGTCAATTTGGCCGATCCCACCTTCACGCCTGCGGCGGACCGGCTCGATCGGCCCCTTTCCGCCGACGTGACTCTGGCCGAGCCCGGGAGCATCGTTCCATTGCTCGATCGAATGTGGGATGAGGGCATTCCGCACGTGACGTTCATCGCGGGCGACGCGCCGAACCCGGCCCACCTGGTCCGTGCCGTCGAGCGGGCCGAGGACCTTGGGATGATTGCCGGGGTGCGGGCACGCGGCAGCGTGCTGGCGCAGGACACGCTCATTCACGATCTGGCTCAGGCGGGCGTCGACCACCTCAATGTGCTGTATCTGGCCGCCGACGCCGAGCGGCACGACCGGCTCGCGGGTCCCGGCGATCACGCCCAGGCGGTGCGGGCGATCGGCATGGCACGCACCAGCGAGGTGTATCCGGTGGCCGAGATCGCCTTGACGCGGACCACGGTCGAGACGGTCGAGGAGGCGATCCGCTCGCTCCCGGGGCACGGCGTTCGCAGCGCCGCGCTGTTCGCGCTGGCTGCCGAGGCCGGCACGGACGAGGGCGAAGCGTTGCAAGCTGAAGAACTCATCCAGGTGGCCGGGCTGATCGAGGAAACGGCCGACGACGCCGGGCTCCGCCTGTTGTGGTATCCGCCCGTGCGGTTCGACCCGACCCGTTCGGCCGCGGAGCAGGTGGGCGCCGGCCCCCGGGCAAGCGGCGACACGGCGGTGCGCATCGAACCGGACGGCGCGGTTGTCCCGGCACGCGGGCCGCACATCGTCGGCGGCAATTTGCGGAACGATCCCTGGCCGCGCATTCACGAGAGTGCGGCGTTCCGGCAGTATCGGGCCCGGGTGGAGCACGACACGCACTGCGAGCAGTGCCCCGGGCTGGCCATCTGCGCGGCCGACTGTCCCCGTAATCCTCAGGGATGGGCCGACGACCGTGCCGAACCCATCGTATCCGCAGTACAGCGAGACCGCACCGCCGTACAGGAGACCGAGCATGACGCCTAAGGTGGTGCACAACAACAGTACACCGAATTGCGTGAGCCAGGCTTCCAGCCTGTCGGCGGAGAAGACAGGCTGGAAGCTTATCCCACGTCGCTCGTTTCCGGCAGGTTATTGTCTTGCACCGCCTAGTCGGAAGCACACTCGCCCGAACCGGCTGACGCACGGCCTGCTGGTGATTGCGGCCGTTGCGCTGGCCGTAGCCGGGGCTGCCCCCGCAGCGGCGCAGGAGTACCGGTTCGGCGTGCCGACGTGCGACATGGTCGTAACCGTCAACCGCGACGCCTCCGTCACGATCGTGTACGACATCGCCTTCGAGAACCGGCAACACGCGCATCCGATCGACGTGGTCGACATCGGCACGCCCGACGCCCGGTACGATCTGCAGAACGTCGTGGCATCGATCGACGGCGCGACGCTTCGCGACGTGCGCAAGTCGACCTACCTTCCGACCGGGTTCGAGATTCACCTGGGCTCGCAGACGATCATGCCCGGCGGGCAGGGCACGCTGCGCGTCGAGTTCACCATGCCCGACCGGGTGTATCAGGATACCACCCGGAGCGATTACGCCTCGCTGCGCATCACCCCCACCTGGTTCGGTGACCCGTATGTGGCGGGCCCTACCCACCTGCGCGTTGCGGTGCAGCTTCCCGAGAGCGTGCAGCCGGACGAGGCCCTTCACCAGGGACTTGCCTTCTCACAGAAAGCGGCGACCGACCACGGGACTCTGGTCGGATGGGACTTCCCGGCCACGCGATTGACCGGGCCGCACATGGTAGCCGTCTCGTTCCCCAAGCGCGACCTCGATCGGGTGGTCGTGCGTAGCCGCTGGCAGATGCTCGTCGATTGGTTCACCGACTCGTTCCGGGCCCGGCTTGTCCTTGGTGTAACATGCTTGGTCCTGCTAGGGGTCGCCTTTTTCCGGTTTTCCGGCGGGACGGGGTTTTCCGTGTACTTCGTTTTGAGCGCGGCGCTGGTGGCGATGTTCGTCTTCAGTCCGGCGGCTCACCTGCTCTCGGCGCCGGCTTTGGTCGGCCTGGTCGCCCTGAACGAGTGGGCGCTGGACCGCCGCCGGTCGAATTACATGCCGCCGATTGCGCAGGTGGAAGGGGGCGGCATCAAACGCGGGCTGACCGCGCCGGAGGCGGCCGCCCTGTTGGAACTGCCGGTGGCCAAGGTGCTCATGCTCGTGGTGTTCGGCATGCTGAAGAAGGGCATGCTCCGGCAGGTGCAGGCAACTCCGCTCGTCGTAGAACTCGACCCCGACTTTCGCGTGCCCGACTCGACGAAGTTCGCAACGGCTCAGCAGCGCCAGGCGTTCTACCGGGAGGCGGGTCAGAAACGGGGCGTCGTCGTGCATGCGTACGAGCATCCCTTCCTGTTCCTGATCGGCCGGAACCCGGGCAAACCGCTACAGGAACTCGATTTCGGCGTGCCGATGAAGGAGTTGCTCCGTCGCGTCGCCGCGAGGATGAAGGGCTTCGACCTTTCCGACACGCGCGACTACTACCGCTCGATTGTACGCCGAGCGTGCGAGCAGGCGAAACGCATTGGCGATATCGAACAGCGCGAGAAGGCCATCGACCGGAACCTCGAGTGGATTCTGATCGACCGTGACGCGCCTGCCGTATTCACCTACGGCCGGCCATACCGTCCCCTCTGGATCCGTTCGGCCGGCATGTCCGGCGGGCCGGCGCCCGCCCCCGCCGGGCCCGCCGCAAGCGCCGGCGCCACGTCGTTCGGCGACGTAGCCGCTTCCTTCAGCGGATGGGCCGAGAACACCATGGGCAACCTGGCCGGCGCCATATCGCCGGGGTCGCTTCGCCCGGCAACGACGGGCGGGTTTCTCGATCTGACCGGCTTCGATCGGGTAACCGGCGACTTCCTCCAAGCGTTGGCGGAATCGGGCCGAAGCAGCGGGAGCGGAGGCGGCGGTTGTGCATGCGCTTGCGCGGGCTGCGCGTGCGCGTGCGCCTGCGCGGGCGGCGGACGCTGACCCCGAACGAAAACCGTCCGAGGCACTCGGGCTTACGGGGCTATGCTCTGCTCTCCCTTTGGCACAGGAAACGCAAAACCGAGCCTGTTCACATAGCCTCTCAGTATTTGCCCGTTTCCAGCAGTCCGACCCACCGATTGATATGGCCGTCCTCGTCGGTCTGATCCTTCTCGATCATGCGTCGTGTGTCGTCGTCCCACTCGATGCTGTCGAGCAGTTGAGCGTAATGGTGGACCGCCTGCGTTTCGACCCATACCCCCGTACGGAGGATCCGCTTCGTGCCGAGTATCCGGCTGCCGAAGCCGAAGCAGAAGCCGACGATCCAGTAGCCCACCCGCAGCAAACTGGGCCGGGCGCCGTATTCGTACAGCTTGATCTGGAAGTCCTGGTGGTGCGTCATCTCGTTCGACATGGCCGCGATGAGTTGCCGGTTCAGTTCCGATTCTTCCCTGGTAACCTGGAACCGGTAGATGGTCATGGCCATGGTTTCCAGGTTGTGAAAAGTTCGCAGCGCCTTGACGATCGACCGTCGCCGCTCGGCCGACATAGGCTCCCGACGCAGTTTGAACTCCTCGTCGCGCATTTGGGGGCGGATAATCTTGACGTCGTACTTGTCGTGGTCGACCACCATGGCGGATACCCTCTTCGGGATTACAGTTTTGGAACGGACGATTCGTCGAACGGCGAAAACTACCACACCGTCGCGAGAACCGGACAGGGACTGTTTGCCGGAAGGGCGCTTCTCACAAAAAGTACCTGGCCCGTTTTCGCCGACAGAGTCCACTCGATCGCCTACCGAATTGTACGCGAACGGTCTAGCCCAAGGGTACTCGGAGGAGCCGGTGCGACCAAAGCGACAAGTCGACCGCAACGACCGGCACGAGCGCTCCGAGGGCCGCCTGGGCGGTCGTCGCGACGACCTGGAGCGGCCCCCCCGGCCACGACCGTATAGGGTAAGGGGAAAACGGAATCGGTAAACCAGGGCGGCCAGCCGGCGGCGATGCTATCGGCCGGCACGCGCCCAGCCGCCGAGCATCGTCGAAACCACGGCGGTTGCCGCCACGGCCAGGCCCAGCAAACGCACCTCGCGCTGCGCGCCCGACCGCCACGCGGCCGCCGCCACAGCGACGGCACCGAGGGTCGTCAGCAGGGCAAGCGTCCGGTGTGCGCGGTTGATCGCAGCGCCAAAGGACGGCTAGAGCCAGTGCTGAGGGGGTGATAGCCAGTAGCCGAAGGTGGTCGGCCAGTCGGGCACGGCCATACCGGCTTTGTTCGCAGTGACCAGGCCGCCCGAGCAGACTAGCAAGAACGCCAGGCAACCGAGTGCCCAAGCCGGCCGATTCACTCCCCATTTCCCCCGGGCAACTTGCCCTGATCGAGCAACTCGCCGAAGGTGGGCGAATCGTCCTGCTCGGCGTCGCTCTTCATCGCAGCCACCTGGTCGAGCACCGCTTGGATCTTTTCCTTGTTGTCGCGGTCGGCCCGGCGGTCGAGAAGACCTGCCAAAGCGAGTCCGTAGGGATTATGGTCCTTCTTGCTGATGCCCGCGTGGCAAACATTGCATCGGGCTTTCGCCACCGCAGCGGCAAAGGCAACGTCCTTGGCTTCGGTGCTTTCGGGCTTGACGTATTTCGCTTCGAACTCGTCCTTGAACTGACCGATGGCCAGGGCGCGGGGGGCATACGCCAGCAGTCCGCAACCGACCAGCAGAAGACACAACGCTTTCGACAGCCAATTCATCATCGATTCTCCACATTCCACGGTGAAGGGAGGCTTTCGCACCGTGCCGGAAAACTTCCGACGGGGCGGCAGCCGGAACATGCCCACTGTCTTACCATACCATACTCCAGCGGGCACGACAACCAAGCCCCCCGCACAAGTGGGTTGGGCTGCCGGCTGCGGCCGCGACCGAACCGTTGACCGGGGACTGTCCCCTTCGGCCGGTACGAGCCCGTGCCCGGCCGTCCCGTGAGCGTCCACTTCGCGGCTATCTTTCGAGCCGCCGATGTCGTACCATGGAATCTGGGGGAACCGTATGCAAATCGATCGCCTGGGACCGTACCGAATCGTTCGCCGCCTGGGACGCGGCGGGATGGGAACGGTGTACCATGGCGTCAACACCGAGACGGGCGAGCCGGCGGCGGTGAAACTCCTTGCCACGGGGTTGGCCCACGAGGAAGGATTCCGCGATCGTTTCTCCGCCGAAATCGAAACGCTCAAGAAACTCAATCACCCCCACGTCGTTCGACTGTTCGGCTTCGGGCGTCAGGGCGACCTCCTCTACTACGCCATGGAACTGGTCGAGGGGAGCAGTCTGGAGGAGGAACTTCGGCGCGGCCGGCGCTTCAGTTGGCGCGAAGTCAGCCAGGTGGGCATCCAGACGGCCCGGGCACTCCGGCATGCACACGACCGCGGCATCATCCACCGCGACCTGAAGCCGGGCAACCTCCTGCTGGCCACCGACGGAACGGTGAAACTTTCCGACTTCGGTATCGCGAGGCTTTTCGGCAACAGCCAGTTGACCACGCCGGGCAACGTGGTCGGAACGGTGGAATACATGGCTCCCGAGCAGGCCGAGGCGCGCCCGGTCGGACCCAAATCGGACCTGTACAGCCTCGGTGCCGTGATGTACGTGCTGCTGACCGGCAGGCCCGTATTCCACGCAGAATCGCTTGCCGACGCCATCAACAGGCATCGGACCGAACAGCCGGAGCCGGTTGCCCGCTACGCCGCCGAGGTCCCTGAAGCCCTCGAATCGGTGGTCATGCAGTTGTTGGAAAAGGCCCCCGACGCCCGGGTGGCAAACGCCACGCTGCTAGTGCGGCGGCTGGAAGCCATGGAACATGCCCTGTCGGTGGCGGGGGAAACGGTGGTCCGGCCCACGCCGGCCAACCCGAACTCGAACCGTTCGCCGGCAACTCCCGACGCGTTGCACACCACGCTGGCCACGGCCATGCAGTTGCCTCGGGAGAATGCGGTGCATGGTGCTCCGCCTATTGACGCCCTCGCCGAAACCCGGGTGACCGACGCGTTTGAGAAGCTTCCGCCCCCTGGCGATTCGACGACGGACAACGAAGGCGCGGCCGAGTTCGTCGAAGTGGACGAGGGAGAGTTGGACCCCCTTCGAGCCGAGGAAGACCGCCCGGCGCTGGTATCGCTCCACACGTGGATTCTGGCGGTGTCGCTGGTGATTGTCGGGGCCGGCGTGTGGTACCTGCTCCAGCCACCGACGGCCGACGACCTTTACGACCGCGTCGTTCCCCGAGCCGAGAGCGAGTCGATCGATGCGTTGCTCTCCGCCCAAGACGACATCGAGGCGTTCCTGCTGCGTTTTCCGCGCGATCCACGAGCGGGAACGCTTCGCGAGTACCTTCGCGAGATCGAGTTGCACCGACTGCAACGGCGGTTCGACCTTCGCATGCGCGGACTGACCGAAGCGAAGACCCTCCTGCCGATTGAACAGGCGTACATCGAGGCGATGCATCATGTCCGGACCAATCCCGATCGGACCGCGGCACGACTGGAAGCGCTGCTGGCACTGTACGGGCAGGAAGAGGCCTCGGGGCCGACGGGCCTATGCCTGGAACTGGCCCGTCGACGCCTCGACGAGGTGCGGCAAAAGCTTGCCGACGATGCTCGGCAGCACCTTGCATTGTTGGAAGAGCGGCTCCAAGCAGCCGCGAGCAAGCAGGCCGACCAACCCGGTGAGGCGAGGAGGATTTACGAAGCGGTTGTCGAACTGTACGATGAAAAGCCCTGGGCAGGCGACGCCGTCCGCCGGGCCCGCGAAGGTCTGAATCAATTGGAGCGACACGACGACCAAACATGACCGCCGTGCGGCGTCGCCGGCAATTGTGAATTGCCAACGTGCCGTGTGCGATTTGCGGTTCGAAGTTCCAAAGCGGCGTTTCGAGCGGAAGACTCGGATGGCAAGCTGTCGCGGAATTCCCCCCCTTTTACCCGCGGTCGCCGGCCGCGCACCGAACATGAGTACCCACTGCTTCCAAGGCTTCCCGACGGTCCGCCTCCGGCGTTTGCGCCGCCACCCCGGCGTACGCCGGCTTGTTGCGGAAACCCGCCTGGATCCGTCCCGGTTGATCCTTCCACTGTTCGTCCGGCCGGGGCGGGAAGTGCGCCGCGAGATTTCCGCCATGCCGGGCAACTACCAGGTCTCGCCCGACCTGCTCGCCCGCGAGGTCGAGGAGGCGGCCGCGCTCGGGCTGGGCGGGGTGATCCTGTTCGGCATTCCCGCCGTGAAGGATGCGCAGGGGAGCGACGCCTTGAGCGAATCGGGCATTGTGGCCGAAGCGCTCCGCGCGGCCCGACCGGCGGCCGGCGACATGCCGCTGATTACCGACCTTTGCTGCTGCGAGTACACCGACCACGGACATTGCGGTCCGTTGGTCGACAGGGCCGGTCGGACCGACGTCGACAATGACGCCACCCTGGCCCTGCTGGGCCGCCAGGCCGTCGTCCACGCCCAGTGCGGCGCCGACGTCATCGCCCCCAGCGGCATGATGGACGGCATGGTCGGCACGATCCGGTCGGCGTTGGACGCCGCCGGTTTCGAGCACGTGACCATCCTCAGCTACGCCGCGAAGTACGCCAGCGCCTTTTACGGTCCGTTTCGCGAGGCCGCCGAGAGCGCGCCGCAGTCGGGCGACCGCCGCGGCTACCAGATGGACCCCGCCGCCGCGGCCGAGCAGGCCCTGCGCGAGGTGGAACTCGACCTGGCCGAGGGCGCCGACATGATCATGGTCAAGCCGGCGCTGGCCTACCTCGACATCATCCGCCTGGTGCACGACCGCTTCCCCGGCATCCCGCTTGCCGCCTACAGCGTTTCCGGCGAGTTCAGCATGGTCAAGGCCGCCGCCGAGCGAGGGTGGCTCGACGAGCGGGCCGCAGCCCTGGAGTTGCTCACGGCGGTCCGGCGGGCGGGCGCGGGAATCGTGCTCACCTACTGGGCGAAAGAGGCCGCGCAATGGCTGGGTTAGTGCTTTGCGACAGCTAAGCATTGGAGTGCCACTGGCATACTGCCAGTGCCATTGTTCACGTGGCAACGGAAACGGCACTGGCGGAACGCCGGTGGCACACACCCGAAAATCAGACAGTCACAAAGCACTTACGTCGCACCTTGCGCTCCGTTGGCGCCGTTCAGCGCCAAACCGGATATCCGCTTGACCAACTTGAACTGGAGATCCTCGCCATGCAGTGTTGTGTGTCTTTCTACCCCGGAATCCTATTGACGGTGCTCCTCATGACCAACGACAACGTCGTCCAGGCCGCCGAGGTCGATGCCTACGAAGCGCACACCTTCGAGGCAACCGAAGGCATCTTGCATTACCGGCTGCTGAAGCCCGCCGACTACTCGAAAGCCAAAAGCTATCCCTTGGTGCTCTTCCTGCACGGGGCCGGCGAACGCGGCGACGACAACCGGAGCCAGTTGAAGCACGTCGTCGGGCGGTTCGCGGAAGCCGAGGTCCAGGCGAAGTATCCGTGCTTCGTTGTCGTACCGCAGTGCCCGGCGGGCCAACTCTGGTGCAATACGCCCTGGAACGTCGACTCGGTGGTGTATCCCGACGAGCCGTCGGCGGCCATGGAAAAGACGATGTCGCTCCTGAAGGAAGTGCAGAAGCAGTATTCGGTCGACGCCGATCGGATATACGTCATGGGCCTTTCGATGGGGGGCTTCGGCACCTGGGACGCTGTGAGCCGCTATCCGGGCAAGTTCGCCGCGGCGGTGCCCATGTGCGGCGGGGGCGACGTCCGTAAGGCCGATGTTCTGGCGAAGACCCCCATCTGGAACTTCCACGGGGCCCGCGATATGGCCGTTCGGGTGAAACTATCGCGCGACCTGATTGCGGCCATTCGGGAAGCCGGGGGGCAGCCGCGTTACACCGAATACCCCGAGGCGGGCCACGACTGCTGGACCCCGGCCATGAAGGAGCCCGACTTGCTGCCTTGGCTTTTCACTCAGAGGCGGGCGGCAGCCTCGCCTTCGAGGCAATAGCCCCTGGACTACTAACCGCAAACATCGTGAACTACTTCACACAGTCATGGCCTTGGCTCGGAGCGGAAGCTCGCATTGGTTGGCGGCCCTGCCGCCCCGTGAACGGTTGCGCCTA
>CAYPWB010000256.1:3160-9124 GCA_964414315.1 uncultured Planctomycetaceae bacterium | reverse complement strand
GTATACGATGGCGTCCAGGTTCGACTACGACAAATGAACTTCGCAGTTCCGGCTCTCCATACAAAGTCAACACGCGTTCGAGTTCGGCGTGTACCGAATCGCAGGTCGAGGGTAGTACCCGGAGATAGAAAACTCCTGCCCGACTGCCTTCCATGAAGACAATCGCGCCAAAATCACGATCCCGGGTCACGAACAATCGATCCTGCTCGTGGGCCACTTGAAGCAATTCGACATCGGCGGCGCGTGCCAAGCCAAGCTGCGCGACGGGAACAACGTCGTGCGCCAGGTTCTGCAGGAAACGAATTGTGCTTACGTACACATCTTGGTCGGCCAGGAACCTCATGGCGTCGTCGCTACTCGAATGTCTTCAACGGCCACGACGTCAATCGCGTACTGGACGCAGGCGCGTATGTCGTCCGGCTGAAGGTCGGGATAGTAATCGCGGATGATCTCGTCGAAGGAAATGCCTTCGCGCACCAGTTCCAGCACGCTCTGCACAGGTATGCGGGTTGCTGCCACACAGGGCTTGCCAAAATGAACCTGAGGGTCGATCGCGATGCGTTCTCTCACACCTTCACCGCCTTCCGCTGCTTGAGCGACTGCGTTTGCTTCTGGCACAGGGCGAGCGCGTCGCGGGCGAGGTTGCCGGCCAGCAGGGTCGAGGGCTGGCCGGTGCGGACGGCGCGGGCGGCTTCGGTCAACTCGCCCACGAAGGCGTCGACCGGGTCGCCGGAGCCGAGCTTCGGCTGTTTCGCCTTGCCCTTTTCGTCGTACACCGTCAGCGGTACGCCCATGTCGAATTGCAGCGTGGCCTTGTCCAGGTAGATTTCGAACGCGTGCGTGAACGGACGCCCCTGCTGGTCGATGACGCCGCTGGTGGCCGTAATCATGGGACCGTCGGAGCCGTAATCGAACTGGCTGGCGAACAGTTCGGCCACCTCGCCGCGCATCGAGCCGATCGTTTGCACCTTCTCCGGCATGCCGGCAAGAAGGCGGATGAAGTGCGCGTCGTGCACGTGCAGGTCGAGCATGGGGCCGCCGGTGGTGTCGGGGTTGTAGAAGTCGGGCAGCCAGCGAGGGTCGGAGATGATGCGTTTGAAGAATCCGCCCTTCAGCTTGCCGTACTGCCCGCCCATCGCCGCTTTACACGCGAACTGGTACTCGGGAAAGAAGGGGAGCACGTGGGCAATCATCAGCATTTTGCCGCTGTCGCGGGCGGCGCGCACCATGCGGTCGGCGTCGGCTGTTTTCGTGGCGATGGGCTTTTCGCACAACACGTGCTTGCCCGCCTTCAGCGCCCGAACGGTCACGTCGGTGTGCCACTCGTTGGGCAGGCACACGTCGACCAGATCGATGCGCGGATCGGTGAGCAATTCGTCCACTTCCGGGTACTGTGCCACGCCCGTCAGGTCGGTTTTCTGTCCTTTGGGGCCGAAGTTGCCCTGGATGGATCGCCAGTCGCCGGCGAGGCGTTTGGGGTCCTTTTCGCAGAGGGCGCGCACCTTAGCCCCTCGCACCTTCTGGTAGGCCAGGTAGTGAATCATTCCGATGAAGCCGAGGCCTACGATTCCGACGTTAACCATGAGTTGTCTCCTTGAAAATGTTTGCCTTGAAAACGCTTGTTGGAAGCCGCCCGCGCTAAGGACGGCGGTGGGTTACAGAAGGGAAGTGAATCGTGCATTCGCATCGTCCCAGGCGGCCGTGTCGTGCGGCTCGTACCGGTCGACGGGGAAGCTTTGTCGAATGACCTCGCGCGCTTGGGCAATGTCGGCCACCTCGCCCGCGGCCACCGCCTGCATCATCACGTTGCCGATGGCCGTGGCCTCGACCGGGCCGGCCACCACGCGCCGCCCGCAGGCGTCGGCCGCGGCCTGGCACAACTGCCGGTTGCGAGTTCCGCCGCCGACGACGTGGATCGTCTCGATCCGCCGGCCGGCCAACTCCTCGCAGTCTTCCAACACGCTGCGGAACTTCAACGCGATGCTGTCCAGCGCGCACCGCAGTACGTCCCCTTCGTTTTCGGGAACCGGCTGCGAAGTGCGGCGGCAGAAATCGCAGATGGCCTCGGGCATGTTGTCCGGCGCGAGGAAATCGGCGGCATCGGGGTCGATGAGCGACTTGCGCGGCTCGGCTGCGGCCGAAAGCGCATTGAGGTCTTCCCAGCCCCAGTCCTTTCCGGCCTGATTCCACACCCGGCGACACTCCTGCAAGAGCCACATGCCGGTAATGTTCTTCAGCAGCCGCGTGGTGCCGCCCACGCCGCCTTCGTTGGTGAAGTTCAGCCGGGCGACCGTATCGTTGATGACCGGCCGCGGCGACTCGATGCCCATCAGGGCCCACGTGCCCAGGCTGATGTAGCACCAGTCGGGCGCTTCCCCGGGCTTGCTCTCGGCGGGCACGGCCATCACGGCGCTGGCCGTGTCGTGCGTGCCGGGCAGGATCACCTCCGCCGCGGTCAGCCCGGTCTCCTCAACCAGCGGCGGCCGCAGGGGGCCCAACACAGTGCCCGGCTGGACAATCGACCCGAGAATGGCGGCGGGCAGTTGGAACGCTTCGAGCAGTTCGGTAGCCCAAGCGCCGGCGGCCGGGTTGTAGAACTGCGTTGTGCTGGCGTCGGTCATCTCGTTGCTCTTCTCGCCGGTCAAGAGCCAGTGGAACAGGTCGGGCATCATCAGCAGGGTTTCGGCCGCCTCCAGCAGCGGCGAGTTGTTCAGACGCATCGCCAGCAACTGGTACAGCGTGTTGAACTGCATGAATTGCAGACCGGTGTGGCGGAAGATTTCCTCGCGGGGTACCTGGGCGAACGCCTTCTCGAAGATGCCGTTGGTGCGGGCGTCGCGGTAGTGGACGGGATTGCCGAGCAGTTGATCGTCGCGGCCGAGCAGTCCGAAGTCGACGCCCCACGTATCGACCCCCACTCCGGCGATCCCGTCGCCCCATCGGGCCCCGGCTGCCCGCAGGCCGGCGCGGATGTCGGCCCACAGCCGCGGCAGGTCCCAATAGAGGGTGCCGCCGAGATCGACGCCGCCGTTTTCGAACCGGTGGACCTCTTCGAGTTGCAACGTTCCATTGTTGAGCAGCCCGGCCAGATGGCGGCCGCTTGAGGCACCCAGATCGACGGCGAGAAAAGCTTTGGAAGCCATGCGCGTGCGTCCTTTCGCAATTATTGAAGTGTCCAGCAGACGAAAATTGTATTCTTTACGGTCATCCTGCCGTTTCAGGCCGTTTGGGTCAAGTCCCCGGCCAGAGGGCGTTGCCGGCAGAAAGTCACGAATCGGGCGGTTGCGGGGGGGCCCTGATCGACTGCGCGGGCTGGCTCGATCGCCTGAAACCCGTACGGCAAGTCTGTACTTTCCGCAGCGAGTTGGGTAAGATTCACAAAACCTGTGTTGAAGTGAAAATGGCCGTTCCCCGGTCGAGCGGCCGGGTTGGCGCGTTTCATTAAGTGCCTTCCGGGAGGGACAAACACCGGCCGGCCCTCCGCTCCGCGACGGCATTCTCGAGCCGAAAGCCTTGCCATGCGAGTTTCCGCGCGAACAGAATACGCATGCATCGCCATGCTTGAATTGGCAATTCACTACGGATCGGGCGAGCCGGTGCGTATTCGGCGGATTGCCGAGCGCCATGAGGTGCCGCCGCGGTTCCTGGTGCAAATTCTGCTTCAATTGAAGGGAGCCGGGCTGGTCGACAGCGTTCGCGGGGCGGCCGGCGGTTACCGCCTCATTCGCCCGCCCGAAGAGGTTTCGCTCGGCCAAGTGATGGAAGTCGTCGAGGCCGGCTCGGCCGGCGACGACCACCAAACGGCCGCAAAGTCGGAATCGCCGCTGGTTCGGGTGCTGGTCGACGCTTGGCGCGGCGTCGCGGAAATGCAGCGTGCGATGCTTGATCGCATTAAACTGGCTGATCTTGTCGAAAAGAGCCGTGTGCAGCAGGAGCAGATGTACCACATCTGACTTCCGGCTCAAGGTGGCAGACGCGAGCCGTTTATCAGCCGCGCTGCCTACTCTCCCGCACAGCACCTTGGGAACGGCTGGGAACCGGTGCGTGCTTCGGCCGAGCGAGGCCGTTCCGGGAAAAGAGGATAGCCGGCGAAGGAACCCACCCCCCTGCCGGCCGAACGACCCGATCTCTTGCGAACGGCCATGCACCTTGCAGACGCGGGGCAAGCCTTCTATACTGGGCCGGACAATTCATCAGAAGCACTGAGGAGTATTCATGACCCATCTGATTGCCCCGCACGGGGGGCTCGATAAGCCCGTTTGTCGAACGGTTCCTGCCGACCAAACCGAGGCGTTTCTGGCCGAATGCAAGAAGCTGCCCTCCGTTGCGGTCTCCGACGCCGACCTTTCGACCGTCTACCGGCTGGGCGACGGCGGTCTGAGCCCGCTGACCGGCTTCATGGATGCGGCCGCCTACGATCGGGTGCTCGACGAAGAGGTGATCGAATCCAACGGCAAACGGTACGCGTGGACGATCCCCATCGCGCTGCCCGTCTCGGCCGAGGAGGCCGACAAGCTCGGCCCGGGCGACACGGTGGCCCTGACGAACTCTGCCGGGACGATCGTCGCAAGGCTCCACATTTCCGACGTCTTCCCCTGGGACAAGCAGAAGTACCTGGCGCGCGTGTATTTGACCGACCGCACCGACCACCCGGGCGGCGACATGGTGCTTACCGCCAATGCCGACAAGACACACTTGTTGGGGGGCGAAATCGACGTGCTGCCGCAGCCGAAGAACCCCAAGTTCGGCCGGTACGTGCTTTCGCCCGCCGAAGTGCGCGAGTTGCTCCACAGCAAGGGCTGGGAGCGGGTCGTGGCCTTCCAAACGCGCAACCCCTTGCACCGTGCCCACGAATACGCGCTCGTTTACGGGCTGGAAACCCTGCTCCGGCAGGGTTTCAACGCCGGGGCCTGCCTCAACCCGCTGATCGGCGAAACCAAAGGCGACGACGTCCACGCCGACGTACGTATGCACACCTACGAGGCGCTGATCGACCAGCGGGCGCTGGGCGAGGGCGACAGCGACCCGGAGCTTTGGGCGAAACTGGGCGAGTCGGCTCCCGACCGGGTGATTCTGCTCGGGCTGGATATCAAGATGTTCTACGGCGGGCCGAAGGAGGCGGTCATGCACGGCATTTATCGCCAGAACTTCGGCTTCACCGACATCATCATCGGCCGCAAGCACGCCGACGCCCCCTACCACGACGGCTCGCCTATCTGGGGCGATTTCGACGCCCAGAAGATATTCGACCATCTCAAGGGCGATCTGAAAATCCACCCGTTACGTGTCGGGTTCGCGGCCTACTACGAGTCGATGGGCCGAGTCGACCTCATGGAAAATCACCCGGAAGAGAAGCCGGTATTTATCTCCGGCAAGGAAGTCCGGCGCACCCTGCTGGAGGGGCGTCCGGTCGATCCGCGCATCATGCGCGAAAGTACGTCGACGATTTTGGCCGAGGCCATGGCCGCTCCCTGACGGGCTTTCCCGCCAAAATTGGCAGGCATCGTAGTAGGGGAACCGAGGCCGGCAAGTCCATTCGGATGGCGCCGAAGCGACTGGTGACGCGATTAGGATGAACGGACAAACGGAGAACAATGCAAGATGAAGCCGAAACCGCAGACGGCCCTCGAAAGGATCCATCGGCTCGGCAAGAAGGTCGAGGGAATGACACAGGCCGAGCTTGCCCGCGCCGTCGGTTGCTCGCGTGAGCGCATCCGACAGCTTCTCCCGCGCATGAAAGTGAAGCCGGGCCGCTGGGGCAGGTGATCGACGGGGCAACCTTGTGTGCCACTGGCTGTGCCAGTGCCCGATGTGGCAACCTTGTGTGCCACTGGCTGTGCCAGTGCTTGAGGCACGTTGAGCCCCTTTGTGGTGGACGGCTCCGAAGGCTCGGACGTTCGGTTCCTTGACAGGCCGATGCCCCCTCTTTGGCACTGGCCAAGCCGGTGGCACAAAACACTGGCC
>CAYPWB010000256.1:0-3060 GCA_964414315.1 uncultured Planctomycetaceae bacterium | reverse complement strand
AGCCAGTGGCACACTCAGGACGGCCACTTTCCGTTGGCACTCCACCCCACTTGGCACGACCGCAAGGTGCGTCTTGCACCCGCGAACGCGAATTTTTCCCGCCTAAATCGGTCTTGCCCGGGGGGGCGGCGTCCCATTATACTGCCGCCCGTGCCAGCGCGACGTTGGGAAGGTCTGCGCCTGCACGCCACTCGATTCGCACAAGGTTTAAGGAGGAACCGCGATGACCCAAGCGACCCAATCAGGCCGATTCTCCGTACCTCGCCGAAAACTCAGCCTCTTTCTCGGGGGGATCGCCGTTTTGGCGGCCTGTGCCGTGCTCCGATTCGCCTGGGGGCCCGACCATGCCAGTGCCGACCCCCCCATGCAGCCCCGGACGCAGGCGCAGCCGGCTTCGGCACGCCGACAACCGGCGCCCGCTCGGCCCACGGGACCGGCCGTTCGGCCGAACGCGCCTTCCGCAGCCGCGGCGCCGAACGTGGCGGCGGAGGTGAACGGCCAACCCATCACGCGCGACCAGCTCGGGCGCGAAAGCATGCTGCAATTCGGCGAGGCCGTTTTGGAAAGTGTGGTCAACAAGCACCTGATTGCCGAGGAATGTCGACGCCGCGGCTTGACCATCACCGAGGCCGACGTCAACGCCGAGATCGAGCGAATGGCCGACCGCTTCGACCTGCCGGTCGAGCAGTGGATGAAGCTGCTCGAAAGCGAGCGGGGCATTCGGCCCGTCGAGTACGCCAACGACATCATCTGGCCGACCCTGGCGTTGAGGGCACTTGCCGGCGAACGGCTGAAGATCAGCCAGGACGAACTCCGCCGCATGTACGAAACTCAGTACGGCGAGGCGGTGCAGGCCCGGCTCATCGCCGTGAGCACGCGGGAGCGGGCGGAGCAGCTCCGCGCCGAGGCCGTCGATGCGCCGGCGAAGTTCGGCCGGCTGGCGAAAGACCATAGCGAGGACCTGCCCAGCGCCGCCTCGATGGGTATGATCCAGCCCATCCGCAAGCACGGCAGCTTCAAGGAGATCGAGCAGGCGGCCTTCACCATGGAGCCGGGCGACATCTCGCCGGTCATCCAGGCCGGAGGGCAGTACATCATTCTGAAGAAGGAAGGCATGCTGCCCGCCCGATCGGTCGAGTTCGAGCAGGTGGCCCCGCAACTTGAGGAGCTGATCCGCGACAGCAAACTGCGAGAGGTGTCGCAGGAAGTCTTCCGCGAGTTGCAGGAGCAGGCCGAGGTGGTCAACGTCCTGAACGATCCGCAGCTTCGGCAGAAGATGCCGGGCGTGGCCGCGGTGCTCAACGGCCGGCAACTTTCGACCGCCGAACTGGCCGAGGAATGTGTCAGCCGCCATGGTCGCGAGGTGCTGGAGCGGGTGATTAGCCGGACCCTCATTGAGCAGGCCTGCAAGAAACAGCAGGTCACGGTCACCGAGGCCGACCTCGACGCCGAGATTGCCCAAGCCGCCCAGCGGATGCATCCGCCGAAAGCCGACGGCACGCCGGACGTCGAGGGTTGGCTTGCGACGGTGACCGAGGAGCAGGGCATTTCCGAGGCCGTGTACCGGCGCGATTCGGTCTGGCCCTCGGCCGCGCTGAAGAAGCTGGTGGGCGGAACGGTGCGAGTGACCAAGGAGGACCTGCAAAAGGGTTTCGAGGCGAACTACGGGCCCCGCGTGCGGTGCCTGGCCATCGTGCTGGGCAACTTCCGCCGCGCGCAGGAAGTTTGGGAAATGGCGCGCCGGAACAATACGCGGGAGTTCTTCGGCGACCTGGCCGAGCAGTATTCGACCGAGGCGGGCAGCAAGGCCCTGCGAGGCGAAGTGCCGCCCATCCGCCGTCACGGCGGGCAGCCGATGCTTGAAAAGGAGGCGTTCGTGCTGAAGAAAGGCGAACTGTCCGGCATCATTCAAGTGGGCGAGCAGTTCATCATCCTCCGCTGCGAAGGCCATACCGAACCGATCGACGTCGACTTCGAGACGGTCCGCGACGAACTCCACGCCGACCTGCTCGAAAAGAAGCAGCGCCTCGCCATGGCGCAGTACTTCGACCGGCTCCAGGAGAACGCCACGGTCATCAACTACCTTTCCGGCAAGACCCACGCACCGACAAAAGCGGTGCCTTCGGCGAGCCGTTGAGCTTCGCAGGCACTGCAGCGTCCGGCAGAACGCAAGCGAGGCTGGAGGCCTTTGCTTATGGATGTGCGTGTCTATATCGAAACCTCGATCCCGAGTTTCTACCACACCTTGCGGACGGACGCGGAATCGGTAGCGCGAATGCGTTGGACGCGTCAATGGTGGGCTGAGTATCGCACGCAGTTCGAGCTATTCACAAGCCCTGCAGTGATGTTGGAACTGCAACGGGGCTCTACGGAGAAGACGGGCGATCGGCTCGAGCTGATTGCGCACCTCGAACTCCTCGACATTACGGACGAGGTCGAGCAAGTCGTCGCAGAGTATATCGATCGACGATTAATGCCCAGGGACCCGGGTGGCGACGCCCTCCACTTGGCGATTGCTTCGTATTATCGGCTCGATGTTCTTCTGACCTGGAATTGCCGCCACCTTGCCAACCCGAGTAAGATAGAACATATTCGAGTAGTCAACCGGGCATTGGGTCTGCCTACCCCAATGCTCACGACGCCACTAAATTATGTAGGGGGAGATACACACGATGGCCGATGAGCTGATCGAAGAGATCCGGCGTACCCGGCACGATATGTCGGCCCGCCACGATCACGACATCCACAAAGTCCTGGCAGACTACCGACAGTTCCAGGAAGAGTTGAGGCGTTCCGGGCAATATCGTTTTGTGGCCCGCCCGTTCGCCGACCGTCCCCGTGGCGGCTCGTCGCACGCCGCACCAATGCCCGGCCGGTAGCAGCGCAAGAGGGACTACCTTGCTGGGCATTGAATGTTAACTTTGGGCGCTTCTGTTTCTAGGTGCAGATTTGGCGTGAAAACGTAGGGTGGGTGCCCCCGCCTGCTATTTGGATACGACTGGTAACTGCCCTCCCCGGGCCTATGAGCCCGACCCTCCCGCTGCGCGGGAGGGTGAAGCG
>CAYPWB010000255.1:0-9157 GCA_964414315.1 uncultured Planctomycetaceae bacterium | reverse complement strand
CGTTTCAAGGGCTGTCACGAGCGGCGCGATCTCCTTTCTCATAGTTTCACCCTACTTCTCGTGAATAATTCCGCCTAAATCGGCCATTTATTCCTTCGCGAGCCCTTACAGTCCGAAATCGTCGAAGGCGATGTTCTCCTCCTCGACGCCCAGGTCGTCGAGCAGATTCACCACGGCCTGGTTCATCAGCGGTGGCCCGCAAAAATAGTATTCAATGTCCTCAGGCGCGGGATGCTTCTTGAGGTAATGTTCGTACAGCACCTGATGGATGAAGCCGGTCGGGCCGTCCCAGTTGTCCTCCGGCAAAGGCTCGGACAAAGCCAAATGCCACTTGAAGTTCGGGTTTTCCTCGGAAAGCCGCTCGAAATCCTTGGTGTAGAAGGCCTCGCGCAGGCTACGCGCCCCGTACCAGTAGGAAATTTTTCGGTCGGAACTGCGCCGTTTCAGTAGTTCGAACAGGTGGGAGCGTAGCGGCGCCATGCCGGCTCCGCCGCCGACGTAGACCATCTCGGCGTCGGTGTCCTTGATGAAGAACTGGCCGTATGGCCCCGAGATGGTCACTTTGTCGCCCGGCTTGAGGCTGAAGATGTACGACGACATTTTGCCCGGCGGCGCGTTGGGAGCATCGGAGGGCGGTGTGGCGATGCGCACGTTCAGCATGATGATGCCCTTCTCGCCCGGATAGTTCGCCATCGAGTACGCCCGCGAGACCGACTCGGTCACCTTCGATTTGTACCGCCACACGTCGTACTTGTCCCAATCGTCGCGGAACCGTTCGTCGATGTCGAACTCGCGGAAATCGATTTCATGGGGGGGGGCGACAATCTGAATGTAGCCGCCCGCCTTGAACTCGACCTCCTCGCCGGCCGGCAGTTCCAGCACCAGCTCCTTGATGAACGTGGCCACGTTCCGGTTCGAGCGTACGGTGCACTCCCACTGTTTGATATCGAACACCTCGGGCGGAATTTCGATATCGAGGTCCTGCTTGACCGACACCTGGCAACTGAGGCGGACTCCTTCGCGCACCTCGCGACGGCTGAGGAAGTTGCGTTCGGTTGCCAGCACGTCGCCGCCGCCTTGGTGCACCTTCACTCGGCACTCGGCGCATGTGCCCTGCCCGCCGCAGGCCGAGGGGACGAAGATGCGGTTTTCGGCCAGCACGTTCAACAGCTTGCCGCCGGTCGGCACGACGAGCGATTTCTCCGGGTTCTCGTTGATGAGAATTTGCACTTCGCCCGAGGGAACCAGCCAGCGGCGCGCCGTGAGCACGACGGCCACCAGCGCCAGGACGATGGACGAAAACGCAACCACCCCGATGATAATCTGCACAATCACGGCTTACCTCGCATCTCAAAGCCTGATTCCCGAGAACGACATGAACGCCAACGCCATCAGCCCGGCTATGATGAACGTCATTCCCAGGCCGCGGAGCCCTGCGGGAACGTTGCTGTACTTGAGCTTTTCCCGGATGGCGGCCAGGGCCACGATGGCCAGGGCCCAGCCCACGCCCGTGCCGAATCCGAAGGTTACGCTCTCGCCGAACCCGTACTCGCGCTGCACCATGAAGAGCGACCCGCCGAGGATCGCGCAGTTCACGGTAATCAGCGGCAGGAAGATCCCCAACGCGTTGTAGAGGGCGGGCACGTACTTGTCGAGCGCCATTTCCAGAATCTGGACGATGGCGGCAATCACGCCGATGTAGCTGATCAGCCCGAGGAACCCGAGATCGAGTTCGGGCAGTCCGGCCCAAGCCAGGGCCCCCTCTTTGAGCACGTAGTGGTAAATCAGATTGTTGACCGGCACGGTGATGCCTTGCACCACGACCACGGCGATGCCCAGGCCCACGGCCGTGTCGACGCGGCGCGACACGGCCAGGAAGGTGCACATGCCCAGAAAGAACGCCAGCGCCAGGTTCTCAATGAACACGGCGGTGAGGAAGATGCTCAGATAATGCTCAAACATGGCGGTTATCCTGTTCCGGCAAGGGGACAGTCCCGTTTTCGCGGCGGTCCTTGCACGATTGGCTGGGGAAGCGGCCCGTGCCGCGAAAGCGGGACAGTCCCCATCGTGCAGCTACTCCTCCTCGACCTGTTCCGGCTTCCAGGTTCTCAGCAGCCAAATCAGCAGACCGATGATGAAGAACGCACTGGGTGCCAGGAGCATCAGTCCGTTCGCCTCGTACCAGCCTCCGTCGCGGGTGAGCGGGAGAATCTGGTAGCCCAGCAGCGAGCCGGAGCCGAACAACTCGCGCACCGTACCGACCACGAGCAGCACCACGCTATAGCCGACGCCGTTGCCCAGACCGTCGAGGAAGCTAAGGGGCACGCCGTTCTTCATGGCGAAGCCCTCGGCGCGGCCCATGATAATGCAGTTGGTAATGATCAGTCCGACAAACACCGACAACTCCCGGCTGATATCGTACGCGTATGCCTTCAGGAACTGATCGACCACAATCACCAGCGATGCGATGATCGTCATTTGCACGACCATGCGAATGCTCGCCGGCACGATGTTCCGAATGGCCGCCACGGCCATGTTCGAACAGGTGAGCACGAAGATGACGGCCAGGCACATGGTGATGGTCGTTTCCAACTTCGTGGTCACCGCCAGCGCGGAGCAGATGCCCAGCACCTGCGCCAGGATGGCGTTGTTGTCGAAGACGGGTTCCAGGAGAACCTTGCTGGGTTTGGTCATGGTGCGTCTGCTCCGTCCTTCGCGCTCAGTGGTTCCCCGAGTTCGTCGCGCAGGTTTTCGAGAAAGGGGCCGTATCCCATCTCGCCGAGCCAAAACCGAACCAGATTCGACACGCCGCGCGAGGTGAACGTGGCGCCGGAAATACCGTCGATCTTGTAGCGGGCGTCGGGCGTGTCGGGGCCGACCTGGCCCTTGACCACTTCAATACGGACTCTCCCTTCCGGGCCGAACGCCTTCTTGCCGACCCACTGTTCGCGCCAGCGCGGGTTGTCGACCTCGCCGCCGAGCCCCGGCGTCTCGCCGTGCTCGTAGAAAACGAGGCCCTCGACCGTGTTCAGGTCGGCGTCGAGGGCGACGAATCCATACATCATCGCCCAAAGGCCCATGCCGCGTACGGGCAGGATGATGCGGTCCAACTCGCCATTGCTCCTCAGCAGGTACACTTTGCGGTACTCGGAACGTCGGCGGATACCGGCGGTGTCTTCCTCCTCGGGCAAGGTGGTGGAATACTGCGGCTCGTCCGCGGCTTCCGGGGCGACCTCGTCGGTGAATCGGCCGGAGCGGAGGTCCACCACCCGCGTTTCAATTTGCTCGAACAGGGCCTCCACGTCGGCGCGCTCCCGCGGCTGGATTAGGCCCGCGGCCACGAGAATGTTCCGCTTCATGTAGAGTTCAGCGTTCCGCTGCTGAATGGGCCGGAGCGTGATGGCTGCCGTCGAGACGAGCAACGAGCACACAACGCACACCCCGGCGGCAACCATCATCGTGTAAGGGACCGAGTCTTTACGCATGTCGGAGGGCCCTCCGCCGGATGTTGGCACGCACCACGTAATAATCGATCAGTGGCGCAAAGGTGTTGCCGAAGAGAATGGCCAGCATCACGCCTTCAGGGAAGGCCGGATTGATGACCCGGATGAGGATGGTCATGGCGCCGATGATCACCCCGTACACGTACTGGCCCTTGATGGTCATGGCCGCGCTGATGGGGTCGGTTGCCATGAACACGAGCCCAAAGGCGAAGCCGCCCACGACCAGGTGCCAGTGAGGCGGCACGCTGAACATGACGTTCGTCTCGCTGCCGACGCCCCACAGCAACGCAGCCAGCCCCAGCGCCCCGGCCAGCATACTCATCATGATGCGCCAGGAGCCGATCCCGGTCAGGATGAGAATGGCGGCTCCGATCAGGCACGCCAGCGTGGAGGTCTCGCCCATCGACCCGCGAATCGTGCCCAGGAACGCCTCCAAATACGTCGGATCGATCGCCGGCAGGCCGCCCGTGGCCGCGTTGGCCAGCGGCGTGGCGCCGCTGTAGCCGTCGACCGCCGTCCAGGCCGTGTCGAGCGAAAAGTTGGCGGGGTAGGCGAAGAACAGGAACGCGCGGGCCGTCAGGGCCGGATTCAGGAAATTGTAGCCGGTGCCGCCGAAAATCTCTTTTCCAATCACCACGCCGAAACTGATGCCCACGGCCACCTGCCAGAGCGGGGTGCTTGGCGGCAAGGTGAGCGGAAACAGCAGCCCCGTTACGAAGAATCCCTCGTTCACCTCGTGCCGGCGCACCGTGGCGAACAGCACCTCCCAGGCCCCGCCCACGGCCATGCACACCAAATATATTGGAAGGAAGACCAGCGCGCCGTGCAATACGTTGGCCCAAATGCTCGACGGGTCGTACCCGGAACCTGCCAGCGCGATCGCCTCACCCCGCCACCCGGCGATTTCCGAAAGCCCGATGTCGGCCATGGCCCGGTTCGCCTGCAAGCCCGTGTTGTACATGGCCATGAACGTGCACGGCAGCAAAGCCACGACCACGGTCATCATCATGCGTTTGTAGTCGAGCGCGTCGCGCACGTGGACCTGGCCCGCGGCAACCTTTTTCGGGCTGTACAAGAACGTATCGACCGCCTCGAACAGGGGGAAGAGCACGTGAAGTCGCCCACCCTCTTCGAACCAAGGCGCCACGCGATCGATCATCTTGCGAAGTGGTTTCATGGGGCGTCTTACCCTTCCTTCTCAATCGCCGCAAGGACTCGGCGGAGGGACGGGCCGTAATCGTTCTTGCCGGGGCAAACGTACGTGCACAGGGCCAGGTCCTCTTCGTCCAATTCCAGGGCCCCAAGCGCCTCGGACTGCTCGATGTCGTCGACGGCCAACGCCCGCAACAAAAACGTGGCGATGATGTCCAGCGGCATCACCTGTTCGTAGGTGCCAATCGGGTAGATGGCCCGACGGCCTCCGTTCGCGGTGGTCGTCAGCGGGAGCCGGCGACGGCCCAGAAGCCGCGATGCCACCACGTTCAACGCGGAATACTTATTCCACCCGGGGGAGTACCAGCCGAGAAGTTGCCGGTCGGTCCCTTCCGAAAGCGCGGTCACCTGGAGATGGTACCGCCCGAGGTAGTCGAGCGACCGCTGGGCCGCCCGGCCGCTGAGCACCGAACCCGATACGATGCGCACAGCATCGTCTTCCAACTCGTTCTCCACCAGATCGCCCAAACGGGCTCCGACTCGAGTGCGGATAAGCCGCGGGTCGCGAATCCGGGGCCCCGCAAGCGAGATGACGCGGCGGCAATCCAACCGGCCGGTCTGGAACAATACGCCGACGGCCATCACGTCCTGGTAGTTCACGTGCCATACCGTACGGTGGCGGCCGACGGGGCTGAGGAGATGGATGTGTGTTCCGGGCAGGCCGGCCGGGTGGGGGCCTTCGAACGCCACCCGCTCCACGCCGGCCACGTCGCCGCCGGGAATGTTCGCCCCGGGCGGCTGGCACAGGTACACCTTCTCGCCGCCCAGCCGACCGAGAACCTTCAAGCCGGCGATGAAATCGTCCGGCCGCTCGCTGAGAATCACCTCCGGCGAGGCTGCCAGCGGGTGCGTGTCGATGGCGGTGACAAAAACGGCTTCCGGGACGGCTTCCGGGGTGGGCACCTTGCTGAACGGCCGGGTGCGCAGCGCCGTCCACAGGCCGGAGCGGACGAGCGTTTCGCGGACACCTTGCGGATCGAGTTGCTCCAGGCGAGCGCCCGCCGGACGCTCGAACCTTTCCTCGTCGTCGCCCGACAGCTCGATGACCACCGACAACAACGCCCGCTTCGCCCCGCGGTTTACGCCCGCGACGCGGCCCGACCCCGGCGAGGTGTACAATACCCCCGGCGTCTTCTTGTCCTCGAACAGCACCTGCCCCAGCCGAACGCTGTCGCCCTCCGCCACGGCCATCGTAGGCCGCATACCAACATAGTCGGGCCCCAGTACGGCCACTTGGCCGAGCGGCGGCCCGTCCGAAATCTCCTGCCGGGGGGCTCCGGACAAGGGCAGCGTCAGGCCCTTGCCGATCCGGATCGTCCTACAATTGGCTGTATCCATAAAGCAGTCAGTGAAAGCTATTCCATTTCGACTCGGTGGGGGGGATGGCGTATGCCTTGGCGGCCTCCGAACGGCCCGACTGGAGGCGCGCGGTCCGCTATTTCTTTCGTCGGCGCAATACCTTACCGTGGTTTCTCAAGAGTTTCCGCACCTTCCCAAGCAGGGTGACCGGTTCAAACGTCTTCCAATTCTCCGGATCAGGACGGTCCGAAAGGGGCGGTCGCTATCGACCCATTCGGTCCATCTTGACGTGATGCCCGCCGTGTGAGCCTCTGCCGCTTCTGGGGGGCAAACCATTCGGCCGAACGGCTGCGTTCTGCCCGATGCAGCGGACGGCACGACGGAGCGAGCCTGCTGCTTTGTCGGGCTTTGCGCCCGGAGACGCAAAAACCCCATGTCAAATCGGGAGTTTGGCGACCTGCCCTCCTTGGCGATCGAGCGCCGAATGAATCATAAGCCACTCTCCAACATTCTCCAGGGTGACCATGCCGATCAACTGTCCGCGACGCACCACCGGCAAGGTCGAGCAATCGGTTTCGCGCATCCGCAGGTAGGTGTCCTCCAGCATCTCCGACTCGTCGACGAGACGACACTCGCGTGCCATGATGTCGCCGACGCGGGCGTGGGTGTTTCCTTCGGCAAGGGCGGATAGAACATCCTTCCGAGTGAGTGTTCCGATAATTTGCTCCTCCGATACGACCGGGAAATCCTGCTGACTGCCGGCCAGCAGTTCGCCCATGACGGTGCTGATCGTGTCGTCCTCGCTCAGAACGCGGAATCGAGTGATCATGGCCTCGCGAACCGGCACGCCGCGCAGCAACCCTCGGATTTTGGCCATGTGCGTCTCGCCTTGGGCACCCAGGTAAACGAACAGGGCGATGAACAACAGGATCCAGTTTCCCGTGGTAAACGCGAGGATTCCGAACACCACGGCCATGGCTTGCCCCACGGTTGCGGCGATGTTCGTCGCGCGGACGTAGTCCAATTGGGTTGCAAGGAGTGCGCGGAGCACCCGGCCTCCGTCCATCGGAAACGCCGGCAGCATGTTGAACCCTGCCAGAAGGACATTGGCCGCGAGCAGACCGACCAACAGATTTCCCTCCAGGAAATCGGCACTGGCGATTTGTCGCGGGCCATAGACCAATAAGATCGCGCCGAATAGTGCGGCGGCGATTCCAACATTCACGGCGGGGCCGGCTACGGCCACCCAAAGCTCCTGGACAGGCTCCGAGGGCATCCGTTCCAACCGGGCGACCCCTCCAATAGGGAGGATGGTGATATCGCGCGTCCGAATGCCGAACCGCTTCGCCGTGAGCGCATGTCCTAGTTCATGCAGGACCACACAGCCGAAAATGGCGAGTACCAGCACGGCTCCCTGCAGAGCGGCGGTGACGCCCCCCTCTTGACGGCCGTAGGCGATCAGAATCCATCCGATCAGGAACCAGAAGGTCCAGTGAATGTAAATTCCGATGCCCGATACGGCACCTACCCTCGTCGACCACTTCATTCATCACACTCCGATTCGCCCTTCGTAAGGTACGGTTCCTACACTGAACTATACGTCGATTCACCGCTTTCTCGTACCCCCCCTGCAGGAGTGTGCTGCGGCAGCCGGGGCGAACCGGCCTCGAAAGCCGGATAAGTATCCACTCGTACTACGCCGGCGGCTCGGTTTTTTCAGGACGGGAACTAATGGGAGCCGCAAAGCGTCTATACTGGGCAGGCGCCCTCGATCGTGAGATGAATCGCACGACCCCCTCTTGAGAAGGAGTCAGCTCCGCCATGAAACGTTGGACCCTATTGTTTGTTCTGCCGTTTGTTTTTCTCGGCTATGCCGCCACCGATGGAGGCCCGGGCGACCGGGGGCCACGGGAAGCGCAATGGCAGAAGGTAAAAGAGGCGGTCGAGAAGGGGCTTCCCAAGACAGCCATGGAGCACCTTGAACCGATTATCGAGGGGGCCATGAAGGACAAGGCGCACGCCGAGGCTATTCGAGCCATTGGGCAAAAGATCGCCCTGGAGGGGCAAATCCAGGGCAACAAGCCCGAGGAAAAGATCGTCCTGCTCGAAGAGGAAATCGCCGCAGCCCCGGCCGAAATGAAGCCGGTCATGCAGGCCATTTTGGCTAACTGGTATTGGCACTACTTCCAGCGGAACCGCTGGCGATTCATGCAGCGGACCGCCACGGCGGAGGCGCCCGGCGACGACTTCACCACCTGGGCCCTGCCGCGTCTGTTCGCCGAGATCGACAAGCACTTCACCGCCGCCCTTTCGGCCGAAAAGCTGCTGCGCAAAACGCCCGTCGAACAGTACGATGCCCTGCTCGAAAAGGGCACCATGCCCGACAGCTATCGGCCCACGCTGTACGATTTCGTGGCCGCCGAGGCCCTGGAGTTCTACACCTCGGGCGAGCAGGCGGCGGCCAAGCCGGAGGATGCTTTCGAACTGCCGGCCACCAGCCCCGTTTTCGACCCGCTCGACGAGTTCGTCGCCTGGGACGTCGAAACGACCGACACGGCGTCGCCGGATTACAAGGCCGTGCGGCTGTATCAGGAGTTGCTCAAGTTTCATCAGAGCGAGAAGAATCAGGAAGCCTTGATCGACTGGAACCTCGACCGGCTGCGCTTCGGCAACAATAAGGCCTATGGTGAAACGAAGGCAGCGCGGTACAAGGCCGCGCTGGAGCGATTCGTGGACCGTTGGGGCGACCACGAGATTTCGGCCCGGGCGCGACACGCCTGGGCAAGCGTCTTGCAGAGCGAGGGCGAGTTGGTCGAAGCGCGCAAGCTGGCCGAGCAGGGCTGGCGGGCGTTCCCCGACAGCCCCGGCGGGCGCCAGTGCTACAACCTGGTGCAGCAGATCGAGGCGCCTTCCGTATCGGTTTCGACAGAGCGGGTCTGGACCGAACCGTGGCCGACGATTGGCGTGCGGTACAAGAACATCGCCAAGGCGCACTTCCGGCTGGTTTCCTGGGATTTTGAAAAGAGCCTGGCGTCGCCTCCGCCGCGCCATCCCGACCAACTCGACGCCGCGCAGCGCCGGGCCGTGTTGGCCGCGCAGCCGGCCATGGAGTGGTCGGCCGATTTGCCCGCCACCGACGACTA
>CAYPWB010000254.1:2707-9179 GCA_964414315.1 uncultured Planctomycetaceae bacterium | reverse complement strand
TGCCTGCTACTTTGCTGTGGTGCACCGACCTGTCCCCTTACCGGCCGAAGGGGACGTTACCCGAACGACGACGATGGTCATGTCGTCGCGTTGGGGCATTCCTCGGGCGAAGTCGTGCAGTTCATGACGCATTGCGGCCACGATATCGGCCGCGGGCCGCTCGCGCTCCGAACGAATGACTTCCAGCACGCGGGGATAGCCGAAGCGTACCCGGCCGGGCGATTCCGCCTCGACCACGCCGTCGGTGAAGAAGGTGAGCAGTTCGCCGGGCACCAGAACCCGTTCGGAGCAGCAAGGCACGATCGTATCGGCCCGGACCCCCAGCGGCAACGCCGTGCTGTCGAGGATCGACACCTGGCCGTCGACGTGGAACAGGTAGCCCCGCTGCCCGGCACTGGCGTACGCCATGGTCCGCTCCATCGGATCGATCCGCACCATCGCCAGGGTGACGAAGTGGAAGTCGCCGGTGTCGGCGGCGAGGACGCGGTTGGTGCGGGTGAGGATGTCGCCCGGGTCGGAGCCCGATTGGGCAAGCGTTCGGAGGCAGGCGCGGGTTTCCGACATCAGCAGCGCGGGTCCCATGCCGTGGCTGCTCACGTCGCCGACGACCACGCCCCAGGAGCCGTCCACCATGGGAATGTAGTCGAAGTAGTCGCCGGCGGTGGCTTTGGCGGGATAGAGGGCGCCGGCGATGTCGAAGCCGGGCAGGTCGGGGGGTTCGACCGGGTAGAGGCGTTGTTGGATTTCGCCGGCGGCGCGGAACTCCTCCGACGTATCGAGCACGGCCCGCTCGGCGCGGTCGCGCCGGCTCCGTTCGATGGCGTACCGGATGGACCGCACCAGAAGATGGTCGTCGACCTGCCCCTTGACCAGATAGTCCTGCGCCCCCGCTTGCACCGCCTTCATGGCGGCCGATTCGTCGCTGTAGCCCGACAAGACGACGATGGGAATGTCCTCGACTTGGGCGTTCATGGCGAAGAACGTTTCCAGGCCTTGGCTGTCGGGCAAGGCCAGGTCGAGCAGGACGACGTCGAACCGGCGCCGGCCGCACAATTCCAGGGCGGAGGAGAGCAATTCCACGTGGACCAGGTCGTACGGTCCGTCCCAACGGTCCGACAGCAGGTTCCGCACGATCCAAACGTCGTCCGGATCGTCCTCGACCAGCAGGATGCGTACGCCGGCGGCTTCCATGTCAATCGTTCTCGGGGGTTCGGGCCAGTTCGAACCAGTATTCGATGATCAATCGGACGGCGTCGACGAGCGTTCGGAACGTCGTCGGCTTGGTTACGTACGAGTTGACGCCCATCTCGTAGGCGTAGTTCACGTCGCCCGGGGCCGTCGACGTGGTGAGCACGACCACGGGAATGCGCCGCCAGGCCGGTTCCGACTTCAATTGACGCAGCGACTCGCGGCCGTTCTTGCGGGGCATTTGCAGATCGAGCAGGATCAGGTCGGGCCGCGGGGCCGTAGCGCGGGCGGCAAACCGCCCCCGTCGCTCCAGGTACTCGAACAACTCCTCGCCGTCACCGGCGCAGCGCAGGTCGTGCACGGCGCCGATCTCGACCAGCGCCTCGCGCACGAGCGTGCAGTCGTCGGCGTCGTCATCGACCATCAGGATGGTTCGCGTTCGGCGTTCCCGCGGCATGGCTTCACCCGGACTTCTTGCGATGCACCACGGGGAGCACCACCTCGAAGGTCGTGCCCTTTGCCGGGGTGCTGCTCACGTGGATGGTTCCCCCGTGCCGTTCGGCTATTTTGCGGCAGATGGCCAGGCCCACGCCCGTCCCTTCGTACACGTCGCGGGCGTGCAGGCGTTGGAAGACGTCGAAGATGCGATCGGCGTGCTTCTCCTCGAAGCCGATGCCGTTGTCTTCGATGTAGATCAAGCACTTTTCCTCCGCGGCCGAGGCGCCCGAACGCCGCTGCTCGCGCCCGTGCTGGAAGCGGCCGTGGACCTTCACAATCGGCGGCTCCTCGATGCGGCGGAACTTCAACGCGTTGCCGATCAGGTTCTGGAAGAGCTGCTGGATTTGCAGCGGGTCGGCCTGAATGGTCGGCAGCTTGCCGATCTCCACGCGCCCCTCGACCCGCTCGATCTGAACTTCGAGGTCGGCCACGACTTCCCGGGCGACCGCTTCGAGGTCGACGGGCTCGAACTGCTGGCCGCGGGTGGTCACGCGGGAGAGGGTGAGCAGGCCGTCGATGAGCCGCTGCATGCGAGCGGCGGCGTCCTGCATGCGAGCCACGCAGTGCCGGCCGGTTTCGTCGAGCGCATCGCCGCACTTCATCTCAAGCCGGTCGCCGAAGGTGCGAATCTTCCGCAACGGCTCCTGCAAGTCGTGCGAGGCCACGTACGCGAACTGCTCCAGTTCCCGGTTCGAGCGTTCCAGTTCCGCGGCGTACTGCGCCTGCTGCTGCTCCGCCCTCTTGCGATGGCTGATATCGCGAACGAAGAACGTCATCACCGGCGCGCCGCCTTCCTCGCTGATGGTCATGGCCAATTCCGCGGGAAAGGTCTCGCCGCCGCTGCGCACGGCGGTCACCTCGGTGCGCCGGCCCAGCATGGAGCCCTCGCCCATGTCGAGGTACCGATCGATTCGGTTCCGGTGGCCTTCGCTCTTCGCCGGCGGGAAGAGGACTTGGGAGGGCCGGGTGCCCAGAACCTGGTTGCGCTGGTGGCCGAAGGTCTGCTCGGCGGCCCGATTGAACTCGGTGATGACCCCCTCGTGGTTGATCGTGATGATCGGGTCGAGCGACGATTCAAGGATGGCGTTCTTCCGGGCGCGGACCTCGGCCAATTCCTCCTCGAGCCGGGCATGGCGGGAGTCGTCGCGGTGGACGATGGCAAGCGCGGCCGGTTTGCCGCTTTGCATACGTCGAACGAGGTAAACGGTCGTGTGCATCTTCTGGGTGCGGCCGGTTTCCACGTTCCGCAGTTCACTGCGGCCCTCCCAAACGCCCTGCTCGCGCACGGCGGGCACCGCCACGTCGCGCAGCTCCTGCCAGGAGGCGTCGGTATAGAAGCGATGCAGAGCCGTGGGGTCCAGCGGTGCGTCGTCAGCCAGGCCCACCATCTGCCGTCCTGCCCGGTTCAGGTAAAACGGCCGCCCCTGAATGGTCGCGAAGCAGATCAGCGCGGCCGTCGCCTCGACGAAGGCGGTGAAGTCCTCGGGGGTGGGCTGGTCGGCCGCCGCATCGCTGGGTCGGGGGGCGAAATAGGATCGCCGTAGCCAGTCGACCGCCCCGGCAAGCGTTTCGAGCGCGGCCAGCATGGACCGCTTCTGGTGGACCGAGCGGACGACGGCCAGCCGAACCGCCCATTCGAGCCAGTTCAACGCCGTCAGTACTTCCGTCTTCGGCGCCCCCCCGGGGGGCAACTCGGCCCTGAGGTCTTTCGCCCATTGCGTGGCCGGCACATCGCTATTCTGCACGCAGCAGGCCTTCAGTGCGGCGAACATGGCGTCGGGCTGGCCCTGCTCGGTCTTCGACAGCGTGGGACAGATGCCCTGCGACAGCCTCTCGCGCAGCGTTTCGCAAATGGGCGCCTGTTGCATACCGAGCAAGACGAGTAAGTCGCTCATGGAAAAGCCTCACGTGCAGTGCCGCTCTTTGGCCCATTATGGCACGATTGCAGAAAACGTCAACATTACGATTCCGTCATCCGGGGCGAAAGGGGGGGAACCTTCGCGGAAGCCGTCTTACATCGCCCTGTTGGAGTTCCCGCTTCAGCGTGCAGGGAAACGCGCACACGGGGTTGGCACGCTAAAGCGTGAACTCCAACATCGGTGGGCAACATTCAGGGCGACTCGCCGGCGGGCTAGGGGGCGTCGCCATGCTCGGGCACGACGATCTCGTGCGTGGTCAGCCGCCATCCGTCGCGGTAGCGCACGCCGACGCGGTCGCCTGCCGTAAGGTCCTCGGCCTGCCACAGCAGCATTTGGTCCTGCCCGACCGCTTCCTCCGAAACCTCGTCGACCAACTCGGTCCGGCGTTCGGCGCCCCAGCGATGGAAGCCCACCCGGCCCGCCCGTACCGGACGGTACGAGAGCGTCAGGCGTTCCGGGTCGAGCGGGTCGACGCGAATAGAGATGCCGGGGGCGAGTTCCGCGTAACTCAGCACGCGGTGTACGTAGTGCACCACTCCGAGGATACCGCTCAGCGCGACGACCGCCACGGCGGCCGTCGCCAGGCGCGCGCGGCGCTTTCGGCCCCGCTCAAGGCGCGTCCGCAAGTTCTCCGCTTCCACTTGGAGGACCACCTCTTCGGCGCGGCATTCGGGCTCCTGGGTGGGAAAATCGACTTCTTCCGGCGCCTGCGGCGCGTCGGCCTTCGCGATGACCGGAGGCGGCGGGGTGGGCGGTTGCGATGCGGCGTCGGGCGGCGCATCGGCTCGGCGCGACCATTGCACCGCCCGCGCGACGGCATGCCAGAATGCCGTCCCCAGCGTTTCCGGAAGCCCCGCGGTGGGATCGGCAGGCCCGTTCGCCGCGCCGGGTCCATGCGTGGGCTGCGGCCCGCCCCTCGCTGATGGCGCGTGCCCCGCCGGATGCGAGCCGCCCCCCGGCGCCCCAGCGTTCGGTCCGGAGTACCCTGCGAAAGGCGTTCCCGGGGGCGGCGGCGAAGCCAGCGGCTGCTCACCGCCACGCGCGCCCGAGGACGGCGGAGCCGACGCGCCTCCGTACGAGCCCGGCGGAGGAGGCGAGGGCAGCGGCCGTTCCCCGCCGTGCGAGCCGGCCTGCGGGGCCGGGCGCGGCGCCGGGCCGTGCGAACCCGGAGGAGGCGGCGAGGCAAGCGGCATTTCCCCCGGACGCGAACGTTGCGATGGATAACCCGGTGGGGAAGAGTCCGGCGACGCCGACGCTCGACCTTCGCTCCCCGGCGAACCGGGCACCGGCGGAGGCGGCGGAATCCGTCCGGACGACGAGGCTTCCCGGTCCAGTACCCGGGAGCAATCCGGATACGGGCACGCGACGGCCCGGTCGTCGATATTTCGGCCACACCAAGGGCAACGTTGCACGTCAATCCTCCAGCACGTGTCCTTGTGTCATCACCGGGCCGAAAGTCGCCAGGCGATAGAAGCGCCCAACGTCGCCCAGCAACGGCGCGTACGCGGTCCGCGTTTCCGGCTCCGCAAAGACGTCGAGCCGAATGCGATTCCGGGCCAACGCCTCCGCAATGTCGGACATCGCGGCCCCGCCCTGCGTTTCGGGCTGCAGGCCACGGTCGGTCACTAAGATAAACCAGCGCGTGGAGCCTTCTGCCAAGGGAATTGCCAATGCCTCTTCCAACGCGTCGAGCGAGGAACCCTCGTCGGAACTGCCGGGAAAGCGAGGCATCTGGTCGAGTGCGACAATGAACTCCAACAAGTCGTCGGTAGGACCGCGAACATAGGACCACGGTTCCGCTTCCCGGCTGCCGAAAGCCACGATCGAATAGCGCGGTTGCCATCCTTGCTTGAGCAGCCGCTCGGCGAACGCGGTGCAGTGACGCTTGACGCGCGGGACGTCCAGGTCGGCTGCCTGGCTCGTATCAACCAGCAGGACGACGTCGAGCCGCCGCGTTGTGGGAAATCGCCACGTTTGTCGCTGCCGCAGGAACCACGAACGATACCATGCGGTAACCACCAGTTCTTCACCCGGCGCGTAGTCCCACGCCCACTCGCGACGGAACTCGCCGCGTGCGGAGAAATGGTCGATCCTTTCGGCAAGGCGGTTTCCGGAAATCCGGCGGAAATGGACCTGCCCCGGCCGGGCCACACGTAGTGAGAAGTCGATGCGTCCCGGATGGGCCGGATGCTGTTCGGCCGTAAGGTCCCCCAGGGCGGCGTAGGCGCCGAGGGTCGATCGATAGCCGAGCCAAAGTACGATAATCGCTATCGCGATTCCGGCGGCCAAAGCAATGGTTAGTACCCGGTTCTGCCGCCCCAAACTCCGGTCCTGCTGCTGGAGTTTTTCAAGCCACGCCTGCATTTCGGGGCTGGACCGCATATCGGCCGTCGGCGGCCCCGGCGCACCCCCTTCCGCTGGGGGCATCCCGCCGGGTGCCGCTGGCGGTGGGTTGGCGTGGGGAGGCGGAGAATAGCTCATCGCGTAACCGTTCAGACGGGGACTGTCCCCTTCGAATGTAGCGGAGAAAACTGCCCGCGCCGCCCCGTGAATGGTTACCGCATCGGGAACGCCATGGGCGACACGCGAAGGGCGTGGGTCAAATACTCCAGTCTGACACAACCTCGGTCCCATCGCAAGCGCAGCCGTTGGTAGCCGGAAAGTTGCCGTGGCTCGCTGCTGGAGTTCACGCTTCAGCATGCCGGACATCGCGCACCTTCGATTCACACGCTAAAGCGTGAACTCCAACAGGCGTGAACCGTGCGGTGCTGGAGTTCACGTTTCAGCACCATCGAATGACGCGACCGGCACCCTACGTAGCCGAATAATCCGGGCAAGCCGGTTCCCCCGATCTTGCACGTTGCGCA
>CAYPWB010000254.1:0-2607 GCA_964414315.1 uncultured Planctomycetaceae bacterium | reverse complement strand
CTACGTAGCCGAATAATCCGGGCAAGCCGGTTCCCCCGATCTTGCACGTTGCGCAAGACGGGGCGTAACGTCGTCGTATGCCGACCGGGCTCGCAATGCTTATCCGGAGGGTTCTGACGTGCCGCGTCGTCCGAGTGAATTGAGCGGAGCCGCCCGTCGAAGAAAGAGGTTGGGGGTGGCGGCTTTCCGATAATGCCTATGTGTCCGTGCAACGATCCTCCCCGGAATCGTGAGGTCCCGCCCCCGGTTTCTGCTGCGCATCTCCTGCGCGGCGCCGTATTCGCTGCAATTGCCCTCTTCCAAGCCGCCGTTGGTTCGGGGCAAACCTCGGCAGCGCGAATTCACCCGGCCGTTGTGCGGGTGATTGTGCAGGACAAGGCCGGCCGGTCGTACGGGTCGGGGGCCCTGGTTGCGGCCACCGAAACGTACGGACTCGTGCTGACCAACTGGCACGTGGTGCGCGATGCCGCCGCGCCGCCCACGGTGGTGTTCGCAGACGGGTTCCAATCGGCCGCCACCATTGCCCGAATCGACGCCGATTGGGACCTGGCCGCCCTGGTTATCTGGCGGCCGCGCGCCGACCCGATCGCCCTGGCCGCCGTGCCCCCGCGGCCCGGCGAGCCGCTGGCCATTGCCGGATACGGCAAGGGGCAGTACCGTGTCGACACGGGCCGATGCACCCAGTACCTGTCGCCCGGCCGGCAGCATCCGTTCGAACTGGTCGAGCTGTCGGCGTCGGCCCGTCAGGGCGACTCGGGGGGGCCCATCTTCAACGCGCGGGGCGAACTGGCCGGCGTGCTGTTCGGATCGGCCTTCGGACGAACCACGGGCAGCCACAGCGGCCGTGTGCGGCAGTTCCTGACGCCGTTGTGGAACGATTTCTACCGGCTTCCCGAGAACGACACGATGATCGCCTCGCGCCCGCAGCCCGGCCCGCCGACGGCGTTGATCCGGGGCGTCCGGCCGGCACCTGGGGAGAGCGCGTCGGGCGTATCGCCCGCCACCTCGCCCGACGCGGCAACCGGAGCGGCAGCCCGCGGTCCGAGCGTCTCCGCACCTTTGGCGGCACCTGGGCTGCCGGCCCGCGCCCACCCGACGCCCGCACCGGGCCGGCAGGCGGGAACCGATGCGATTGCCGGCTTGGGCCGCCCTCCGCCGGACGGCACGCCCGAGCCTTGGGTCGCCTCCACGCCCGCGGCGCCCGACGACGTTGCCGAGCCTCCCGGGCCGGCGAGCCGTTCGGAGCAATTGAAGACGATCCTGGCCGCAATTGGCATCCTCGCACTGGTTTTTCACGGCGTGCGGCTGTTGGGCCGAGCGGTGGAGGTGTGAGCCGCCGCAGCCGCCCCCTTGCCGCGGTGCGGGCGCTTGGTACAATAGGCGGTTTCGCGTATTTCAGGAGCGTGCTATGCGCCACGTACTATCAGCCTTGGTCCACAACGTGCCCGGGGTGCTTTCGCACATCGCCGGCATGCTGGCCTCGCGCGGCTACAACATCGACAGCCTTGCAGTCGGGGAGACGGAAGACCCGCAACTCTCGCGGATGACCTTCGTCGTGGTCGGCGACGACCGCGTGCTGGAGCAGGTCCGCAAGCAGTTGGAGAAGATCGTCACTGTGGTTCGGGTGGACGACGTCAGTTCGCAGGATCACGTGGAGCGCGACTTGATGCTCCTGAAAGTGGCCGCCCCGCCCGGAAAGCGGAGCGAAATACGCGAACTGACCGACATCTTCCGCGGGCGCATTGTCGATGTGGCCCCAGAGATGGTGATGATTGAAATTTCCGGCCAGGAGCGCAAGATCGAGGCCTTTGTCGAAATGATGCGCCCGTTCGGCATCATCGAACTGGTGCGCACCGGCCGCATTGCCATGGTGCGCGGCCAGAAGACCAAACACCAAGCCGAGGAGCCGGCCGCGCCATAAGGGCCCGCCAACGGCCGCGCCGGATTGAATCGTACCGTTTCCCGCAAACCACCGTTCTCAGGAGTGCCCTCCATGGCCGCTACCATCTATTACGAAAAAGACGCCGATATTTCCCTGCTGAAGAACAAGACCATTGCCATCTTGGGCTACGGCTCCCAGGGCCACGGGCACGCCCAGAACCTGCGCGACAGCGGCTGCAACGTGATCGTGGCCGAGCTGCCGGGCACGCAAAACCATGCCAAGGCGGTTGAGGACGGCTTCAATCCGCTTTCCACCGAAGAGGCCGTGAAGCAGGCCGACCTGATCACCATCCTCCTGCCCGACGAACTCCAGGCCGACATCTTCCGCGAGCAAATCCGCCCGAACCTTTCGCCGGGCAACGTCATCGTTTGCTCGCACGGGTTCAACGTTCACTACGGCCAGTTCGACATCCCCGAAGGCGTGGCCGTGATCCTCATCGCGCCGAAGGGGCCCGGGCACCTGGTGCGGGCCGAGTACGTGCGCGGGGCCGGCGTGCCCTGCCTCATCGGCCTGGGGGCCAACGCCGGCGACAAGGAGCGGGCCCTCGGGTTGGCGTACGCCAAGGGCATCGGCGGGACGCGAGGCGGAGTGATCGAAACGACCTTCGCCGAAGAGACCGAAACCGACCTGTTCGGCGAGCAGGTCGTGCTGTGCGGCGGGCTGAG
>CAYPWB010000253.1:0-9188 GCA_964414315.1 uncultured Planctomycetaceae bacterium | reverse complement strand
ATGCTCGACTACTACGCCTTCACCGGCGATGAGGCGTTCCTGAAGGAACGTCTGCTGCCGATGGCCGACTCGCTGCTGAAGTTCTGGGACGAGCACTACGAGCGCGATGAGGAGGGTACGCTGGTAATGTACCCGGCCCAGGCGCTCGAAACGCTGCAAGACGCAAAGAACCCCACACCCGACGTCGCCGGGCTTCGGTGGGTGCTCGGCAAGCTGCTCGACCTGCCGGAGCAGGCGGCCGGCGCCGAACGCCGTGCGTTCTGGACGCGATTGCAGCAGTCGCTGCCGCCTTTGCCGATGGCCGGCGAAGAGGGGGAGCAACGGATCTTAGGGGCGGAGGAGGTCTTCGGCGGCCGCGGCAACTCCGAGAACCCCGAACTGTACGCCGTGTTCCCCTTCCGCCTTTACGGCGTCGGCAAGCCCGGGCTGGAGATCGGCCGGCGCACCTTCGAGAAACGGGCCGTGAAGGGCAACAACGGCTGGCGGCAGGACGACACCCAGGCGGCCTTCCTCGGGCTGACCGACGTGGCGGCCGGCTACGTGGCCGGACGTGCGAAGAACCATCACGGCGGCAGCCGCTTCCCAGCCTTCTGGGGCCCGAACTTCGACTGGATTCCCGACCAGGACCACGGCGGCAACCTGCTGATGTCCCTGCAAACCATGCTCCTGCAGACCGAGGGCGACCGGATCCTCCTGCTGCCCGCCTGGCCCGCCGAGTGGAACGTCCGCTTCAAGCTCCACGCCCCTCGGCAAACCACGGTGGAAGGCGTGTATCGCGACGGCAAACTCGAGCAGCTTAACGTTACGCCCGAAAGCCGCCGCAACGACGTGCAGGTGATGCTGGAAGACGCCGAACCGTGAACGGTTGCCTCTTCTGTTTCCCTGTAGCCCCTATGGACAGAGGGAGGAGGATCAACCACAAAAGACACGAAACACACGAAAGCGAACCAGAGGAGGCAAACTCGAACGGCCTTCCTCACTCACCCAGGGTCCTTTCGTGTGATTCGTGGCTGTCCATGCGTACGGCGTAACCAGCCCCAGTGCCGCCTGCGCGCGACAGACCCGGTTTCATGCCTTGCCCGTGCCGGCAGTAGTTGGTAGTCTGGTCCCTGTTACCGGTCCGATCACCAATCGGTCGTTCGAATCGCGGGAAACGCAAGGGAACCCGATCATGCCCCAGGAACTGACTTGGCGCAAGGCCATCGCCAAGGTGCTTGCGGAATCATCCACGCCGCTCCACTACAACGAAATCGCCGAACGAATCATCTCGGACGGTCTTCGGCAGAGTCTGGGAGCCACTCCCGCGGCCACTGTCAATGCACAGCTTTCGGCTTCGATCAAGCATGACGGCGACGCTTCACCGTATGTCCGTGTTTCCAAGGGAACCTTCGCCATCAAAGCGGGACTCCCCGGCGACCAGATCGTTACGTCCAAGCTCACACCGCACGTTGCCGAATCGGAGGAATCGGAAGAGCAATACGAGATTGTTACGTCGTTCGGCATGTTCTGGCGAAAGGATGCGGTCGAGTGGATGCCAACGCCGAGACTGCTCGGAATGCAACAGATCGGAGCCACGCCGGTTGACTTCTGCAAACAGCTCGGCATCTATCTGCTGTACGACGGGCGGGAAGTCATCTACGTGGGGCGGACGACGGAACGGCCGCTCGGCCGAAGGCTTTACGAGCATACGATCGACCGTATGTCAGCAAGATGGGATCGTTTTTCGTGGTTCGGACTCCTACCCGTTTCTGAGGCGGGGGAGTTGGCGGAACTTCCCGAAACCTACACCGCCGCAAAGTTGATCCCGGCGCTTGAGGCAATCCTGATCGAGGCTCTGGAACCCCGCCAGAATCGGAAACGGGGCGATGACCTTGCCGCCGTGGAATACATCCAGCGCGCTGATCCGGAAATCGAGAAGAAGAAGGTCAAGGCCACGCTCGACGCCGCGCTCAACAAGCTATAGTGGCTCCTGCGTTTCATCCGGTACGTTCGAGTGGGACTCGCTGGGGCTACGAACGACGCCGAGCGTCACGTCCGTAGCGATTCGAGTTCCGCCAGCCGGCTGACGATTTCCTGTTCGTCGGGCACCATGCCGCGGCGTTGGCTGCCTTCGAAGGCGGCCTCGAGTTCCTCCAGCGCGCCGCGGACGGCCAGCTTCGCCGGGTCGCTGAGGCGGTCGACGAACAGGATGCCTTCGAGGTGGTCGTACTCGTGCTGCACCGCGCGGGCGAACAGGCCGTCCAGTTGGAGGTGCATCTCCTCGCCCTGCATGTTGTACGCCGAGACGACGATCTTCTCCGGCCGACGGACGTGGGCGTGGATGCCCGGAAGGCTCAGGCAGCCTTCCTCGGCCTCGGCGCTGCCCTGGCGGCGGACGATGACCGGATTGAGGAAAACGTACTCGTGCTCTTTGTGTTCGGGATCGCCCGTTGGGTTGAGCACAAATAGTCGGTAGGGCAAATCGACCTGATTGGCGGCCAACCCGATGCCGTCGTCCTCGTACATCAAATCGATCATCTCTGCAACGATCTTGCGCAGCTCGGCATCGACCCGCTTTAGGGGTTTCGAAGGGTGCCGCAAAGTCGGGTGGGGGTAGGTGATGATATGCACCGGCGGGTGCTCCGTGAACGCTGGAGAATGAATGCTTCGTTGGACTATTGGGGCTTCCGTTTCTGGTTGCAAAGCCCGAAAAAACAGCAGGCACGCTCCGTCGTGCCGTCTGCGGTCTTGTGTCGAACGCCGTCGGTCCGCCCCCGTGGTTTGCACCGGGAAACGGAAGAGCCCGTTAATTATACGCCGGGCGACTCATCCGGCGAGGGGGCCGCTTCCAAGCACCGGGCGAAGGCGGTGTAACCGCCGGCCGACCGCGCACTGCCGATTCGGGGGGGGCAAGCCACCCTGACGGGCTTGCTGTGCTCGCGCGGCGCCGATGCCGGCATACCCCAAGGCCGGGGTTGACTTGACTGCCCCCCGGGCGGATAGCATACTGCTTCCCGTCGAGTTCACAGGGCGGCAGGGCCGCCAACCAATGCGAGCTTCCGCTCGAAGCCAAGGCCACGACTGTGTGAAGAAGTTCACAATGTTTGCGGTTCGTAGTACAGTGCCGCATGAGTCCGTTGGTGGCGCTGCTTGTGATTGATGCGTCGAGTGTGCCTTCAGCCCGATATGGTGGAGACCATCGCCATGGAATCGCACAAGGCAGAGGTGAACCCGCCGCCTCCTCTATCGAGCGATGCGTTGAGGCTGCTTTACGCCATTGCCCTCTACACCGATACCGCGGAACGGTCGTGGCTCAAGGAGTTCACCATCAGCGTGATTGCCCACATGGGGGTCAAGAGGGGCGTGTTCACGCAATATTCGCTGGCTCCGAGCTTGTTTTCGTTTCGTGGCGTAAAGATGTATGCAATTGTCAGTCAGCATGCCCTGGGTGATCTCGACGTTTTCTTCCGCGCAGGTCTCGTCGAACGCATACTACTGAACACGCAGTTCTATTCGCAAATTTCCGCTCTACGTCTTGGCCCCTCAAGCTACCTGGTTCTGGGCGAGCAAGGCATGCTGCTGATTTCCGACGACGACAGCCGGATCCGGGATGTCCTGCAAGGATACAGCATGATGCACAACATGACCCTCCTGTTGAGCAACGTCTTCAGTAGAATTGCCTGGTCCTGGGACTGTCTCAACGAACAGCGAAGGCGTATCGAGTCGGGCGAGGCGGGAAACATCCTCGACCTCCAGATCCGTCTTAGCGAGTTGACGGAGCAACAAGGCCTCCTCCTGACCGTGCCTGAGCAGATTCGCCGGGACGAACGTCATGTTCCTGAGTGGGTGGAAATGACCGGTGTCCGTGCGCGCGCGGAGCAATTGGGAATCATGGCCTTTGCCTACATGGAGCGGCTGTAGTGCCACCGCCTAGCCTCCCCCCGCACGCTCCTTCCAAAGGGACTCGAGACGAGGGAAGCTGCCATGACGGAAAGGCGAAACTAGAGGGCCGGGATCGGAGGCAATCGCCCCGAGCGGTAGCGGACCCGCCATGAAACCCGTCCGGGGCAGGCGCGGCCGGCACAGCCTGCGCTGCGACTGTTTTCGAGGCAAGAACAGGGGCCTCACAAGCGCCGCCCGCCTGCGCGAGGTGGCTTATTCCACCGGGACGAGTTTCGGGGGGCGGACCTTGCAGCCCACCACCCGCCCGTGCCTCGCAAGCAATTCCGAGAAATCGTAACGGAGGAACTCCGTCAGCGATTCCGGGGGCTCCTGGCGCAGCCACAGCTCGAGCAATTCGGCCACTTTAGCGTCGAAGCGCTTCTGCGAACCGCCGTGCGCGAAACAGCGACCCTCGAAACGGCGCAGGTCGCCGTCGAACTTTGGCCCGATATGCCATAGTTCGTGCATCACGGTCGCCAACTTCTCCCGGAACGGGAGATTCAGGAACCGCGGCAGGTAGAAAGTGAGCACGTAGAGTATCTCGCGGCCGTCGCGGGCGAAGAGCCGCTGCACGCCCCACTTACGGCCGCGGCGCACACAGTGGAGTTCCCCACCCGCGAACCGAAGCGGCGTCAGCGAGGCGTACAGGCCGTGTGTGGTGGCTTTGCGGGCCTGGGCGAAGCCGACCGCGACGCGCTGCATGTCGACGTGGGCCAGCGGCGCGGTGCGAGCGACCATGTCGTCGCAAAGACGGCGCACGTGCCCGGTGAAGTCGAGGCCGGCCGCGGGCGGGCCCACCTCCTTCGATGCGCGGGGATCCAACCTCTTAGGTCTCGTCGGTATCGGCGGGCTCGGCTGCGGCGGTTTCGGGTTCGGTCTCGAACGTGGGGCGGGTCGACTTGCGGCGCTCGCGGTCGTGCTGCCCGACGAACTCGAGGATGGCGCGCGTTCCCGCATCGCCCAACCGGGGCTTGGCCAGGCGGAGGATGCGGGTGTACCCGCCGGTGCGTTCGGTGAACCGGGGCGCTACCTCGTCGAAAAGGACGGTGACGGCTTCCTTATCACCCAGCAGGCGGATCAGGCGACGGCGAGCCGCCACGGCCGGCGCCATGGCCTGGTTCCACTCCTGCCACCGTTCACTCTGGCGCCACTCGCGCCATGGCTCGCTGTGCCGCTCAGCGGTCGGTTCGAGCTTTTCGGCAGCCTCCTCGTGCGGAATGGCCCGGCACGCGATGGTAATGCACTTCTCGACCAGCGGGCGCACTTCTTTGGCCTTGCTCAAGGTGGTAATGATGCGTCCCTTGACCTTCGGCGCGTTGGGCTCTCCCTCGGCGTCGCGCTCGGTGAGGATCAGCGCGCTGGCCAAATTGCGGAGCAGGGCCCGCTGATGGTTCGGATTCCGGCCGAGCTTTCGGCCACGTTTGCGGTGTCGCATGGCAGTGTTTCGATAGGGAAAGGCAAATGCAGCCCGAAAGGGCGGCGTACTAAAGCGGCGTCGCGGGCGCGGCGGGCACTCGCATTCCGAGCCGGAGCCCGATATCGGCCAGCTTCTCACGGACCTCGGTCAGCGTGGTTTCGCCGAAGTTGCGGAACTCAAGCAATTCGTCCTCGTTTCGGGTGACCAGGTCGCGCACGGTATGGATGTCTTCCGATTCCAGGCAGTTCGAGGCGCGCACCGACAGGTCCAACTCGGCCAGGCTCATCGACAGTTTGCCCTCGACGGCCAGGTCGAGCCCGGCCGCCCCCGGCGCCCGCAACTCGCTGTGAACCGCGGGCCCCAGTTCGGTGTATTGCAGGAAGGGGTTGAGATGCTTGCGGAGGATTTTCGCCGATTCCACCATGGCCATCTCCGGCGAAACGGAACCGTCGGTCCACACTTCCAAGGTGAGCTTGTCGTAGTTCGTCTTCTGGCCGACCCGCGTCTCCTCCACTTCGTAGCGGACCCGTACGACCGGGCTGAAGGCGGCGTCGACCGGAATGATGCCGATCTCCTGCGCCTGGGGCGTGTGCTCGCCGGCCGACACGTAGCCGCGTCCGTTCTCGATCACCATTTCCAGTTGGAAGGGCACGTCCTCGGTCAGCGTCGCGATGACGTGGTCTTTGTTGAGCACCTCGACCTGATCGTCGGTGACGACGTCGGCGCCGCGGACAACACCCCGCTCCTGCTTCTCGATGCGGATAACGCGCGTTTGCTGGCTGTGATTTTTCACGATGAGCGACTTGACGTTCAGCACAATATCAGTCACGTCCTCCACCACGCCGGGAATGGTGGTGAACTCGTGCTGCGCGCCGTGAAGCTTCATTTGGGTTACGGCGGAGCCTTCGAGACTGCTCAGCAGGATGCGGCGGAGGCTGTTGCCGATGGTCACGCCGAAGCCGCGTTCGAACGGCTCGGCGGTGAACTTACCGTGGGTGGCGGTGAGGGATTCGCGTTCGACAATGACTTGGCTGGGCAGCTCGAGTCCGCGCCATCGAATACGCATAGGAGGCCTCCGGTCGGGAAATGTACGGCGATGATAAAAGCAGGGCCAGATTACGCCCGCTATTTGGAGCAAAGCTCGACAATCAACTGGGTTTGGACGGGGATGGAAACGTCGAGGGCCTCGGGCAGGCGGACGACGTGTCCTTCGGGCGAATCTCCCGCGACCAACGAGAGGAACTCGGGCACTTCGTGACCCGGCTCCGCCAGGTTGTTCTGGACCTGCTGGAGGCTCTTGGGGCGGTTCTTCACGCGGATGACGTCTCCAGGGCGAGTCTGGTAGCTGGGAATGTCCACTCGGCGGTCGTTCACCGTCACATGGCCGTGGCAAATCAACTGCCGCGATTGGGCCCGCGACAAGCCGAACCCCAAGCGGCACAAAATGTTGTCCAGCCGGCGTTCCAGTAGGCTCATCAGAGCCTCGCCCGTATCGCCGCGCGCGCGCTGCGCCGTCTGGAAATACTTGCGGAACTGCCGCTCCAGCACGCCGTAGTAGTTTTTCACCTTCTGCTTTTCACGCAGGTGGATTGCGTAATCGGTCGGCTTTCCGCGGCGGCCGGTTTGCATACCGGGCGGCGACTCGCGACGTTCGAAGGCGCACTTGGGGGTATCGCAGCGAGTGCCTTTGAGGAAGAGCTTTCCGCCCTCGCGGCGGCACATGCGGCAAACGGGTCCGGTTCTACGAGCCATGGTCTGATTTCCTCCCGGTTACACGCGACGGCGTTTCTTGGGCCGGCAGCCGTTGTGCGGCAGCGGGGTGACGTCCTCGATGGACTTGATTTTCAAACCGGCGGCCTGCAAAGCGGTGATTGCGCTTTCCCGGCCGCTTCCCGGACCTTTCACCTTCACGTCGACCTCTTTCATGCCGAACTTCACGGCCTTTTCCGCCGCCTGTTGGGCGGCAAGCTGGCCGGCGAAGGGGGTGCTCTTGCGGCTGCCTTTGAACCCGCTGGTGCCCGACGTCGACCAGCACAGTGCGGCCCCCTTCGTGTCGGTAATGGTGATCATCGTGTTGTTGAAAGACGCCTTGATGTGGGCAACACCCACGGCCACGCTGCGGCGCGTCTTTCTGCGTTTGGTTTGTTTCGCCACGAACAGTTCACTCCTGTATGGATTCTGAATGCTTGCCTGTTGCCGGTTGGCCTACCGCATGTCCTTGACGCCCTTCTTGCCCGCCACGGTCTTCTTCGGGCCCTTGCGTGTTCGGGCATTGGTTCGGGTGCGCTGCCCTCGGACCGGCAGTCCCCGGCGATGGCGCAGCCCCCGGTAGCACCCGATGTCGCGAAGGCGCGCGATGTTCTGCGCCGTCTGGCGCCGCAACTGCCCCTCGACCGTGCAGTCCTTGTCGAGCAAGGCGGCCAGGCGGGCGAGTTCGTCCTCTTTCAGGTCCCGTGCGCGAAGGTCCGGACTGATTCCCGCCTTGAAGCACAGGTCGCGAGCCGTCCGCGGCCCCACGCCGTACAAATACGTGAGCGAGACCCAACTCGGACGATCGTTCGGAATGTCGACACCCATCAAACGCGGCATGCTTCGGTACTCCTCAAGATTCAATGATCGGCGGAACGGGTCAGCCTTGACGCTGCTTATGGCGGGGATTGGTGCAGACGACGAACACCACGCCGCGCCGCCGCACGATTTTGCAGTTCTCACAAACGCGTTTTACGCTGGCTTGGACTTTCATCGTACACCCGTACAGTTCATTTTTGGCATTTTGGGGCAAAGCACTTCAGTATATGCTTTGGCACCCAGGGTCTACAAGACCCCCGGGACGGAAAAAATCCGCCTGGGTCCGGGTTTCTGTTGAAATGCCCCGATTAGGGGAGGTATTGTGGTTGTAAATGCGTAGCCCGCGACTGCCGGTCGCGGCTTCATGGGTCAGGACCATGTCTCGCCGAGGGGGCCGGCGGTCAAAACGCTCGGGCCTTCAGCGGTCATGGCCACCGTATGTTCAAAATGGGCGCTCGGTTTGCCGTCGCGCGTTACCTGCGTCCAGTAATCGGCCAGTTGCCGTACCGCCTTCCGGCCGACGTTCACCATCGGCTCGATGGCGATCACCAGGCCGGGGACCAGGCGGAAATCGGCCGACCGGCGAATTCTGCGGCCGGCGAAGTTCGGCACCTGCGGATCCTCGTGCATGTCGCGACCAATGCCATGCCCGACAAACGCCTCGACGACCGAAAACCGGTGGCTTCGGACAAACCGTTCCATTTGCGTAGCTACTTCGCTCCACCAGCGGCATCGCCCCATCTCGTCGATGGCCAACTGGAGCACATCGCGGGTGACGTCGAGCAGCCGCCGGACTTCCGGGGGGACCGCGCCGCAGGGGTACGTCGCCGCCGCATCGCCGCACCAGCCGTCCAGTTTGCAGCCGGTGTCAATGCTGACAATATCGCCTTCGACCAGCTTGCGCGGGCCGGGAATTCCGTGGACCACCTCTTCATTGACCGAAATGCAAGTGACCGCCGGAAAGGGCGGCTTGCCTTCTTGCGAGTTCGGCACGTGCTTGAACAGGGGCACCGCCTCGTGCTCGGCAAAAAAACGCTCGACCGCCCGGTCGATTTCCCCCGTCGTCACGCCCGGGCGTACCATCGACCCGGCAATCTGGTGCGCCTGCCAGACCAAAAGGCCCGCCTTCCGCATCAGGCCGATTTCACGCGGCGATCGAAGAATCTCCACAGCCCGGGCTCCTGGCAACATAACCGCTCGCGCGGGCAGGCTAAGCGGCGTAGGCGTCGAGCACCGCCTCCGCCCGCTCGAAAATCTCCTCGACCGTCCCCAACCCGTCAAT
>CAYPWB010000252.1:8161-9293 GCA_964414315.1 uncultured Planctomycetaceae bacterium | reverse complement strand
CCGGTCCGATTTGTGCGAAGCACCCTTCGGGCCGTTCCGGCAAATTGGCCCCGTCCCGTTTTCCACTGTTCCGCACGCCAGCGACCCACCGATGGCCAGTGCGGGCCATGAACACCCGGCCACAATAGGGGTTGTCGCACGATCCGATTAGTACGAAAATGTCGCTTTCCCAATAGGGTGCTGTGGGGGATGCCCGTCTCTGACAGTGCGGGTATATTGGTGGGCTGTTTGTCGGCCGTCGGCGCCGATTGTCGTTTTTTCGAGAACCGCTGCGAATGTCACTTCTTGCCGCAACCGCCCATCGTACCTTTCCGCGGGGCGTCCATCCGCCGGAACGCAAGGGGCTGGCCGCGAATAGCCCAATCGAAGTACTGCCTTGCCCGGCGAAGGTCACTGTTCCCCTGCTTCAGCACCTCGGCGCGTTGTGCCTGGCCACGGTCAAGCCGCGTCAGGACGTGGAGATGGGCGACGTGGTGGGCGAGGCCGCGGCGGCGGTCTCGGCCCCGGTCCATGCGAGCGTTCGGGGCCGGGTTGCCCGGGCGACCATGGCCACGCTGCCCAACGGCCGCCACGTGCCGGCCATCCCTATCGACGCCGCCGGCGAGCAGCCGCTGGAGGGCGACGCGCTGTTCGACGAAATTTACGGGGGCGAGTATCCGCTGGAGGGGCTGGGGCGCTATCTTCCCGAGGCCATTCGCGACGCCGCGCGTTCGGCCGGGCTGGTGGGCCTTGGCGGTGCCGCGTTTCCCACGCACATCAAACTCGCCCCGCGGGAACAAACGCCCATCGACACGCTCCTGCTGAACGGGTGCGAGTGCGAACCCTACCTGACCGCCGACGACCAACTGATGCAGGCCGCGCCCCGGCCCATCCTCGCCGGCGCCCTGCTGGCGCAAATCGCCACCGGAGCGAACCGCGTGGTGGTCGGGGTCGAGGCGAACAAGCCTCGGGCGATCGAGTCGCTCCGCAACGCGGCGGAGGGCACGGCCGTCGAGGTGGCCGTGCTCCGGCCGAAGTATCCCCAGGGCGGCGAGAAGCAACTGATTGCCGCGATGCTAAAGCGGGAAATTCCCACCGGCAAGCTGCCGCTCGACGTGGGCGTGGTGGTGATGAACGTGGGCACGGCGGCGGC
>CAYPWB010000252.1:4386-8061 GCA_964414315.1 uncultured Planctomycetaceae bacterium | reverse complement strand
GCAAGCTGCCGCTCGACGTGGGCGTGGTGGTGATGAACGTGGGCACGGCGGCGGCATTGGCCCGGGCCGTGGTGCGCGGCCGACCCCTGACGCACCGTGTGGTGAGCGTCAACGGCGGCGGAATCCGGCGGCCCGCTAACCTGCTGGTGCCCATCGGCGCCAGCTACCGCGAATTGGTCGAGTATTGCGGCGGCCTGCGCGACAGTTCGGTGCGCGTCGTGGCCGGGGGGCCCATGATGGGTTTCACCCTCGGCACGCTCGACTCGCCGGTGACCAAGGGCACCAGCGGCATTACGGTGCTTTCCGAACGGGAAGTCCGTCAGGCAAGCGAAACGCCGTGCGTCCGGTGCGGCCGCTGCGTCGAGGTATGCCCGATGCGACTCGTGCCAACCAAGTTGGGACTGGCCGCGCGCGCCGGCAATGCCGAGCTTGCCCGCCGGCACCACATTGTGGCATGCATCGAGTGCGGTTGCTGTGCGTACGTGTGTCCCGCCCGGTTGCCGTTGGTCCAGTTGATTCGGTTGGGCAAGGTGTTGGTCCGGAAGTAGCGAAACGCGGCGACTCGGAGAGTCGCCCTACATTGGCACGACTCGCCGAGTCGTCACAAGCAACCACGACTCGCCGAGTCGTGCAACAGAAACGAACCATGCCAGCTTCCCCTCTGCCGTCGCTCGTCGAAGTCGGGCCCTCGCCGCACCTGGCGGAGCCCAGTTCGACCACGCGCCGCATGATGATCGACGTGCTCATTGCCATGGTGCCGGTGCTGGTCATGGCGGTGGTCGTGTTCCACTGGTACGCCGTGGTGCAGATGGGGCTGTGCGTGCTGGTGTGCCTTGCCACCGAAGCCGTGTGCTGCTGGGCCCGCGGAAGGCCGATCCCGATCGGCGACTATTCCGCCGCGGTCACCGGCGTCATCTTGGGCCTGTCGCTGCCCTGGGCCGCGCCGTGGTACATTGGCGTGCTGGCTTCGGTGGTGGCCATCGGGTTGGGAAAGTTCGTATTCGGCGGGCTTGGGTACAACATCTTCAACCCGGCCATGGTCGGCCGGGCCTTTGTCATGCTCAGCTTCGCCCGCGAACTGGGCGCCGCGGCCTACGTGGTCCTGCACTCGAACCTGGAAATCCTGACCCAACCCACGCCGCTGACCATTGCCAAGGAAGCGACGCGGGCAGTCGGAGTTCAGGACGACTTCTGGCCGCTGTTCCTGGGACAGGTGAACGGGTCACCCGGCGAAACCAGCGCGATCGCACTTCTGGTAGGCGGGGTACCTGTGCGTGCGGCGGTCGGCCGCGTGGGGCATTCCCGCCGGAATGCTCCTGAGCGGCTTCATCACCGCCGAGGTATTCTACGCATTGGGAGTCACCGACTTTCCGCCGCTGTATCACATGCTCACCGGTTCCTTCCTGTTCGGAGCGTTTTTCATTGCCACCGACCCGGTCACCAGCCCGGTCATCCACCGGGGCCACTTCCTGTTCGGCGCGGGCGTGGGCGTGCTATCGATCCTGATTCGCGTGTTCAGCGGTTATCCTGAAGGCGTGATGTTCGCCGTGCTGCTGATGAACGCCGCCGTTCCCCTGATCAACCGCTGGACCATCCCCCGCCCGGTAGGCGGGCCAATGGTGCAATCGTAACGCTGTGGCGGACGTGGCGCCGCCGGCAACCTTGCGAGCGAGAAACCTGAAATCGAAGGTACCATGGAGCCAAAAACATCGGAAGGCGGCTACCTGCGACAGGCCTGGCTGGTGATCCTGCTCGGGCTGCTGTACGGCGGCGCGCTGGCCGGCGTGCAAACGTCGCTCGGCCCGCTCATCGAACAGAACCGCCGCGCGGAAACCTACCGCGTCATCCCGGAAATCGTGCCGGGGGCCGACGTCGCCCAAACCACCGAGTTGACCGTCACCGGCCGCGACGGCCGCCCGGCGCGCGTGTACCGGGCGCACACCGAGAAGGGCGCGCTTGCCGGCTGGGTGCTTCCGGCCGGCGGGCTCGGCTTTGCCGACCGCATCGACTTGCTCGTGGGCCTCGACCCCCAGTTGAACACCATCACCGGCATGTACGTGCTCGATCAGAAGGAAACGCCCGGCCTGGGCAACTTCATCGCTTCCGAATCGTTCCGGTCGCAGTTTGCGGGCAAATCGGCCGAGGAGCCCCTGGTGGTCATCAAGGACGATCCGACCGCCGGTCAGAACGAAATCCGCGCGCTCAGCGGCGCGACCATCTCCAGCGAAAGCGTGGCGGCCATTGTCAACGCGGCCATCGAGAACCTTCGGAAACCATTGCAGGAGGCGGCGCCGTGAACCACCATGACCCGACCCCGACGGAACGGTTCATCAACGGCATCCTGCCGGAGAATCCGGTGTACCGGCAACTGCTGGGCATGTGCCCCACGCTGGCGGTCACCGGGGCGATGATGCCGGCCATGACCATGGCCCTGGCCACGGCGTTCGTGCTCATTTCGGCGAACTGCATGGTCAGCCTAATTCGCGGCCTGCTGCGACCGCACCTGCGCATTCTGGTGTTCACGCTCACCATTGCCACGTTCGTGACCATTGCCGACCGTGTGCTGGCGGCGTTCCTTTACGAAATGAGCAAGCAACTTGGCCCCTACGTGCCGCTCATTATTGTCAACTGCCTGATCATTTCGCGCTGTGAGATTTGCGCCTCGAAGCAAAGCCTTCCGACGGCGTTGTCCGACGGCGTGGGCGTGTCGCTCGGGTTCGCGCTGGCCTTGGGGAGCATCGCCACGGTGCGCGAGTTGCTGGGCAGCGGCACGTGGTTCGGGCTGGCCGTCCTGCCGGCCGACTGGCCCAACTGGGGCATCATGGTCCTGCCGCCCGGCGCGTTCTTGAGCCTGGGCGTTCTGTTGGGGCTGGTCGAGTGGCTGGCCGCGCGCCGCAGGAAGGAGGCCGCCTGATGGACACCTTGATCAGCCTGATCCAAATCGCCATCGGCGCGGCGATTATCAACAACTTCGTGCTGCACTACTTTGTGGGAATCTGCCCGTTCCTGGGCGTTTCCAGAAAGGTGGAGACCGCGTTCGGCATGGGCTGCGCCGTAACGTTCGTCATTTCGATCGCGTCGCTCTTGAGCTGGACGTTTACGTATTTCATTCTCCGCCCGGGGGCCCCGCTGCCCGGTTGGGTGTGGCGTGTCGCCGGCGGCGATCCGAGCGTGACGGTCGATCTGTCGGTGCTTAGCTACATCATGTACATTTTCGTCATCGCCGCGTCGGTGCAATTCGTCGAGATGTACGTGCGGAAGCTTTTTCCCCCGCTGTACAAATCGTTCGGCGTGTTCCTGCCGCTCATTACGACCAACTGTGCGATCCTGTTCGCGTGCCTCGAAATCATGAAGAACCTGCAGGACCCGACGCGGCTGTGGGGACTGCACGAGGCGCTCACCCTCGGCTTGGCCGGCGGCGTCGGGTTCACGCTGGCCATCACGCTCATGGCGGGCATTCGCGAAGAGCTTGAAATGTGCGACGTACCCCGCCCGCTACGCGGCGCCGGCATCAGCCTGCTCACCGCCGGAATCCTGGCCATGGCCTTCATGGGCTTCGCCGGGGTCGACAAGAGCGTCGAAAAGGCGTTGAAGCAGTTCACCGAACAGGAGCCCCACACTCCAGGAATCCCCACACCCAGCGGCGAACATCCGGACCTGAGTACTGAGTACTGA
>CAYPWB010000252.1:0-4286 GCA_964414315.1 uncultured Planctomycetaceae bacterium | reverse complement strand
CACGTGATCGACGGGCTGGCCACGGTCGACTACGACAAGTGCGTCGGCTGCAAGGCCTGTGCCCGTGTCTGCCCCCGCAACATCATCAGCATGGTCCCGTTCAAGCAGGAGCGCATGTTCGTCGTGGCTTGCTCGAACCAGGACAAAGGTCCGGAAGTCAAGGCGGTGTGTACGGTCGGCTGCATCGGCTGCACGGCCTGCACGCGGCGTGCGGAACTGATGCAAATGCAGGGGAACCTGCCGGTGGTCGACTACGACCGATACGAAACCGAGGGCCACTTCGAACCCGCCATGGAGAAATGCCCCCGGGGGAGCATGGTTCACGTGGGCAAGCCGAGCCCGGCCGACGTCGCCGCCGTGGCCGACGAACCGCTTCCCGACCGCATCGAGGCCGACTTCAAGACCACCGTCGACGAAACCGAGTGGTGGGGTTAGTACGGCCTCCCCCGCGGGATAAGCTTCCAACTCGCAACGTGGGACAAGTTTCCAGCTTGTCATGCCGTGGGATGAGCTTCCAGCTTGTCATGCCGTGGGATGAGCTTCCAGCTTGTCAATAGATTCGACAAGCTGGAAGCTTGTCCCACGGGAGGCGGTTTACCGCGGCGGGGCGGTCATGCGTTCGTAAAGCAGTTCGATCATTTCGCCCACCAGGTCGGCGTGGGTCGTTTCGAGCAGCAGGTCGAGTTTCTCGTGCAGGCGGCGTTTTCGGTTGATGTGGCCGACGGCCTCCCGCGCGCCTTCGGGCGTGAGCCCGCCGCCGGTGCCCATGCGGCTGCTGAGTTCGTCGAAATCGGCCTCGGTCCAGTCGCGAAACAGTTCGGGCGACTGATCGACCATCTGGTCGACCACGGGATTGGTGGCACGGTCGAACTGCCGGTAGGCGAGTTGGGCGGGTTCGAGGAAGAACTGGTCGGCGGCAACGCCGAGCCCTTCGGCCAGGCGATGGAGCGTTTTGCCCCGCGGCCGGCGCCGGCCGCTGCACACGGCGCGCACCGTGCGTTCGTCGAGCCCGGCGAGCCCGGCGACCTCGCGCACCGAGAGCCCCTCGGCGGCCATCAGTCGCTGCAAGTTCACTCCGGCGTAGTTCTCCACGCGGCACCCCGGCCCGACAGGCGTTGACGGAATGTACGTCTGTATATATTCCGGCAACGCGGATGTCAAGGGGGGAGCTCGATGCCCGCCGCCAACGCAACCGCGTGCCCACTTGCCACGTGCCGGCAATGTTTGCAAAATGGCACCATTCGCGTGCCTCCTGAGCGCGGCACGACCGGGGAAGACCGTTATCCGAGGAGAAACCGATGATCTGGGTCGACTGGCTGGTGGTGGCAGGTTACTTTGGCGTGCTGGCCGGAGTGGCCGTTTGGGTGGTGTCGCGAAAGCAAGACTCCTCGGCCGACTACTTCCTCGCCGGTCGCAACCTCGGCTGGTTCGTCGTGGGCGCCTCGCTGTTCGCCTCGAACATCGGCTCGGAGCACCTGGTGGGCCTGGCCGGGGCCGGGGCCTCCAGCGGCGTGGCGATGGCCCACTACGAACTGCACGCCTGGTGCCTGCTGGTGCTCGGCTGGGTGCTCGTTCCCTTCTACATGCGAAGCGCCGTGTACACCATGCCCGAGTTCCTCGAACGCCGCTACTCGCCCGCCGCCCGCTGGTTCCTCTCGCTGGTGAGTCTCGTGGCCTACGTGTTCACGAAGGTAGCCGTCGGGCTGTTCGCGGGCGGCGTCGTCGTGCAGGTGCTGTTCCCCGAGCAGTTCATTCCGGGAATCGACAACTTCTGGGTGGGGGCCGTCGGCATCGTGTTGGTTACCGGACTGTACACGGTGTTCGGCGGATTGCGGGCAGTCATTTACACCGACGCGGTGCAGGCCGTGGTGCTCATCATCGGCTCGGCCGTGATGGCATTCCGCGGCTTGTATCTGCTGGGAGGTTGGGGCGAGTTGCAGGCGGCGGTCGGCCCGCAGTTCATGAACCTCTGGCGCCCTTGGGACGATCCCAACTTCCCCTGGCTGGGCATGCTCGTCGCGGCGCCCATCGTGGGCATGTGGTATTGGTGTACCGACCAGTACATCGTGCAGCGAACCCTGGCCGCCCGCAACGAAAGCAAGGCCCGCCGCGGCACCATCTTCGGCGCGTACCTGAAACTTACGCCCGTGTTCCTGTTCATCGTTCCCGGCATGATCGCGTACGCGCTGGTGCAGAAGGGCGATCCGAGCATGGCGGAGTACTCTGTCGTGGAAAACGGCGTCGCCCAATTGCGCGACTCGGACGAGGCGTACCCGGCACTGGTGCACGCGTTGCTGCCGGTGGGGCTTCGCGGGCTGGTTGCAGCCAGCCTGTTGGCCGCGCTGATGAGTTCGCTTTCGTCGGTGTTCAACTCGTCGTCGACCTTGTTCACCATGGACCTGTACAAGCCATTGCATCCGGCGGCGTCGGAGCGCACGCTGGTTTGGGTCGGGCGAATCGCCACGACCGTCATGGTGGTGCTGGGGCTGGCCTGGATTCCGTTTATCAGCATGATTTCCGACGCCCTGTACCACTACCTGCAAACCGTGCAGGCGTATATTGCCCCGCCCATCTTCGCGGTCTTCTTCCTGGGCGTGTTTTCGCGACGGATCAATGCGGCCGGGTGCATGGCCGGTCTGGTGAGCGGCTTCATTCTGGGCATGGCCCGATTGGCGGCCGAGGTGAGCAAGCCGTTCCTGACCGACTGGCCGCTGCTGTACGTTTTCGCCGACGTGAACTTCTTGTACTTCTGCCTCGCCCTGCTCGGCGTCGTGCTGGCGATCATCGTGATCGTCAGCCTGGCCACCGCGCCGCCGCCGGCCGAGAAGCTTCGGGGCCTGACCTACTGGACCCTGTCGGACGAGAACCGCCGCAGCAGCCGGGCAAGCTGGAACCGCTGGGACGTGATCCACACCTGCGCCGTGCTGGGCATCATCCTGCTGGTGTACCTGTACTTCAGCCCGCTGTTCCACGCGGCGCCCGTTCCCGGCTGAGCACCTGCACGTATTCCGCGCCCAGGTAGATGATGGCCGCGCCGGCGTAGACCCACAGCATGAAGATGATGACCGCGCCGATGACACCGTAGGCGCCATATCGGCTGGCCCGAAGCCCGAGGCTCAGAGCGTGCCTCGCCACCTCCCAGAGGAAGGCTGTCAGGAAAGCGCCCCGGGCGGCTTCGGACCATCGCACAGGCGCTTTGGGCAGCAGCTTATAGAGCAGCGCGAACAGCAGCCAGTCGGCGACAAAGCCGAGAGGGGTTTGCACGAGCGGCCCGGCCCAACGTCCGCCGGGCAGTTCCTCCAGCCACGGTCTGGCCATGGCCAAACCGAACGTGAACACGGCCACCGAAACCACGGCGGTGCCGAGTACCGCGAGCATGACGAACGCGCGGAAACGCTGCCACAAGGCGTTGCGGACCGCGCCGAGGACACCTTTCGATTCCGGGGCCTGGACGCTCCAAATGGCGTCGAACGCCTTCTCGAACTGGGCGAACACCCCGATGGCCGCCAGCAGGAGTGTGGCGAAGCCGACCGGCCCGCTCACCGGCGCCCTCTCGCGCACCTCCCGCAGAACCCCGTCGAGCCACTCGGCAATGCCCGGCGAGGTTCGGTCGGCCACGATGGCAATCAGTTCCGCCTGGGCGCCTTGTGCCGCTTGGGAAAGCTGGAACACCAGGCCTAGCACGGAAACCAAAACGAGCAGCAAGGGCAACAGCGACAGCACGGCGTAGTAGGCCGTCCCGGCGGCCAACAGGTTTCCGTCGTGCTGCTGCCAATACACCACCGCGCGCCAGAGCCGGCCCGCGTGTTTCGCCAACCAACGTCGATATCGTTTCATGCGGCCCTTCCCAATGGTGGTTCAGAACGAATCGGCGGATGATCGCATGATAGCATTTCAAGCGGCGATGTCACCCGCCCCTGTAGTCGTTCGCGGGGCGGCAAGGCCGCCAACGAATGCGAGGTCCCACTCGAAGGCAGGGTCACGACCGTGTGACGATTGCGCCATTCGCGCCGAAAACGCCGAACGCCTGGATCGTACCGATACGGAGGAAGGGCGGGTTCCATTGGGACGGCCTTTGACGGCTGTTCCGGCCGACCGCCCGGCGAGGCCGCCCGTCCAAGCGATTTTCCTGAGCGCAGCGGAAAAAACCGGACGATCGGACCCAAAGGCAGTCGTCCGCGGCGGCCGCTTGCCGCGGTCGACTTTGCAGGGAAAAGACGGGACGGGTCCGATTTGAGCGAAGCACCCGGAGGGCCGTTCCGGCGGAAAAACGGGACAGGTCCAAT
>CAYPWB010000251.1:0-9307 GCA_964414315.1 uncultured Planctomycetaceae bacterium | reverse complement strand
TTCCACCGCACCGTGCGTTGCCCAACCTGCAAAACGGTGGGCAGCTACATTCAGGAGGCCGTCCAGGCCGCATTCCCGGCGGAGGTGAAGAACGGAAGTGTGAAGCTGTTTATGATCGATTTTCAGGATCCGAAGAACCAACGGTATGTGCAGGCGTACAAGGTCAGCGGTCCGATGATGGTCGTCCTCGACGTGCGCGATGGCAAGGTGGCGTCGTGGAAGCCGGCGCCGAAGGTGTGGAGCCTGCTGGCGAAGAAAGCGGAGTTCTTCCAGTACGTGCAAGCCGAAGTCCGGGAGTACCTGGACGCCGAACCAACCGCCCCGTAAGAGCGGCCCGACGATAACGAGCTACAGGAAGGCGACGCGATGTTTGATTTCGTTTGGGGCATTTGGCTTGCCTTCGGGCTCGGCATCTTCACGTCTATCAGTCCCTGCCCGCTGGCGACCAACATTGCGGCGATTTCGTATATCGGCCGAAAACTGGGGGATTCACGGCACGTGTTTCTGACCGGTTTGCTTTACGCAATCGGTCGCACGGTGGCCTACGTCGCACTGGCTTCCGTGCTGGTGGCGGGTTTGCTCTCGGTGCCGAAAGTGTCGTTCTATCTGCAGGAGTACATGCACCTGGCGGCCGGGCCCCTTTTGATTTTGGTTGGGATGATCTTGCTGGGGCTCATCGAAATCCAGTTTGGAAGCGGCGGCATCGGGGCAGGACTGCAGAAGCGCGTCGATGCGTTGGGCGTCTGGGGCGCGCTCCTGCTGGGCATCGTCTTCGCCTTGACTTTTTGTCCCACCTCGGCCGCCCTATTCTTCCTCCAATTGATACCCCTTTCCATCGATGTAAACTCGACGATCGCCCTGCCCGCGGTCTACGGCGTGGGCACGGCTGTGCCTGTGGTGGTGTTCGCCGTCCTGCTTGCCACGAGCGCCCAGTTGGTCGGGAAAGCATATAACGTGCTTGCCAAAGTGGAATGGTTCGCCCGAATGGCCACCGGCAGCATCTTCATTGCGGTGGGCATCTATTTCTCTCTGGTGCACGTGTTCGAAGTGCTGTGAAATCCCTTCTCACAGATGGAACTCGCTTCGCTCGGTCCTAAAGCCTGTTCATGCGTCACTCCGAGCCGGCACGTCGACGCCATTTCGTCGGATCGGTTGCTGAATGAAACACTCCGAACACATAAACAGTCTCCTCTCGGAGACGAAATAGAACGAGGTACGGAAACCGGGGGGGACACGACCAAATCGAAAGTCGGCATCGTCGAACGCTTGCGGGAAGATTTCGGGCACACGCGCTATATCATCGAATCGCGCGTCAATGAGCGCGCGAAACCGCAAGCCCAAGCCTTCGGATCGGTCTTCGTACCAGTCGATGGCTGCGCAGAGATCGTCGGCCACCAGGGGATGGAAACACAGACGCCTAGCCATTGTCGGAGTCGACGCGGTGCCAAAGCTGTTCACGGCTCAGCCCGATCGATGGGTCGGCGTCCAACTCGTCGGCACGACGTTGTGCTTCCCGCCGGTGCCACGCGGGCAGCGGAAATCGCTCCTCCGACCGGCCGATGTCGTCCCAGAGCTCCTCGACCACACGAAGCTTCTCGGTCATGGGCAATGTGCGAAGACGCTGAAGTTCCGGATGCATGGCGATACCTCAAAGACAGAATACGATTCGACCAGGGAGGATGTCCCGTTTCAAGCTCTTTGCCCCTCATCGAACTGTTCAGTGTACACGGAAACCGCTTGATGGGCCATCGTTTCCAGGAAACTTCCCCGATCTTTCGCAGCACGACGACCTACCGCGACGGCCAGTCGATACCCGATAGCGATGCGAGGGCCAACTGCAAGGCGTGCGTGCCTTTGCGGCCGTGCCCTTGGGCTTGCAGGGCCAGGTACAGTTGGTGGGCCAGGGCGAGTCCGGGCATGGAAAGGCCCAGACGCTTCGCTTCTTCGAGGGCGATGCCCATGTCTTTGATGAAGTGGTCGACGAAGAACCCGGGGTCGAAATTGTTGGCGATGATGCGCGGCCCCAGGTTCGAGAGCGACCAGCTTCCAGCCGCGCCGGAGGCCACCGACTGCAAGACGGTTTCCAGGTCGAGCCCGGCCCGGTGGGCGTACAGCAGGGCCTCGCACACGCCGACGATGCCGGAGGCGATGAGCGTTTGGTTGACCATTTTCGCGTGCTGCCCGGCGCCGGGCCCGCCCTGCCGCACGATGGTCTTGCCCATCCGCTCGAAGCAGGGACGCACCGCTTCGACGGGCTCGGGTTCGCCGCCGATCATGATGGACAGGCGTGCCTCGCGGGCGCCGACGTCGCCGCCGGAGACCGGCGCATCGACGGCGTGGACGCTCTGCTCGCCCGCCCGGGCGGCAATCTCCACGGCCAGCGACGGCTTGCTCGTGGTCATGTCGACCACGATATCGCCCGGCTTGCACCCGGCCAGCACGCCGTCCGATCCGAGGACGACCTCGCGCACGTCGGTCGGGTAGCCGACGATGGTGAACACCGCGTCCGACGCCTCGGCGACGGCCTTGGGGCCGTCGGCCCATTGGGCGCCCCGGTCCAACAGCGGCTCGGCCCGTTGCCGGGTGCGGTTGTACACGGTTACGGCAAAGCCGGCGTCGAGCAGATGCCCGCACATGCTCGAACCCATCACGCCGGTGCCGATCCATCCGATGCGGGTGTTCTTGGGGCTGAGCGGGTCCATCGTTGACTCCAGAATGCGTCGGATACCCTTCGTGAGACCAACTTCCAGCATCTCGGCCAACGTGGGACAAGCTTCCAGCTCGTCGGAAAATGACAAGCTGGAAGCTTATCCCACGAAACTTATCCCACGGGCGACTACCAGCGGTCTTCGGGCCGGTTGAGGATTTCGGTCAGGACGATGGCTTGGCGCAGGTTGGACGGCTCCGAAAGCATGGCGTACAGGCCGGCTGCGGCGCTGCCGCCGGCCGTCGGCCTCGGTTGTGCCGCGGCGAACGCCGTGGGCAGCGCCACGCGGGGTGCTTCGGGCGAGGGTTCAGGACGCGGGGCGACGGTCGGCGGCACCGCTCCTCGGCGCGCCCGCCGGGCTGCTTGCTCGCGCAACTGGGCTTCCGCCGGCGCCTGGCCGTGTTGTGCGGCGCGGCGCGCCGCTTGACCGGCTTGGGCTTGCCGGCGGGCGGCCTGGCGAGCCTGCTCGCGCAGCACTTCGGCATGGACCGGGCGTTGGCCGCCCACCACTTCCGCCTGCACGGCCCGGTCCTGCGGGCGCGGCGGAACGGGCGCGGCCGGTTGCCCCGGCTTTTGCCGCCGCTGCGCGGCCCGGCGAAGGAACTCGCCAATTTCGTCGTCCCCGCCGCCGGCCTGGGCCGGGCGTTGCGGCCCGGGCCTTTGCGGCCGCTGCGGCCCCTTCTGCGCCATCTTGTTGAACGCCTGGACCGCCCACACAATGACGGCGATCACCACGAAAACGATCACCCCGATCGCATCTTCGAAGCCGTCGGCCAACAAGAGGGGCAGCCCGTTCATGCCGCGGTTCCCGACTTCGAGGTTGGTGCGATTCCCGCTTTCGCAATGGACGATCGCATTTCGGTATCGGCCTGCACGTTGCGCAGTTTGTAGTAGTCGAGGATTCCAAGCTGCCCCTCGCGGAAGGCCTGCGCGATGGCCTTGGGCACTTCGGCTTCCGCCTGAACGACCTTCGCCCGGTTCTCCTCGATGCCGGCGATCATCTCTTGCTCTTCGGCCACGGCCATTGCCCGACGTCCCTCGGCGTTGGCCTGGGCCACGCGCATGTCGGCCTCCGCCTGATCGGCCTGGAGCCGTGCGCCGATGTTCTCGCCCACGTCGACGTCGGCGATGTCGATCGAGACGATTTCGAAGGCCGTTTGCGAGTCGAGCCGGCGGGCGAGCACGGTCGTCGAAATGCGGTCGGGATTCTCCAGCACTTCGCCGTGCGTCTGCGCCGACCCGATGGCGCTGACAATGCCCTCGCCTACCCGGGCGACGATCGTCTCCTCGGTGGCCCCGCCGATCAGTCGCATGAGGTTGGCGCGAACGGTCACCCGTGCCTTCACCTTCAGTTGAATCCCATTCTGCGCCACGCCGTCGAGCGAATCGCGGGGGCCGCCGCGGGCAGGGCAGTCGATCACTTTCGGATAGACGCTCGTCTGGACGGCTTCCAACACGTTCCGTCCGGCCAAGTCGATGGCCGCCGCCTGCTTAAAGTCGAGGTCGACGATCTTGGCCTTCTGCGCGGCAATGACCGCCCGAATGACCAGCGGAACATTACCGCCTGCCAGGTAATGGGCCTCCAGGGCCCTTGAGGTGACCCCCTGGTCGTCGCCAATGCCCGCCTGAACGGCCATGATCTTGCTGCGTACGATGACGGCCGGGCTGACCTTTCGGAAGGTCATGCCGAGCAGGTCGAGGATGCCAATGCCCGCGCCGGTGGTGAACGACTGGATCCAGAAGCGAAAATACGTGGCGAAGACGAAGAACGCCACGAGTCCTCCCACCACGACCACGAACGCGCCGACGATGGTTACGATAAACCAGAAGTCTTCCATGGCTTGCTCCCAAGGAATTGGTGAACACTACCCTTTGAGGGCCCATTGCCGGCCCAGCGAAAACAGCGGCACATTTGCGCCACCGCATTTATCGCCCAAGTCGAGCCGGGTGTCAACCGAGGCCCGCATAATGTCAACTAAACGGATCATCAATCGGCCGCTCCAGCGGATTCGCTGCGTCCGGGGCCGGCGCCTCGTCGTCGACCGGCCGCACCACCACCCGATTTCCGCGAACTTCCACAATCCGCACCCGCTGCCCCGCATCGACCGGCATGCCCTCACTCACCGCGTCGACCGTTCGGCCTTCGAGCGAGATGGCTCCGGCGGGCAGCATGTCGCATTTAGCCTCGCCCACCTGCCCGATCATGGCGCGAAGCCGTTCGCGTTCGGGGTCGACGGGCAAGACTTCCTCGCGGGTGGGCGCCGCAAGCAGCACCCGACGCCCCACAGCCGTGTAGGGCCAGTATTTCAGCGCCAGCACCAGGACCATGGGCAAGCCGGCGATGGAAGCCACCAGAATAACGGTTCCCACCACCGCTCCCTGCCGAAACCCGAGCAGGATGCCGCCCAAAATCGAACAAGCCGCCAAGAAGCCGAGGATCCCGCCGGAGGGAAAGAACACCTCCAAAACGACCAGACCCAGCCCAAGAATGATCAGGCACACAGCCCAGATCCACGGATCAGCCATACCAGTGCTCCATCATGCCGGCGCCTCGCGCCATGCCAATACGGTTAGGTCCGATTGTCGCACACTCGGCCGTGGTCGGCAAGATAGCTGCCGTTGCACTCCGTTACGGCGAGTTTCTGCCAGGGCAACCGTGCTCCTCAGGGCTACGCCCCCGTGCGCACCTCGGTAACCACCACCCGATTCCCGTGCACTTCGACCACTTCGACCGTCGCGCCGCGGGCGACCGGTTCGCCGTCGGTCAGCACGTTGACGAGCAAGTTGTCGAACCGGGCCTTCCCGCTGGGGCTCAACGGGGTGATGGTATGGCCACGTTTTCCGAGCAGGGCGCTCCGGTCGATCAGGGCCTCGCGCCGGCTCAGGCTGGCGGCCTCCTCGCCCTCGGGCGGGGCGAGTACTACGTGGCGCAGCCCCGGCGTGCTCGGAAGCCAACGCCGCGCCAGCAGGGCCACCGCCACGATTCCCACGCCGGCGCCGGCAAGCGTCAACATCGACTGCTGGAATCGGGCCAACTGGTAGGGGTTTCGGGGGACGACGAACGTCTGGCTGGCCAACACGAGCGACAAAATCACCAGCGCCCCGCCGCCAAGGCCGAAAATGCCGAAGCCCGGCAGGACGAACAGCTCCAGGAGCACGCAGGCCACGCCTACGGTGAACAGCAGCACCTCGAGCCATCCGGCCGTCCCGCCCAGGTAATTCGCCCAGAAGAACAGGGCGAAGCAGACCGTGGCCACGAAGCCGCCGATACCCAGCCCCGGCGTGTGCAACTCGAAGTAGAGCGCGAACCCGCCGACGATGAGCAACAGCATGGTAACGCCGGGCGCGCCGAGCACTTCGACGAGGTGATCGGTCCAGCCGGGCGCGACCAGGTGAGGATCGTCCTCCAGGGCGAAATGCCGCTTCAGTTCCTCGAAGCTCTCCACTACCCGCGAGGCCAAGCCGTACTCGACCGCTTCCCGGCCGCGGGCACGAAACGGCGTTTCGGGCGTGGTCACCCGCCGTCCCTGTTCCCAATCGCCCGCCTGCGCGGCAAGTTCCTCCTCGCTGAAGTATTCGACCAGGTTCAGCCGGCGGCACTCGAAGACGGCGAGGTTCGGGTCGATGACGGCGGCCGGCAGCGACCACGTGCGGCCCTTGGCCGGAGCGAGGCTATTGCGGATCGTGGCGCGCACGTGCTTTACCTGCTCCTCACTCGGCTGATACGCGCCGGGCCCTCCCAGCACAGCGTTGGGATGCACCACCACCTGGTCGCAGGCAAGGGCGATCAGGGCCGCGTCGGCCCGCGCCTGCGCGGGAATGTAGGCCACCGTGCGAATTCGGCCGGTGGGCAGCTCGGCAAGATAATTCGCCAAGTCGACGCTTTCGACCAGCGACCCGCCCGGACTGTCGATCCACAGGCACACGAAGTTCACGTCGCGTTCGCGGCGGGCGTCTTCGATGAGCCGCTTCACCTGCCGGGTGAGCGTGGCGTTGATCGGCCCCTTCAGGTCGACCTGAATCGCGCGCCATTGGCCGCCCAGCGAGGGGTCCAGGAGCATTGCGTCGGAGGCGAGCCCCAGTGCCGCGGCCACTTCGCTCCGGTCGGCGGCCAGGTAGTCGATCAGCCCGAGCGACCGGGCTTCGCGACCTGTCAGACGCCCCGGCTGGCCCGCCGCAAACAGCACCTCGGTCGACTCGACGGTGCGCGTCTTGCGAATGGCTTCGAGTTCGTTCGGCAAGACGTACTCGCGGCCCAATTCGGTTTCGGCTCGCAGCACTTCCAGCCGGGGGTCGAGCAGGCCCAACGCCACGGCCACAGGAACGGTTCGCCGTCGCTGGGCAATCTTGCGGTAGACGCTAAGCCGCGTTTCGTCGATGATTTCGTCGTCGACGCCGGCCGGGCCCAGTTCGGCGCCGGGCGCCATGATGATCTCGTCGCAGGCGATGGCCGCCAGGACGGCGTGCCCCTGGATAGTCTTGGGAATGTAGGCCACCGTGGTGGCCTGGTTCATCTGCTTTCCCGACAGGTATTCGGCCAGGCCGTGGGCCGTAAAGAAGTCGCTTCCCCGGCCGTGCTCCTCCCCCTCGGGTGGTATGAAAAACTCGAAGATAAGCACGGGCCGGGCGTTCTGATCGGCCGCGTGGGTGAGCGTACGGGCGGAAAACCGTTCGACCTCCCGCCGCGTGCGGTCGTCGATCGGCAAATTCAGCCGCATGGTGGCGCCGAAGGTCTCCTGGCCGTTCGCCGGCGCGTCGTCCGGCGCGCGGTCGGCCGCGGCCGCAGGCTCGTCGGCAGCCGTCGCCCCGAGTGCCACGCTGAGGATCGCTACGGCCGCAAGAGCCGTTATCAAGAAGGGGAAAAGACGCCTCCCAGGAAGTAAATTGGATCCCGTTGGTCTCATCGACGGCAATCTCCCCCAAGCCGCGCCTGCGGCCAACCGTGGCCGCGAGCGAGACTTCTGTCTACGACTATTATAGCCGTGGTGGAGGCGAACGGTCAATTTGGCCATGGACTCGCCGGCGGCGGTCCGATAGGATAGGGCACGCTGGCAAAGCACGTTTTTGCCGGATTCACAACCTACTCGACTTCTGGAGACCGCGCAATGAGTTCCGTACCGCCTCCTGCCGATCCAGGTCCGTATCCGCCGCCTGCCGGCGAGAACCAGAACACCTGGGCCATGCTGTGCCATTTGACCGCGCTTTGTGCTTACATCGGTGTCCCGTTCGGGAACATCTTGGGGCCGCTGGTCGTCTGGCTGGTGAAGAAGGACCAGATGCCTCTGGTCGACGATCAGGGAAAAGAATCGCTCAACTTTCAGATTAGCGTGACCATTTACGCTTTGGTTTCCGCACTGCTGGTCCTGGTGGTCATCGGTTTTGTGCTGCTCATCGCCTTGGCGATTTTCCACCTGGTATTCACCATCATCGGGGGGGTCAAGGCAGGCCAGGGAGAAGCGTATCGATACCCGATGTGCATCCGATTGATCAAATGACGGTTGCACTCCGGTAGCCGCACAGCTTTCTTACCCACTGCTTAGGGGCAAAATCAGCCTCTCACGTGGGATTTGCGCCGCAAACGCCCACGTTTTTTTGCCGACGCATTGCCAAAGGGGGTGGCGTTTCGGTACACTAAGGGATTCCGCGCCCCGGGCAGGCCGAAGCCCGGGCGCCGCTTGCCGTTCCGCGCCCCCTAAATCGCACCATGTTCGAATCGCTCCAGAAAGGCCTCGATTCCGCGATCCGCTCGCTGCGCGGGCGCGGGAAGCTGACCGAAGCGAACATGCGCGACGGGCTGCGTCTGGTGCAAGAGGCGCTGCTGGAAGCCGACGTCAGCCTGCCGGTCGTCAAGGAGTTCGTCGCCCGCGTAAGCGAGCAGGCCGTGGGCGAGCGCGTGCTCAAGTCGCTCGATCCGAGCCAGCAGTTGATCGGCATCGTGTATCAAGAGCTGGTCCGGTTGATGGGGCCGGTGGATCATTCGCTGCACTTGCGCCCCAGCGGGCCGACGGTGCTCATGCTGTGCGGCCTGCAAGGTTCGGGGAAGACGACTACCTGCGGGAAGCTGGGCCGCATGCTCCAGGAACGGGGGCGCAAGCCCATGCTCGTCGCCGCCGACTTGCAGCGCCCCGCCGCCATTAACCAGCTTCAGATACTCGGGCAGCAGTTGGGCCTGCCCGTCTTCGCCGACCTGGAAGCGACCGACCCGGTGGCATTGTGCCAGGCGGCCGTGCGGGAAGCGAAGAAGGGCGAGGTCGACGTGGTCGTGCTCGACACGGCCGGCCGCCTGCACGTCGACGACGAACTAATGCAGCAGTTGGGCCGCATCGACCGCCGGGTTCAGCCGGAGCAGGTGTACCTCGTCGTCGACGCCATGACCGGCCAGGACGCGGTCCACAGCGCCAAGGCGTTCAACGAGGCGCTCGAGTTGGACGGCGTCATCATGACGAAGCTCGACGGCGACGCCCGGGGCGGGGCGGCCCTGTCGGTGAAGCACATCACGGGCGTGCCGGTGAAGTTTGTCGGCACCGGCGAGCACCTCGACGCGCTCGAGGAGTTCCATCCCGACCGCATGGCCAGTCGTATTCTGGGCATGGGCGACGT
>CAYPWB010000250.1:0-9317 GCA_964414315.1 uncultured Planctomycetaceae bacterium | reverse complement strand
GAACGAGGCCCCTTCGGGGCGGAGTTCGTGTCGCGCCACGAGGAACAAAATGCATCTCCCAAGTGTGATGCCAAACCGCGGCGTTTTCACCTACCCAATTCCCGCCTAGCGGTCTTCGGCCGCTTGCCGCCGCAGATGCTCCAGCAGGGCCCGGTACTGCCGCACGTCGGGATGGCGCCGGAGCAATTCTTCGGCGCAGGCGATGGCCCTTGCCCACGAACCCTGCTGGGAGTAGAGGATTGCCAATGCGTGCAGGTACTCCGGCTGGTCGGGCGCCAGGTCGTAGGCCGTTCGGAGCGCTTCTTCGGCCTCGTCCAACCGGCGGAGGTGCTGGAGAGCCAGGCCCAGGTTGTATCGGATTCGGGCGTTCCGGCCCTTCCTCCCGTCCCGCGGCCAGTGCGTACGCGAAATGGGGCGGGCCCTTCGGCTTCCCGTACCACTGCTCGACGTGCTCGGCGGCCCATTGGACGGTCTCGCCCTTCGAGGCGTCGTCGTGGCAGCCAATGCATGCGTTGGGAATGTCAAGGTCGAACGTCAGTTGCGGTCGCGGCGTATTCATGCTGTGGTCGCGACGGGCGTCGACCACCATGTACGTGGTGTGCGGCATGTGACAATCGACGCACAGGGCGGCGGCGCCGCCAGTCGGCCCAAAGTGCCGCCGCGGCCCCGACAGCCAGAAGGCCGCCGGCAAAAAGTACACGGAAGAGGAGCCGCGAGGAGGGTAACGTCATGGTGGGCGGGCGGGGCAATTTCCGCAGCTCTCTTATCGGCCGTTGGTCAATTCGAAGGTGCAGCAGGGGTCGCCCTCGTGCCGGTAGGTAGCACGTCGTACGGGGTGTCCTACCACGGCCGCCATCATTTCTTCATCCACGCGGCAAACCGACCGGTTTTCATCGAGCATGGTAATAAACGGGCAACTACGTTTCCGCAGGACGAGCGCCCCCCCTTCTTCGATCACTTCGACCAGGGCGCCTTCCTCGCGCAGAAGCTCGCTCATCTTTTCGAGTCGTTTGTGGGGACACTTTTCGTGGATGCGTTTGTTGTAGTGTTCGGCAAGAATCCAGGCGACGCTGGTCATGATCTGCTCGGTGAGCGCCGTGCCGCCCGCTTTCTCGATGGCCTGCCACATGGCCGGCACCACCAGGCGTTGGGCGTCGGCGAACAGCAGCAGCAGGGCGGCATGCGTTGCGGTGTACAGGTGGTGCGGCCGCCCGCGGCCCGGCAATCGCTCCAGACGCCGGTCGACAAAGCCCGACGCTACCAGTTCGCCCAACTGTTCGGTGACCGCGGTTCGAGTTACACCGGTGGCCTCAATCAGTTGCGCGATCGTCATCGGTGGGTTGCCGACCAGCAATTTCACGAGCCGCATGCCGGCCGGACTAACCGAGGGGTCTGCCATTTCTGTCACCTTGGGTTGGCCAATTTCTATTGTATCACAACGACGTCGCTTTCCGCCAGGGTGGGAGCGACCGAGGGCGGCGTCAGGTTTCGACGCGCGCCACCGGCCCCGGAAGCCGAGAATGCGAAGCCACTGCCCCGCACCGAGAAACCGACAGCCTTCTTTGGAGGGGATTGCTTAGACCGGGTCGCAATACCCCCGTAGGGGAGGTGCATAATCCGGACGAAAGCAACCGGGCGCGGATTCTCTACGGCTAATGTAGTAATAATATCGGCCGAGAGCCCCGGCTGCAAACCCAGAACCAGGAATTTTTTCAGGCCGGCGCGTCCAGGAACCCGGTCAGCCCTTGCGTGCAATCCGGTCCCTTCAGCTTCTCGAGCGCCTCGGTCTCGATTTGCCGGACGCGTTCACGGGAGACAGAGAACACCTGACCGATCATCTCCATGGTATACACATAACCGTCGGCCAAGCCGTACCGCATGCGAATGACCTCCCGCTCGCGGTAATTCAGCCGGCTAAGCGCTTCGTCCAGGCGCCCTCGTAAGGCTTTCTGGTCGATCTCGAATCCGTCGACGGTGCCTTGCTGCTCGGGCAACATCTCGCCCAGGCACATATCGCGGAAATCGCCCACCGGCTCGTCGAGAGAAAGCGGCCGATGCGTCATTCGCATGGCCAGCCGTGCCTTTTCCACCGGGACCCCCGCCGCGTGGGCCGTCTCTTCCTCGCTCGGTTCCCGCTGGTTGGCTTCGAGTAGTTCCTGGTGCGCGTCGCGCACCTGATCCATCACGCCGAGCATGTGAACCGGAATGCGGATGGTGCGGCATTGGTCGGCCAGGGCACGTGTGATCGCCTGGCGAATCCACCACGTGGCGTACGTAGCGAACTTGAATCCGCGCTCGTACTCGAACTTGTCGACCGCTCGCATCAACCCCGTGTTCCCCTCCTGGATCAGGTCGAGGAAGCTCATGCCGCGGTTTCGGTACCGCTTGGCAATCGAGACCACCAGCCGAAGGTTGGCGGCGGAAAGCTCGCGTCGCGCATGCTCATGGTGGCGGCGGCAGCGGTCCGTGCGCTCCATGTGCCGCCGGAGGCTGGCCGGAGTTTCACGCGTGAGATCGGAAAAGTATGCCAACTCGCGGCGAAGTTCGGCCTGATCGGGACCTGCGCGCCGACCGTCCTTCGCCCGCTCCAACTCGCTCCAGGTGTCTTCGAAACGCCGCAGAATCTCCTTACTCTCCTCACGGATTCCCTCCAGAACGGCCCGCCGAAGCGGAGTTTCCTCCAGCAGTGCCACCGCTTTGCGGCGCCGAACCGCCATGCGTCGGCCGGCGGCAAAGCGCTTGCTCCAGGCTCGCCGCCGGTCCTGAACCAGCCGGAAGTCGGCGGCGTTCGCGGCCACGAGGTGTCCGATCGTCGGAAGGTTGATCCGCATCATGGCCACCAGCCGTTGCCGCGCGCGAATCGATCCGGTCGGAGCTTCGAGCATCCGCTCAATTCGCACCTGACCGTTGCACACTCGCTCCAGGGTGTCGGCGGCCTTCTGGATCGCCAGGTCGGTGGCCAGAAGCTTACGACGGTACCGATACCGCGTTTCAGAAATCCGCTGGCCGATGGCCCGCTCCTCGGCGGGCGTCAGCAGTTTTACACGGCCCATCTGGGTCAGATAGACATGGACCGTATCGGACACCTTCTCCACAACAGCCTCCTGTATTACGCAGGGTCGTGGGCCCTTTACAGAGCTTTGACCCTGACTTCGAGCGGAAGCTCGCATTGGTTGGCGGCCCCGCCGCCCTGTTCAAAAGTCGGCCTGCCTGCATCGATCGAGCAAGGCAAGCCACCCTCGCAACGGCGCGGGCCGCGCCGTTGCGAGGGCTCGCCGCTTAGTCGTTCGGCTTCAGGACCATGAACCTCGCTCCGCGCCGGTCGCGAACACGCAGCAGAACGCCTCGTTCCGCCGTCGCCTCTTCGACCGCCTCGCGCAGTTCGTCCACGTTCGTTACCGGTTCCCGGTCGACGTGCGTGATCAGGGCGCCGGCCGTCAATCCGGCCGTTGCGGCCGGACTGCCGGGCTCGACCTCCGTAATCACCACGCCTTCATGCCCGGTGAGCCCCAGGTGCTCGGCGACCTCGTCGGTGAGGTTTTCCACCTGGAAGCCGAGCGTGTCGAATCGCGACGGCTCGGGTTTGGCTTCATTGCCCCGATCGCCGGGCCTACTTGAGGTACGGCCGAAGTCGGCAGGCTGTTCATCGACCGAGACGGTCAATTGCTTCCGTTGGCCGTCGCGAAGCACCACCAATGGCTGCTCACTGCCGATTGCCACCCGCTCCACAACGCCCTGCAATTCGAGGGGCTTGGTCACCTTCCGACCGGCGAACTCCAAGACGATATCGCCCGGCTTCAGACCGGCTCGGGCTCCCGGGGTATTGTCCATAACATCAGTGATCAATACGCCCTGGCGGGCCTTGACGCCCAAGTGCTCGGCCAATTCGTGTGTGACCGGCTGAATGACCACGCCCAAATAGGCGCGCCGCACCTTGCCTTCCTCGATCAACTGTTCGGCCACCCACTTCGCCAAATTGATGGGCACCGCGAAGCCGACGCCCTGGTTGCCGCCCGACCGGGAGGAGATGGCCGTATTGATTCCGACCACCTGGCCGTCGAGATTCACCAGAGGGCCGCCGCTGTTGCCGGGATTGATCGCCGCGTCGGTTTGGATAAAGTTCTCGCGCTCGGCAATGCCCAGCCCGCGTCCCTTGGCGCTAATGATTCCCGCCGTAACCGTCCCTTCCAAGCCAAACGGCTCGCCGAGGGCCAAAACCCAGTCGCCGACGGCTGCCTGGTCGCTGTCGCCCAGGCGGGCGGCCGGAAGGCTGCCTGCGCCCTCGATGCGTACCACGGCCAGATCCGTTCGCGGATCGCGGTGGATTTCCGCGGCTTCGACTTCGCGGCCGTCGGGAAGCTGTACGGTAACTTTCGCCGCGCCGGCCACCACGTGGTTGTTCGTTAGAATGATCCCGTCTTCGTCAATAATGACGCCGGAACCCAGTCCGCCCCCGCGAGGTCCGGGCATACCGAAACCGGGCCCACGCGGACCCTGTCGCGGCATTTGCTCGAAAAACCGCCGCAGTTCCGGCTGGTCGCGAAACAGTTCGCCGAACGGCGTGCCGCGCAACTCGGGCAGCGGCAATTCGGGGGCCTCGTTGCCGTCGGCTTGCGGCTTCGCCTGCATTCGGGCGGCTACCTGCGGCATCGTTCGAATGGCCACGACCGACGGCAATACGTCGCTCGCCGCGTTGCGAAAGGCCTGCGACAGCGCCCGAGCGGAACTCACCGCCACGTCGCGCTCAATCGGTTCCTTGTCCACCCCTGCTTCCGGCAGATTCGCGGCCACAAGCGAGCCGACCAGGCCCAACAAGGTCGCCGCGACGAGCCAAAGGCCCAAACCGGATGCCAGTTTCGTACGCACCATAGTCTTTCCCTCCTCACATTTCTCTACGGACTCTGAAAAAATGAACCAACGCCTGCAATGACCGGACGCCGACCCGCCGCAAGGGGCAGAAAGGACCCACCCCGCACCAGGAATCCGGCTCGGCACTCCGCCTGAACGGATGCTCATGGAGGTGGTTGCCGCCAGGGCGCGCATCCTTGCGGCGATTTCTGCAGGAATCGGGTCCTCACCGCCGGGGCAGTGTTGCGGTGCATCGAGTGGGCTCGGTTTTGCCTGAAGGCCGCAGTGACTACCGCATCGGCCGGCCCCCAGAAGGGTGCCATAACCTCGGTTGATGATTCCCCGCAAATGCCAGGCCTTCGATTTGACGAGGCGCCCGATGCGGAATGTATTAGCGAACCGCCTTGTTTCCGGCTCGGGTCCCGGCGCGAGTCGGGGGCGCGCTCGCCGACGCCGCCGGCCCGACCTTGTGCGGATGCGCGTCGACGACAAGTAGCCCCACTCTGCGAACCGATGGCCGGTGCGGGCGGTACGACGCGGGATGCACGACGGCGGCAACACCGGCCGGTTGCATGCCGTCGCTGGCCGATCCTACGGGCGTTTGCGTATGGACGTCATGCGTTGCCGCAAGGCGGTGCTCCACGTCGAGCCGCCCTACTGCGTCATCCCCCTAACGGACTGCGTCTTCACCGGCGTCGGGAACCGGCTTCAAACGGACGGCATCGGCCTGTACGTAGCCGCCGGCGCCCTCGGCATGCAGAATGATCTTAGTCTGCCCTTGGGGCGCGAATTGGAAGACGCCGATTCGGTTCCATCGACCGCCGTGACGACGCTGGTTGATCGTAACTTGCTTCATTCCGCTCGCGTGAAACACCTCGACGGAAACGCGCTCGGCATACCGAATCGGGCTGCTGATCTGGTTGATCCAGCGCAGCGCAACTTCGTAGCGCCCTGCTCGCCCGACTTCCGGATGGAAGACAACGCGTCCCGTTGATCCCGGCTTTGCCCGGAGGAAATCGTGTTCCACGAATCCGCCCGGGGCCGACGTGACCGGCTCCCAAGGGCCGATTACTTCAACCCGATCTCGATCTGCGTTGTCGACGTATATCTCCTCAGCCTGTTCCGCTCCAGACGCTGTGTAGAGGTCGGCGTTACCGATGCGGCCGCGCAAGGTTCTGGCCTGCCTCGTTTCACGGACCAGGTCCGTACCGCCTTGGGCCATCGCGGCCGAAAAACACGCATTCTCCGTGATGAAGCGGGGGCCTCGCGTCGAACCGCCTACGTGCAACGCGCCGAGGAGTTCGGTCCGGCCGCCGCGGCGCGTCAAGATATGCGTACCGTCGTCTTCTGTCTTGAATCCGAGTATCCAAACACGTCCCCCATCGTTCACCAGTTTGGCCTCGATGCCGGGCCGGTCTTCGATGTCGCCTTCAATGTCCAGTTGACGTGCCCAAACGTTCTGACGGCGAAAGACGACCGGAGCGCCGACCACGTCTTCCACAAACACGTCGCCGGGCTGGTCGATGCCGGCTTGATAGGTCCAGCCCAGTAAATGCCGAAAGATGACGGTGCGGCGTGTGGCATGGACATAAGTCACTCCGCCCCCCTGCAGACGTTCGATCACGATCGCATCGCCACAGCCGTCGTCGATCCGGATCTTGCCGCGTCCGCTGATGTGCGCTTCCGTCCCCATCATCCGCTGCAGGTTGGCGCGGAGCGTGACCGCGCCGTCGATCGTCCATGTGCCCCGCGGCAGGTAAAGCGTCGTCGCACCGGAATCGATCGCCCGTTGAATCGCCTGCGAATCATCGACACCGTCATTCGGCATCCCGCCATGATTGTGCGGACCGTCCCACCGGGAAAGTTCTCGATCGAGAGGTGGAACCGGGGCATCCCGGATTGGCAGTCGTAGCGTTCGGTCGGGAGAGGGGAACAGTTGAAATGGCCCCCCGCGGCGGCTGTCTGCCGCTCCGTTGGCCCAGTATTCGTCGATTTCGTGACCGTCCAGGGAACCGTTGCCGCGAAAACCAACCTGGCTGTTCACCAGCGCACTTTGGTAACCCGGCGTTTTGACATCCCGGACATACATCGCCTTCTGATTCCGGATCGCCGCTGTGTTTCGCGCCTCGCCGATCCCCTGCAAGACCGCGTCCACGAGCAAAAATCTTCCCTGTCCTGCGCCCGGCAATTCCCAGGGAGCATTCCAGATGGCCGGAACTTCGTTGACACTGTGCACTCGGTGGGCGAAGACACTTTGCGATGCTTCGTTCACCCAGCCCTTGCGACTCTGACCTCGCAACGCAATATCTTCGAAGGTCTGACTTGCCGTTTGCCAGCCAGTCCAGATGCCCACCTCGAATCCGATGACTTTCAGCCGTCGCACCAGCAGCGGGCCGACTTCGTCGCTGTGCCGCAAGTCGAGACCGATGCGTCCCGTTCCGTCGGGCGACCGGATGGTGACATCGGCGATCGTGCCCTGGTTGGACGCGTTGAACTTCAGCCCGCTCGCCTTGGGATTCCCGCGGCCAATATCGATGGTCAGATCGCGCACGGCATTACGGAAAAACTGCGCCGGTCCGGAACGGAAGTCAATGACGGCATCGTCGTGATCAAGATTGTCGGCCAGTTTCAGCACGGTGCTGTTACGGCTTTGTCCTTGGAAGATATTCCGCTTTGTGACACCGTCGTCGCGGGCCGGTCGCAACGTGTCGGAAATGCGGTACTCGCCGCCCGGGAGGTAGAAGATGTGGTTTCCCGACGGATGGTCGTCCAGCGCCCGTTGAATCGCCGCCGTGTCGTCTTGACCATCGTCCGGCACCGCCCCGTATTCGATCACATTGATCACGCCGCTGTCACCGGGAAAAACAACCTCCGCACGCGCCGAAGCCCCCTCTGGATACTCAACCCCGAGAATCGCCGCGCACAGCCATAATTGAGGCGAAAGGACTGTCATGCGCATGTTCCTCCTCGATAATTTGCACCACGGGCGACGGCTCGGGACGCCCACCATTCTCGCGGTTTGGACTGCGATTTTCATAGCCCTACGGATGGACCTCCCGGCTTCCCGGCCAACCTGGACTCGGGCGAGACGGCCACGCGGCCTTGACGTCTTCGGGCAATTCGTCCAGGTGCACTTGGGGAAACCAGTCGGGCAGCGCGATCGGCTCGGCGTTTTCGCCGCCCACCGAGACTATGGTGGCTACCTCCAGGGGTGCGGGTTGATTCCAGGCCAGATACGGTTCGATGGCATCGGCCTTCTTGGGAACACGCAACCGCCGTCGGTTCTCTTCGTATTCCTCTTCCGTGGCAAAACTCGCCGATGACGAAGCCAGGTCGCGGTACCGCTCCGGCACGCCGTGGTAACGGTTGTTCGCCAGCCACAGCCGCGAGCGCTCGATCCACCCCTCCGGCCGACGGAGCGGCAGCTTGGGACCGAAGCTGATCAAGGTCGTCTCGGGCAGCGTTCCCCAAGTGACCACGGCCGGCGGCGGCTGGGCGTCGTCGCCCACGTACTCGAACGTGTTCCCGAAAATGAACGTGTGAATAAAGAAGGGATTGCGGCCCGCTGCCGGCTCGGGCGGGTCGCAGTCGGTACCACGAGACGCCACGGCTTTCCAGAACGCGGGCGAGTGGAACTCCCTGCTGAAATACGACGGCCGGTCGCAGCCCAGGATGCTCGCTCGGCGGCGGATGCCGATCGCCGCGCGGCTGAGCGATTCTCCCCGGTACCGGAACGTGTTCCAGGCGATCAGGTTGTCCGACGCCGCCGGCACGTCGACCAGCAGCGTGCTGCAGTACCGCTCCTTGTCGGGCTCGTCGGGCGACGCGCTTTCAAACAGGTTGCCGACGATGATGTGCTCGTTGGCGATGCTCTTCAGGGCCGACGAGCCGCGGGCCGAATGGCAATGATTGTTGACGAACACGACGCGGACCAACGCCCCATCAAGACCCCGGTGCAGGTAAAGGTTGTGCTTGTGGTTGCCCTGTCCGCCGTGGTAGATCTCGTTGCCGAAGAACTCGAGCGAGCACCTTTGCGCGTCGGAGAGATTCGCCGAGCCGATCAGGTTGTTGGGCGAATCGTGTACGATGCAATTCTTCATGACGAACCGTGCACAGTTGCCGATACTCAGCGCCGCTCCGTAGCCGCCGATCTCCAGATTCTCTATCAGCGCCTGGTCATCGTTGGGGGGCGCGGCGATCCGTTCCTTGTAGTTCGCCCACGGGCTGACTCCGAACGACATGAACGTGCCCGAAGGCTTCGGACCCTGGTACAAGAACCGAGGGCGCCGGCCGTCGGGGCCGAGGATGCCGCGCAGGGTTACGCTCATCGACTCTCTGCCCAGGCGGAAGTTCTGGTTCTCGTAGATGCCCGGCGGCACCAGAATTACACCGCCGTCGGGCCGCAACGCGGCAATGGCTTCGACCAGCGTCCGGGCTGCCTCGGCGGGCCAGATTTCGCGCAAATATTT
>CAYPWB010000249.1:0-9323 GCA_964414315.1 uncultured Planctomycetaceae bacterium | reverse complement strand
CCCTTGAGCGCCACGAACTCACCTTCGCGACTCATCAACGGATCGATACCGAAGAAGTTCGTAACGGAAAGCCACTCATCAAAACCGTACCGTCCGGGATGATTCGGATCGTGGGCCAGTATGGGAACGCCGGGCCCTCCCACGCCGTTGAGATGCCATTTGCCGAAGTGGGCCGTCGCATAGCCGGCTTCCTTCAGAGCCTGTGGCAACGTCTTCTCCTGGAGGCATAACCGATTCCCAATCGCAGGAACGCCGGTCCGTGCAGGCGTACGGCCGGTCAAGACCGATGCCCGTGTGGGAGAGCAGGTGGACGCCGCTGCGTAGAAGCGGTTGAAGCGAATGCCCGACTTCGCCATCGCATCGAGGTGGGGCGTTTTGAGATGAGGGTGGTCATTGTAGCCAACCTGGCCCCAACCCTGATCATCAGCCATCACCAGAACGATGTTGGGTCGCGGGGCCTCGCCAAAGACGACGCTGGGAAGCGAAAGACCAACGAGCAGCAACACGTGAAACCGCATTCTGAGGTACCCCTTATGTATGCGCGATCGGCTTACATCTCATCATCATCGAGGGGACGGCTGCCTTGGAAGGGCCCCCCAAGCGTTGCGCTTGGCAGTGTTCTTATCGGCTTGATAAGTTGCCTGTTCGTAATTGGGATTCATCTTGGGAATTCGCGCACCGACCTCGTTGAGATAATCCATCAATTCCTTGTAAAGCTGCCTGTGTTCTTCAGGGTACGCTGCCGCGATGTTGTTCACTTCCCCCGGATCTTTCGCCAAGTCGAACAACAGAGGAATGTCGGGCCGCTCATAAAAGTGGATGACTTTGCGTGAACCCATCACGATTGCCGAGTGCGGCATCGTGCTGCGGTAGTGGGGATAGTGGAAATAGAGACTGCGTCTAACGAAGTCTTCCCTCGGCTCTCGGCCCGCCAAGTAGGGAGCGAGGCTCACACCGTCGACATCCTCCAGTGTGCTCGGATTCCCACCCGCCCATTCAACGAACGTTGGCAGGAAGTCGTAATTCACGACGTTGGTCGTAAAAACCGAACCGGGCTTGATTCCCGGTCCTTTGACGATCATGGGCACGCGGATGCCGCCTTGCCAAACCCACCACTTGCCGGAGTGTAGTGGTTGCGTCAAACCAGGGAGGAAACTGTGGCGGTATCCGTTGTCGGCTGTCACAATCACGTAGGTGTTGTCTTCAATGCCGAGCTCTTTGATGCGGTCGAGCACGGCCCCGATCCGCCCATCCAAATCTTCGCCCATGCCCAGCCAGATGGCTGGGTCTTCCTTCCGCCCTACCGTGTCGGCCGTCTTGCCGATCTTTCGGTAGTGCTTCTTCACAAGCGGATGGCGGGCATACTTTTCGCGCGTCTCCGGCAGACATTCGCGGCCCGCGTGCATGGCGTAATGCGAGATCTGCAAATAGAACGGCTTTCCGGCTTTGACCTGCTCGACCATAAATCCAATCGCCGTATCCGTTACGGAGAACATCAACTTCGGATCGGTCAGGTCGTCAGGCAGTCGATGCCTCGCGTCCGGAGGTAACGTGTTGCCAGGATTGTTGGTGGTGGGGCCGTCATGGACGACATATCCTTCGGCGCCTGGCTCGCCGCGCATGTGCCACTTGCCGATATGAGCGCTCGTGTAACCCAAGGGCCTCAGCGCTTCGGGAATGGTCACGGCGTCGGGGTCGATCGTCATGTCGGAAACACAAGGGATCACCGGAAACCCCTTAAAGGACTTGGCGTCATAGTACTCCTGCCCTTTGTCGTTCATGAACACAGTGAAGCCGTTCCGCGGCGACGATTGACCGGTCTGCACGCATACCCGGGCCGGTGAACACTGCGGTGACGCGTACGCGTTGGTGAACTTCATACCCTCGCGTGCCAGCCGTTCCAGGTTGGGCATCTCGAGCACAGGCATCCGCGAGTTTGGCATCTTGTCGTCCATGGCGACAGGCGTGCCGTTCCACGCCCAATCGTCGATGTAAATCAGCACGATGTTGGGCTTGGCTTCCGCGTCCCGGCATGTCAGCGCGAGCAGGACGGAGACCAGTAGGCAAAGGCGCAGCAGCGCCGCGATGCGCAAGTCATTCATCGATACAGGCTTCAATTCGAGGTGGTACGTCAGGTACATGCGGCGAGCTCACTCATGTCCCGCCTCTTCTGGAACTGGAATCTCGTGACGTTTGGGTTAGTATAGTCCCAAACACAGGGAGATTCCATGAGCAGCAGAAGACGACGGCGCGCACCCCCCCAGTAGAAGGCAGAGAGTTTCTGCCGCAGCGAGCGGCCTTCGGCCGGCAACCGTTCACTCGCCGTCCGACTTTTCGGCCTTCTTGACGGCCTTTTTCTTGGCGGTCTTCTTCTTCGCCTTTTTCTTGGTGGCCTTCTTCGTGGTCTTTTTCTTCGTCGTCTTCTTGCGTCCGCCGCCCGCTTTGGCCCGCCCGCCCCGACGCGTGGACCCGCGCTCGGCCCGTTCCTTGAGCAATTGCAGCGCCATTTCGAAGGTCACCTCGGCCGGTTCCGTGCCGCGGGGCAGCGATGCATTCGTCTCGCCATCGGCAACGTAAGGGCCGTAACGACCTTCGAGCAGTTGCACCGGCTTTCCCGTCACCGGCGAAGGGTCGAACACCTGTAGCGGCTCCCGGCGCTGGGCGCCGCGTCGTTGCCCCTTCGGTTGTGCGAGCAACTCGAGCGCCTGCTCCAGTGTCACATCGAGCGGTGAGAGGCCGTCGGGCAAGGATCGCGTGGCGTCGCCGCATTTGACGTAGGGCCCGTAACGGCCGTTGTGAGCGACAACCTCATCGCCGCTCTCGGGATGCGGCCCAAGGCTGCGAGGCAGGGAAAGGAGTTTCAGCGCCAAGTCGAGGTCGACGTCTTCGGGTTCCATGCCTTTGAGAAGCGATGCATTCTGCGGCTTTTCATCGCCCTCGGTGGTACCTCGCTGCACGTACGGACCAAAGCGGCCCGTCTTCAGGTACACCGGCTTTCCGGTCTCCGGGCATGTACCCAAGGGCTCGTCGCCGATGGCCGCCTTTTCGAGCAGTTCGAGGGCCTTTTCGAGTGTCACCTCGTCGGGCGGCGTCTGATCGGGCACACTCGCGCGTTGGTCGCCATGCTCGACGAACGGCCCGTAACGACCAACGCGAATGTTCACTTCCTCGCCGTCGGGCGCCTTCCCGAGCGGCACCCGACTGATCTCCCTCGCGTCGATCTCGTTGATCTTCTGCGCGACCAATTGCTTCAGTCCGTCGTGCTCATTGCCGAAGTAGAACTCCGTGAGGTAGTCGATGTGATTCATTTCGCCGCGGCTGATGGCGTCCAACTCGTCCTCCATCTGGGCGGTGAACTGGTAGTCGACCAGTTCCGCCAGATGTTTCTCCATGAGTTGGCAAACGGCGAAGGCAGTCCAGGTAGGCACCAGGACGTTCCCGCGCCGAATCTTGAAAACGTACTTGCGTGCCAAAATGGTGTCGATGATCGAAGCGTACGTGCTCGGGCGCCCGATGCCGAGCCGTTCCAATTCCCGCGTCAGCGACGCTTCACTGTACCGGTTGGGCGGTTGGGTCGTGTGGCTCTTCGGGTCGAGCTTCCGGCACTCGAGCGGCTGGCCGGCGGCTACTTTCGGCAGCACGTCTTCCTGGTCGGCCAGTTTCGCCTGGGGATCATCCGAGCCTTCAACGTACGCTCGCAAGTAGCCGGGAAATTCGATCGTTCGGCCGCTCACCTGGAACACGGCGCCGCCCCCGCCCACCGTGATGGTAATGCGGTGCCCCCGGGCGTTGGTCATCTGGCTGGCAACGGTGCGTTTCCAGATCAGGTCGTACAGTTTGAACTCGTCCGGACCGACTTTGCCGCGCAACGAGTCGGGCACGCCGAAGGGATGGCCCGCCGGACGAATCGCCTCGTGCGCCTCCTGGGCATTCTTCACCTTGCTCGCGTACGTTCGCGGCCGCTCGGGCAGGTATTCCTTGCCGTACTGGGCCTCGATCAGGTCGCGCGCGGCCTGCACGGCCACGGCGGCCAAATTCGTTGAATCGGTCCGCATGTACGTAATATGGCCGTTTTCGTACAGGCTTTGCGCCACCTGCATCGTGTGGCGAGCCGTGAAGCCGTGCTTTCGGTTCGCCTCCTGCTGAAGGGTGCTCGTGGTGAACGGCGGATAGGGGTCGGTTGTGTAGGGCTTGTCCTCGACATTGTCGACATGGAACGCCGCCTGCTCCAAACGCGCGAGAAGCTGCTCCGCCTCGGCGGCATTGAGGAACAGCAACGAATCGTCCTTCAGCCGGCCGGTGGCCGAGTCGAAATCGCGGCTGGAGGGAACGCGCCGACCCTCGACCGAAACCAGTGCAGCTTGAAAGCTCTCCCCGCTCTGGTTGGCGAATACTCCCAGCAGGTCCCAGTAGGTGGCCGAGCGGAAACGCATCCGCTGGCGTTCCCGCTCGACGATGAGACGCACGGCCACGCTTTGCACCCGGCCCGCCGAAAGCTTCGGCCGAATCTTTCGCCACAGCAGCGGCGAAACGTCGTAGCCGTAAAGCCGGTCGACGATCCGGCGGACTTCCTGGGCGCGCACCAGACTTTCGTCGATTTGTCGAGGCTGCCGCAATGCCTCGACAATGGCCTCCTGGGTAATCTCATGGAACACCAGGCGGTAAACCGGCACCTTGGGGCGAAGCACCTCGCACAGGTGCCAACTGATGGCCTCTCCCTCCCGATCTTCGTCGGTCGCCAGATACACGTTTTGCGCGCCCTTCAGGGCCTGTTTCAGTTTGCGAACCTGCTGCGTCTTCTCCTTGGGAACGACATAAACCGGCTCGAATTGCTGGTCGACATTGACTCCCAAGTAGGCCCACGACTCCCCCTTAAGGTCAGCCGGCATTTCCTTGGCGCCTTGCGGGAGGTCGCGAATATGCCCAATGCTTGCTTCAATGGCATATTCCGCACCGAGAAACCGGCTGATGGTACGAGCCTTGGCGGGCGACTCGACAATGACGAGCGATTTGCCGTTTTCGGACTGGGGGGAACTCTTGGCCATAACTGCTTTCGCAAAAGGTGTACGCGATATGTATCAGCGTTGGTGTACGATCTTGGTGAGCCAGTGCCGCGACAACCGTACAATCCACCGACCTCCCATAATCGGCACTGCAGCCCGGCCCGTGAATGGTTACGGGAATTGTAACACGCAACAGCAGACACACAATCGACGTTTTTCCGGCAAAGGGGGCCTCGCCACCACCGGATGCCATGCCGCACCCCCCCGCATTGGCCGCAGGGACGGTTGAATGAAAGCGGCTAGCGACTTGAATGCACCCTTCAGGGTGGGGTGATCCCCAGAAAACAGGTTGCGTTACCAATCGATGAAATGGCGCAGTCGAGGCTCGTCCGGTTGGGCATCGCTAACCTGCTCGAAGCTCACCTCACTGACCAACCGGCCTTCTCATTGCTCCCAACGGTGGGAACGGTTACCCAATGAGGCCCAGCCCAAGCGGGAGCCTGCCGCGGGGCATTCCTCCCCTTATCGGTGCCCGGCGCGTCGGCGTTCGAATCCCTCATGTGCATGTGCGACGATGCGGCCGGCAAGGGTTCCCCAGTGCATATCTTGTGTTTGCGCAGCATGACCTTCTTGTCGGACCACATGGTGACGCCGTATTCGGGAATGAACGCCACGCGCGGTGCTTCATGCTTGCCGAACGGCCATGGGGCCTTTGTGAAATCGGCAACAAGACGATACTCGTTTGTCGTACTCTCGAACTCGACGAACTTCGTGCCGATCTTGAACAGATGGCGTCCCGACCGCGGATCGACCGTCAGCATGCCCGGTGCGAATGAAGATTCCGAAGATTCCGGGGACACGGGGACACGGAAGATTGTGGGATTCCGGGGACAGGGATTCCGGGGACACGAACCGATATTGACACTCTAGATCGGCTAGTTTGGCGGCATGCCTAGAGTAGCCCGACTGGTGGTGCCTGGTTTGCCGCATCATGTGACGCAGCGGGGGAATCGTCGGCAGCATACGTTCTTCTGCGACGACGACTACGCAGCTTACATCGAACTCATGGCGAAGTGGTGCCATGAGCGCGGTGTCGAGGTCTGGGCGTATTGCCTGATGCCGAACCACGTTCACTTGATTGTGGTCCCGTCCTCCCGAGGAGGCCTTGGCGCGGGCGATCGGGGAGGCGCATCGGCGGTACACGCGGCGGATCAACTTCCGCGAGAAGTGGCGCGGCTATCTGTGGCAAGGACGCTTTGCCTCGTTCGTGATGGACGAGCCGTACCTCCTCGCCGCGGTGCGATACTTGGAACTCAATCCCGTTCGGGCCGGGCTGGTGCCGGACGCCGCCGACTGGCGTTGGAGCAGCGCAACAGCACGCTTGTCCGGGCCGCGACGACGCCTTGGTGCACGTCGCTCCGCTGCTGGCAATGGTTTCCGATTGGCGAGGATTCCTAGACAGTGCGATGCCGGAGGAGGAACTGCACGACTTGCGAGAACATGCCCGTACCGGATATCCTTTGGGCCATACGACGTTTGTGGAGCGTCTCGAGCGAACCGTGGGTCGCAACCTCCGCCCAGGAAAGCCGGGCCGCCCATCGACACTGCGTAAACTACCATAATCGGTTCGTGTCCCCGCAATACTTTGAATACTTTGGGAATACCGTTCCGCCCAGCGCCGCGCGCAGGTCGGCCTGAGCTTCGGCGGAAAGCGTCGGCAGAAGCTCCACCAGGGCTTTGGTAACCGCCTGGCCCTTCAGCCCTTCGCGCACCTGCTGTAGGGCCAGTGAGCGGAGTTCCCGGTCGGGGTCCTTTAGCAGTTCCAGCACAGCCGGCAGAAGGTCGTCGTCGGCTTCGACGGCCGGCGCGAGTATCGAGAAAGCGGCTGACGCCAGAAGTGCCACGACAAACCGGGCGGGCGAAGTCTTTCCTGGCACAGCGGATATCCTCGTTCTTGAGCGGTGTGGTTGAGGCTGGCATGAACGGCGCGCAGAGGCCCAACGCCCCCGCGCGCCGCTCGGAAGCCACGTGACTACTGTCCCAGCAAACCGCGCGTCGCCGCGAGGCGAACGTGCTTCGGCTGGTCTTCGCCGGTAAACGACTTATACACGGCCACGGCATCGCCCTTTTTCCCGTTGGCCATTAGCCGCTCCGCACAGCGGAAGCAGGCGTCGGTGACGGCCGGTTTCGCGGCACCGGGCGCCTTCGCGACGGCGCCGGTCAAGGCCTTGGCGGCCTGGAGCGTGCCGATTGCGCCTAGAGCGGTCGCCGCCGCAATCACCGTCGCTGCGTCGGAGTCGTCCAGCAACCCAGTCAAAGCGGGTGTCGCCGTAGTGTCGCCGCGGGCGCCAAGGGATTGGATCAGCCCGACTTTCAGGGCGCCATCGGTCTTCGCCAACGCCTCGCGCAGCGCCGTGCCGGCCTCGGTCGCGGGAATGCGTTCCAGGGCATACCGGGCCATGTGCGACAAATCCCGATTCGGCAGCATCGCTGCCAGGACTGGAACCGAATCGGCCGTCCCCATCGTTCGGAGCATGCGGCAAACATAGTCCTTTGCCGCCCGCGAAATGTCGCTGCCGAGGGCTGCAACCAGCCGTCTCTCCAGGGCAGTGCTGCCGGCGGGGTCGCCTTGTGTAGCCACCACGGCCTGCTCGATCGCACTGAGCGTCTTGGGGTCGGACCCCCAATCGAACGTTTTCAGCGTTTCAAAGGCCTTGTCCAACTCGGCCGGATCCACCTTGGGCGGCTCGGCTGCGACTACCGCAGAACCGGCCAGCACCGCCGGGCCTGTCGCCGCTGCCAAACGTGTGACTTCGTGAAGTTTCATGGTCAATGCTCGTCAATTGAGTTTCTGGGATTCTTGGTACGTGCATTACGGGCAAGCCGTTGCATTGCCCGGGGGCTTACAGCACCCACGGTTCGCGGCGGGCGCGATCCAGGAAGCGGTTGGCTTCGGCGTCGCCCGGGAACTCCTGTCTTGCCGCGTCCCACTTGAGCGACCGCTCCAACTGATAGGCGACAATGCCCATAAGCGGGAGCACCATGGTGTTGATCGCCCTGTCGATATCGCGGAATGGTTTTTCGCGGGTCTTGCAGCAGTGAATGAAGTCGCCGTGGATGCCGCCTTGCCCGGCGTAGCTGGGCACGGTTTTCGGCGGGCGAGTCTCTCCCGGCGTACCGACCACGTGCAGGTTGCCCGTGTTCGGTTGGTTATGATGTATCAAAATGCCGTTGGGATACCGGTAGGTCAACCATCGGCGGCCGTTGTCGGCGTGGTAGACCACCTCGACCGGCTGCAGGTCGCGAACGTCGACGGCAAATGTGGCGCCGCCGAAATGGTGCGCGCCCCAGTCGGTCATGCCGCCCCCGGAGTAGTCGAGGTAGGAACGCCAGCTTCCACCACGGGTGGAAAAATTGCCGTCGCAACGGGCCTTATTGTACGGCGCCCAGGGCGCGGGCCCAAGCCACATTTCCCAGTCCATGCCGTCCGGAACCGGCTCGGCCGGCAGATAGCATAGCTGCGACAGGGGGCCGACATTGACGTTGATCTCCTTGACCGGCCCGATTTCGCCGCTCCAGCACTTGTTGACCACGCCGCGGTAATCTTGCAGGACGCGCTGGCTGCCGCCGGAGACGACCCGGGCGTAACGCCGCGCGGCCGCGACCATCTTCGGGCCCTCGGCCAAGGTGAGGCATTCGGGCTTCTGGCAGTAGACGTCCTTGCCGTTGCGGCAGGCGTCAACGAGGATGATCGCGTGCCAGTGGTCCGGCGTGGCAATGTGAACCGCATCGATGTCGTCGCGTCCGAGCAATTCGCGGAAGTCGTTGTAGGCCTTGCAGTCGGAGTTCTGATAGCGGCCGTCGACGCGACCCTTGGCCGCCTCGCGGACGCCCTTGCGAACGTCGCAGACGGCGACATACTGCACGTCGCTACGGCCAAGGAAGGCCCCCAAATCGCCCCGGCCCTGGTTGCCGATACCGATACCGCCCATAACAATCCGCTCACTGGCCGCGGGGCGATCGTCGTCGCCCAGGGCCGAGGAGGGAATGACATAGGGCGCGGCCGCCGCCGCGCACGTTCCCGCGAGGAACTGCCGGCGGGTCGGACGGAAACTCTGGTTGATCATAGTGTTACCCTCGCCTGTCGAATGGCTCCGATCTTGTGGCACTTTCGCTTGCAGGCACCAGCCCCCCGCAAGAGCGACGAGCCCCGGCAACCGGTTGCCGGGTACGCCCCGACAACAATCCATAATAATACCGACGAGTCCGACGATTGCAAGCGAGAAGGGTGCTAAGCAAACTTCCCCCGCAACGGCTAAC
>CAYPWB010000248.1:0-9330 GCA_964414315.1 uncultured Planctomycetaceae bacterium | reverse complement strand
CCCCACCCCCGGTTGGATAGCTGCGCGCGATGGTGCATAATGTGCGTGCGAAGGGGACAGTCCCATTTTCGCGGCGGCACCGGCGGGGCGGCCGGGCGAAGCACCCTTTCTGCCGCGAAAATTGGGACAGTCCCCTGTGAACGGTTACCCGCGGAAGCGTTCCCGCAACGCAACATCCAGGCATCCCCCCCGATTTTCAGGCATCCCCTATGATTTGCGTCAGCATTGGCCGCGGACGGCACCGTCACGTGATGGCGGAGCATCGGCACCTGGTCGAGCAGGGCGCCGAACTGGTCGAACTGCGGCTCGATTACATCAGCGGCGAGGTCAACGTCCGGCGGCTGCTGGCCGACCGCCCGGGCCCGGTGCTCATCGCCTGCCGCCGCGAGCGCGACGGCGGCAAGTGGAGCAAGAGCGAGGAGCAGCGGCAGATGTTGCTGCGCACGGCCATCGCCGAAGGGGTCGAGTTCGTCGACCTCGAAGACGATATCGCCGGCAACGTGCCCCGGTTCGGCAAGACCAAGCGGGTGGTCAGCCTGCACGACTTCCGCAAGACGCCCGACGACCTCGAAGCCATTCACGAGCGGCTCGCCCAGCTCGATCCCGACATCATCAAAATCTGCACGATGGCCAACCACCCGCACGACAACCTGCGGATGCTCGAACTGGTCGACCGCGCGACGATTCCCACCGTGGGCATTTGCATGGGCGATATCGGCATCCCCACGCGCGTTTTGTGCGGCAAGTTCGGGTCGCCGTTCACCTACGCCACGTTCCACCACGAGCGGGCGCTGGCGCCGGGGCAGCTCAGCTTCCAGCAGATGACCGAGGTGTACCGATACAACGACATCCATCGCGAAACGGACGTGTACGGGGTCATTGCCGACCCGGTCGGGCACAGCCTCAGCCCGCTCATCCACAACGCCGCGTTCGCCCAAGCCAAACTCGACAACGTGTACGTGCCCTTCCGCGTGCTGCGCGAGGACCTCGACCGGTTCATCGACGACGCGCCCCGGCTCGACATACGCGGGCTGAGCGTCACCATTCCCCATAAAGAGACGGTGGTGGCGAAACTCACGCAGGCCGACGGCGCCGTGCGAGGCATCGGCGCCGCCAACACCGTGGTCTTCCAGGGAGATGAGCGTCTCGGCTACAACACCGACTACCGCGCTGCCATCAGCAGCCTCGAAGAATCCATCGGCGAAGCGGAAGCCGCCGACCCGGACGCGGAACCGGAGTCGAGCGGCCTGAAGGGAAAGACGGCGCTGGTTCTGGGCGCCGGCGGGGTGGGCATGGCCATCGTGTACGGCCTGACTCGGCGCGGCGTGCGAGTGGTCGTGACCGACGGCGTGGTCGGCCGGGCCGCTGAACTTGCTCGCCGGTTCGACTGCCGCCACGTCGAATGGTCGGCCCGGCATTCCACCACGCCCGACCTGCTGATCAATTGCACGCCGGTCGGCATGCACCCGAATGTCGACGAAACGCCGTACGAAAAACATCATCTGCGGCCTTCGATGATCGTGTTCGACGCCGTCTACAACCCGGAAAATACACTGCTGATCAAGCAGGCGCGGCAACAGCACTGCCGCGTGGTGACCGGCCTCGACATGTTCGTCCGCCAGGCCTGCCTGCAGTTCAAGCTGTTCACCGGCCACGAGGGCCCGGCCGAGCTGATGCGAGGGGTCATCCGCCGGGCGATCGGCGCCGTCAAGATGTGACCGAGTAGCGCGTTGCCCAGGGGGACTGTCCCCTTTCCGTGCACCGATTGGATATCCGATTGTCGTTACGAGAACCGTCATGCTGCTTACGCTGATCGGCTACCGGGCCACCGGAAAGACAACCCTTGCGAAACTACTTGCCCAGCGGCTCGACTGCGACTGGATCGACGCCGACGTGGAAATCGAGCGTCGGGCCGGCAAGTCGATCGCCCGCATCTTTGCCGAGGACGGCGAACCGGCCTTCCGCGACCTGGAAGCCCGCGTCATTGCCGATCTGTGCCGCCGGCCCGACCTCGTGCTGGCCGCCGGCGGCGGGGCGCCGCTGCGCGAGGAGAGCCGGCGTGCGATGCGTGCCGGGGGCAAGGTGGTATGGCTGAAGGCCGCGCCCGAGACCATCCACCGGCGCATGACGTCCGACGCCACCACGCCCGACCGCCGTCCCAGCCTCACCGAGCACGATCCGGTTCGCGAGATCGTCGAACTGCTCGAGCGGCGCGAGCCGATCTATCGGGAAACGGCGCACCTGGAACTCGACACGGAGGATAAGGCGCCGGAGGAACTCGCCGACGCGATCCTCGACCGGCTTCAGGAGGACGCCCGTTGAACCTGATTCTCGCCCTGCCCCTGGAAGTGCGACTGGCCGCGTTGGCGCTCGTCGGGGCATGGCTGGGGAGCCTGGTGAACTGGGCCGCGTACCGACTGGCCTGGGACCCGCGGTGCATCAGTCCGCTCGGTCCCGCCCCATCGGCCGCACCTCCGCGCCGGCCGTTCGACCGCCTGCCGATCGTTGGTTGGCCGGGCCTGCGCCGCGAAGCGAAGATTCACGGTCGCGGGTTCTGGATTCGGCCCATGCTGGTCGAAACGGCCCTGGCCGTCGGCCTGCCGGCATTGTACTGGTGGGAGATCCACCAGGCCGCCTTGCTGCCGCCGGAGCTTCCCCCGCCGGTCGGGCCGGCGATAGCGATGCTCCATGCGCAGTTCCTCGCCCACTCGCTACTCATTCTGCTGATGCTCGCCGCGTCGCTGATCGACGTGGACGAGAAGATCATTCCCGACACGATCACCGTGCCGGGCACATGGCTCGGGCTGGGGCTGGCCGCGGCGTTGCCGCGTTCGCTGCTTCCGGCGCTGGTACCCGAGATGCTCGGCCCGCCGGGCCAACCTTTGCCGGAGCGTCTTTGGCTCTTCTTTGCCCTGCCCGACGTGCCCTGGCCCTTCCTCGATGTGACCGCGCCGCACGGTTGGCCGGAGTGGCTCGGCGGGCGGCCCCACCTGCTGCCGCTCCTCTTGGCGATGGCCTGCTGGTGGGCGTGGTGCGCGGCCATCCTGCCGCGGCCGTGGCGCAGCCGGCACGGCTGGCGCCGCGCCCTGGGGCTGATGCTCGCTCGGCTTGCGCGGGAACCTATCGCCTACCGGATCGCTGCGATGGGCCTCGCCGGCTCGGCGGCCATCGCCGGTGTGTGGGCCGTCGGTGGCGACTCCTGGCGCGGACTGCTGACCGCGCTGGTCGGCATGGCCGCCGGCGGCGGCATCGTGTGGGTCGTGCGGATCGTCGCCACCGCCGTGCTGCAACGCGAGGCGATGGGCTTTGGCGACGTTACCCTCATGGCGATGATCGGCACGTTCGTCGGATGGCAGGCCTGCCTGATGATCTTCTTCCTGGCGCCGCTTGCCGGGCTGGTCGTCGGATTGATCCAGGTCGTTGTCTTGCGCGATTCGGAAATCCCCTACGGCCCGTTCCTGTGCCTGGCCACGCTCGGGCTAGTCCTTTACTGGGCGCCTATCTGGGATTCGGCCTGGGGCATCTTCGCCCTCGGCTGGCTCATTCCCGCCATCGTCGCCCTGTGCATGGTCCTCATGGCCGTGCTGCTGAGCTTCTGGGTCGCAGTGCGAAGGCTATTGTTCGGTTAGGAACGACTCAAGAACCACTTTGGCAATGTGAGGGTTTCAATGAACATGCGAACCACTCGACGACGTTTCCTCGGCGCGGCGGCAGCAGGCGGAATTGGGGTTTGGGTTTGGAAAGGGCCATATCGGGCCGCCGGCGCCCAGTCGGCGAACGAGAAACTAAACGTGGGCATCGTCGGTACCGGGGGCAAGGGGCGCAGCAATATGAACGCCGTCGCTCGCACCGAGAACATCGTCGCCCTGTGCGACGTCGACCGGCGCCGGCTGGCCGAGGCCGGGGAGCAGCACCCCGCCGCGCGGCAGTATGCCGACTTCCGACGCATGCTCGAGCAGAACGACATTGACGCCGTCGTGGTAAGTACGCCCGACCATACGCACGCGGCGGCCGCCCTGCCGGCCATGGAACTGGGCAAACACGTTTACTGCGAGAAGCCGCTGGCCAACTCGATTTACGACGCCCGGCGGATGGCCGAGACGGCCGCCCGAACCGGCGTGGTTACTCAGATGGGCAATCAAATGCACGCAACCGAGCCTCTGCGGAGGGTGGTCGAGTTGCTCAAGGCGGGCGTCGTGGGCCGCGTGGAAAAGGTGGTCGCTGTGTGCCACAAGGTGCTGCGGAACTCGGGCGGCACGTTGCCGACCGACACTCCGCCCGTGCCCGATTACCTCGACTGGGACCTGTGGCTGGGCCCGGCGCCCGAACGGCCGTACCATCCGGTGTACCATCCGTTCGGCTGGCGCGTGTTCTGGGGCCTCGGGTCGGGGAACTTTGCCGACATGGGCTGCCATATTCTCGATGCGCCCTACTGGGGGCTGGGCCTGCGATACCCGGTTCGCATCGAAACGGAAGGGCCCCCGCCGGATCCGCATGTGGCGCCGAAGCGGATGATCGTCCGCTACCAGTTTCAGCGCGACGGAGGCGGAAAGCCGCTCGAGGTCGCCTGGTACGACGGCGAACTGGCGCCGGCCGGTGAAATCATTGAAGGGGTGAACGACGGGGTGATGGTGGTCGGCGAGCGCGGGCGGCTGATCTACAACTTCCGCGGCGGCGCCACGCGGCTGTTGCCCGACGCGGCGTTTGCCGACGTCGAAATGCCCGGACCGACCTTCCCTCGCCCGGCAAGCCATTCCGCCGAATGGACCGAGGCGTGCAAAGGGCGCGGCGAAACGCTTTCCAACTTCCGGTACGGAGGCATGCTAACCGAGGTGGTCCTGGCCGGCGTGGCAGCCTACCGGCTGGGCCAACCGCTCGAGTGGGACGGGCCCGGCATGAAGGCAAAGAACTGCCCCGAGGCCGAGGCGCTCATTCGCCCGGCTCAGCGCGAAGATTGGGGGTAAAGGTACCACCTTCGTTGCCAGCAACCGCATGAACAACGCACCGTTGGAGTTCACGCCTTGGCGTGCGAAATCGTCATGAGCTCGATTCCGCGCGCCAAGGCGTAAACTCCAACAACGGCAACCGTGAAGGGTAACCGAAAGCGAGGCCGTTTCTGCATCCAACAGCAAGGACATACCTATGACGAACGTTCCTTCGAATCGACACACCCGGCTGTGCCTTTCCATCGCGATGCCGGCGATGCTGTTTCTCTTTCCCGCCGGCGCGCGGAGCGACGACGTCGACAACTCGCCCGTCACGCCCAACACGCTCAGCAAGGAGGAGCAGCGGCTCGGCTTCGAACTGCTGTTCGACGGCCGTACGGACGCCGTCTGGGAGCACAACGGCAACTGGGTGGTGGAGGACGGCGCACTGTTCCGCAAGGAGCGAGGCGGCGACATCACCTACACCGCCGCCAAAGTGCCCGACGATTTCGAGTTACGTTTCGAGTGGAAGGTGTCGAAGGGCTGCAACAGCGGGGTATACTATCGGCCGGGGCAGTACGAGTACCAGATTCTCGACGACGCGAACAGCCCGTACGGCGAGAATCCCCGCCAGAGTGCGGCCTCGCTGTTCTTCTGCATGGCGCCCTCAAGAGACGCCACCCGGCCGTTCGGCCGGTGGAATGAGGGCCGAATCGTGGGCAAGGGCACGGTCATCCAGCACTGGCTCAACGGCGAGAAGGTGATCGACTTCGACTACACCGACCCGCGCTGGACGGAGGAAGTGGAGCTGCTACGCATCCGCGGGGCCGACTTGGCCGCGCGCGGCGCCTACTTGCGCTTGCAGGACCACGGGGCCGACGTCTGGTTTCGCAGCATCCGACTGCGCACCATACCTGCGGAGGAAGAATTCGAGCGATCCGAGTTCGCGCCCATGCCCATCCCGGAAGACGCACTGCGAAAAGAGCGGCAGCGCGTCGAGCGGATGTTGAAGGCCGCAAAGCAACGCAAGTAGCCTGGCGAAGCCTGCGTCGCCGGGCCATCAGCGATCATTCGTAAAGGAGCCGGCCTGGCCGGTTCGCGTTTCAGGGGCGATTCGCGAAAGTTCGACAAACCCTGGGGGCGTTCGTCGGGCGGTCTGCCCGGGCGACGACGCCGACACGCAAATGACGCTGGCGCTGGCGACCAGCCTGTTCGAGTGCGGACGGGTCGATGCCCGGCACGTTTCGGCAAAGTACGCCCAGTTGTCCTCAGTTCGACAGGAACACGGCCACCCCAACCACCGCCACCACGGCGCCGAGGATTGCCCGCGAGGAGACCCGCTCGCCTCGCCAAGCCGCGATCGGTAGCGCGAACAGCGGGCAGGTTGACAGAAGCGTTTGGGCAATGGCCGTGTCGCTGTATTTGAACGCCGTCTGCTGCAACCAGATTGCCACGCAGGTGCCGATCAGCGTGGCCGCCAGCAGCCGCAAAATGAGCGAGAACGACTTCGCGGGGCGCGCTTCAGCTTCCGGCCTGGGTGAAAGGGCAGCTTTTCTCCGACCCATCGGAGCGGTTCGTCGCCAAAGCAACATCGGCGCGAGTACGGCAGCCCCGGCCACCAGGCGGATGAGCGATGCCCAGAGCGGGGTGACGTCCGGCTTCTGCATTACATCGCGGGAAATCACGGCGCCCACGGCCTGAGCGACGGCCGCGATCAGCCCGAACGTCACGCCGGACCAGGCGACAAAAGGATGGGACACCGAAGCCCTCAGGCGCGAGGCGCTGTTTTGGAGGCGATCGCCGGCGTTTCCCCTTGCTGCACCGGCCGACGGCGCAACAACGGGCACGTCGGCCGTAGGCAGGGCGGGCGCCGGCGCCGAAGTTGCATCGCTATCCTGCTCGGCAATCACCCACCCCAGGCCGGCCAAGGTAATGCCGATTCCCAACCAGGAACCCGCGCTAAGCACCTCGTGCATCGCCACCAGGGCGATCAGCCCGGCAAAGATCGGCGCCAGCAACATCATCAACAGCGACCGCCGGTGGCCGAGATGCCGCAGTGAGATGAAATAGGCGGTATCGCCCAGCCCCAGGCCGATGATCCCGCTGACGGTCAGCCAGATCCACGCCCCGGCTTCACCCGGCGGCGCCTGACCCAGCACGAGGATGGTCAGGCCGAGCAACACCGAGGCGATTGAGCCCTTCGACAGATTGAGCAGCCACGCCGGCAGCACGCGGCCGACACGTTCAAACAGGGCGGTGGAAACCGCCCAACAAACTGCCGCCGCCGTCGCCGAAGCGGGCCCGATCCAACTATCCATCAGCCGTCTATTCCTGAGTTACCACAGCACTCATGGTGCACGTTGTCGACGTAATGTGGGCTGGGCTCCTTGGACATTTTGCGAGATCGAAATCGTCGCGGATGGCCGGAGGACAAGCAAACCCCGGTGAACGTTTGCAAACCTACTCTTTCTCGACCTCGTCGTGCAATGCCCTTCGTCTTGGCCATCCGACGGTGATGATAGTGGCAATTCCAGCCACGCCAGGCCTATGTTCCGCCGCAGGTGGCTGGTACTGTTCCCACCCGACGCGTCGTAAAACAATGCCGGTCGGTTGCCCGCCCGAACGACCGAGGGCAGGCCATCGCACTCTCCTGGTCCGTCGCCGTGTCGAAGCACAATGCCATGATCCGTTGTGTCCATCCGCAGCATGGCCTCAGGACGGCCGTCGCGATATAGGGATTCCGCTGATCTGGCCGATAGCCCGATCGGTCGCCTGGTGCAGGCGATACTTCGAACCGCCGCCGTTTCGAGAAGGGGTCGTCTGGGGGTAGTTCTTGCCACCGGAACGCGCTCCTTGAAAACAGGCAGGTTGAAAAGGGGCGGTATTCCCCCTTTTCTTGGTTGTCTTCAGGCCGCACGTCCGACCACCGGAAGGTATCCTAAGTCCAGGACTCGGCGAGGTTTAGGTCAAGTATGGATGAGGGGACTCGAACCCCCGACTTCCAGATCCACAATCTGATTTTCCCGAACCCATTTTTTTAACCCTAAGACCAAGTAGTTCCAGAAGTTAGCATCGATCGATGGGTGTTGCAAGGGGTGGCGAAGGAATGCAAGAAAACCCGAAGAAAACGGGTATTTCCGGAGGCAAAAGGGTAGCGGGGGTAGGGCCGTTGGATACCCAAAAACACGAGCGCAGATACTCGGTTCGAGAAGCGGGTCTGGAGCGAGGAAAGGGGTAGTCGGGGGTAGTCCCGATCTGCGACGAAATCGACGTGCCGGCGTTGTGGGCCGGTCGGGGAACTGCCGGCCGGATACTTCACCTTTCGCCTTCCGCGCCTGCAACGGAGCCTTGACTTCGCCGACCAATCTGCGACCATCGGTTCATGCTCACCTGCTATGGCCATCGCGTCCGGCTGCCCCAAAGCGACCTCGCCTACCTGGCGTTCCGGCTCGCGCTGCGGGATACCCTCTCCGATATCGAGACACACCTCGACCTCGAAGAAGAACCGGACCCAGCGGTCGGCTATCTGACCGAAGTCCCATTCCTGGAGCAGGTGCCGTTGCAGGTCCAGGTGGACCTTCTGGCCGACGCCTGGGCTCGGCACCGGAAGCCCGAGCTGCACGAAGCCTCGCTCCTGGACGCTGCCGTCGTCTTCGCCGCCTGCGTGACGGCCGGCCGCGTCATCGACGACATGCCGGACGTCGCCGTCGCGATGCTCCGGGACGGCCCCCAACAGGTAAGTGCCAGGATCATTCACCGGGGCTCCTACCGCCTGGAGGAGATGTTCGAGGTGTTTTGGGACGACCAGGACTTCCTCATGATCAACGAATGGCAGGATCTGCCTCCCGATCATGCCCAATACCTCAAGGAGATGATGCGGTTGCCCGACGAGGCGATCGAGCCGATGTACGAGGCGTTGCGCCGGTGGCGGGTATCGCCGGAGTTGGCGGCCAACCTCGAAGGCCTGGCGACCGAGGCGGAGATTCGGGTGGCGATGCCCATGTTGGATGCCTGGATGTCGAGGCAGCCGTTCGCCCCGCGTGCGCGGTACGACGAGGAAACGATCCTGACTGGCATCGAGGACTGCTACCACGATCTGCGGGTGGGGCCGTGCGATTCGGAGCAAGTGGCGGCCGAGACGGATTGCTCCCTGGTGATGAAAATCAGCATCCGCGGCAAGAACCCCTTCGACTGCACCTACGAGGAGTGGGTCGCTTGCCTTCGCGACGATGTGCGGCAGGCGGCTCGGGAAGGAACCCCATTGGCCCCGCCCCCCGACGCGATGGACGAGGTGGCCGACCTTCCGGCACGGTTGCGGAAGGCCAAGACGACGGGCCTGGAGGACGGAACAAGGATCGAGGCTCGCGGCGACGGGTGGGTGGTGATCGACAGCTTCTACAGTTTC
>CAYPWB010000247.1:5350-9396 GCA_964414315.1 uncultured Planctomycetaceae bacterium | reverse complement strand
GCTACTTTGGGCGGACGGCACGGCGGAGCGTGCCTGCTACTTTGGGCGGACGGCACGGCGGAGCGTGCCTGCTACGTTATTCCTACAAAAGAAGAAGGACCCTCGCATGAGTTACGCCAACAATCCCTATGCGTCGCCGCGCGACGTGTTCGCGGCACAAGCCGCCGCCGACGAGCGGAGCGAGTTCATCACGAAAACCTACCTGCACCTGGCCGGCGCCATCGGCTTGTTCGTCGTGCTGGAAACCATCCTGCTTTCGTTGCCCGGCATCGACAACCTCGTGCGGCTGATGATCGGCGGCACCTATAGCTGGCTGGTCGTGCTGGGCCTGTTCATGGGCGTCAGTTATCTGGCTGAAAACTGGGCGAGGTCCGCAGTCAGCCCGGGCATGCAGTACCTCGGGCTCGGATTGTACGTTCTTGCGCAGGCGGTGATTTTCGTGCCGCTGCTGTACATTGTGCGGGCCGTCGATCCGAGCATCATTCCCGCCGCCGGCGTTACCACGTTGGCGTTGTTCGGCGGGCTGACGGCGGTGGTGTTCGTTACGCGGAAGGATTTCTCCTTCCTCCGGTCGATTTTGTATTTCGGCGGGTTCGCGGCGCTGGGGCTGATCGTGGTGTCGATCTTGTTCCAGTTCCAACTCGGCCCCATTTTCACGTACGCGATGATCGCCCTGGCGTGCGGATACATTTTGTACCACACGTCGAACATTCTGCACCATTACCGGATCGGCCAGCACGTGGCGGCCGCCTTGGCGCTGTTCGCCTCGGTAGCCCTGCTGTTCTGGTACATCCTGCAATTGTTCCTGTCGCGTCGCTGAGAAACTGTCTGAAAAGGCTCGGATCCACGTCCCCTCTCCCGCCGGGAGAGGGTTAGGGGCGTAGGCTTGCCCCTATCTTGCTCAAGTTTTCACGAGCCCTCACCCCCCCGGCCCCTCTCCCAAAGGGAGAGGGGAGTTTTCAGACAGCCTTTGAGGCGGATTGCCGGGTCCTGTTACGACAGTTCCCAGCCTTTGCGATAGGATTCGCGGATCAAGGCCTGGGCGTCGTCGCTGCCTTGGGCTTTGAGGTTCTTGGCGTCCCAGTCGAATCCGCCTGCCCGATAGGCGACGTTGCCCAGCAGAACCGTTTCGGTGAGCGGTCCGGAATAGGCGAAATCGCAGCTTGCCGGATCGCCCCCCCTGCACGCATCCGTCCACTGCCGGCGGAAGTCGACCGGCTTGGGGAGGAACGGCTCGGGCGGTTGGAAGTCGGCGAACTTATCCTCGGGCAGCAGTTTGCGTTTGCCGAAATCGCAAAGCAGCATGCCCTTTTCACCGAGGAACAGGGTATTGCCGCCGCCCTTGATGTCGAGTTCGCGGAGAATGCCGGGCGCGCCGTGGCTCCAGTGGAGCGTAACCGGCGGCAGGTCGCCGCGGGCGGGGAATTCGTAGGTGACCTCCATCGACTTCGGCGTGCGCTCGGGATCGACCTCGGGGCCGGTTGCATCGACCCGGGTCGGATACTTCAGGTCGAGCGCCCAGAAGGGGATGTCGAGAATGTGGCAACCCCAGTTGCCCGTCTCGCCGGTGCCGTAGTCCCACCAGAACCGCCACCCGTAGGGGCAGAACGACGGGTGGTAGGGCCGATACGGGGCCGGGCCGACCCACAACTCGTACTGAAGGTGCTCGGGCACGGGGGGCTCGTCTTCCGGAATGCCGGGCATGCCCCGGCTGCCGCCCACCCAACTGTACGCCTCCTTCACCCGACCGATCGCGCCGCTCTTGATCAGTTCCACCACCCGGTGCATGTTGCTGTTGTTGTGGCGTTGAACGCCCAGTTGGGTGGCGAGGTTCTTCTTGCGGGCCAACTCGGTCAGGGTGCGGCATTCCCAAACGTTGTGCGTCATGGGCTTTTCGATGTAGGTATGCAGCCCCAACTGCATGGCGATATGGCCGGGATGGAAGTGCGTATGGTCGGGCGTGGAGATGACCACCGCGTCGAGTTTGCCGCCCACCGTGTCGAACATCTTGCGGAAATCGTGAAAACGCATGTCGGAAGGAACCAGTTCCCAGTTCTTCCCGGCCCGGGCTTCGTCGACGTCGGTAATGGCAAGCAGATTCTCGCGGTCGTGCATCGCACGCGTATGGCCGCCGCCCTGGCCGCCCACCCCGACGCTGGCGACGTTGAGCTTCTCGTTCGGGCTTTCTTCCCCCCGGCCGAACCGGACCCCCGTGCCGAGCAGAAGGCCGGTCGTCAGACCTGCCGTGGTCTTCAGTACGTTTCGTCGTGTCATTCGAGCGGTCATGATGCTTCTGTCCTTTCTGAGAGTGCAGCGTTGCAGGGACGTTTCGAGGAATGGGTCTTCCGCTTCTGGGTGTAAAGCCCGACAAAGTAGCAGGCACGCTCCGTCGTGCCGTCCGCCTTCACAGGCAGAATGCAGACGTTCGGCCAAATGGCTTGCACATGGAAACGGAAGTGCCCGAGGAACACCTTCTCCGTCGCGAAAGCCTCCATCCTAATTGGCCTTGCCGCCGGGGTCAATCAGTCTACATTTCCCAGCCGGAGCGATATTCGCGCACCAGGTACTTGTTCGCGTTCGGGGCATTGGTGATGGTCATAGCGTCGCTGTCCAGCAGCACCTTCGTGCCGGCACGGAGGGCGACGGCGCCGAGGTTCACCGCGTCGGTGATCGGGCCGGCGTTCAGGAAACTGCCCGCCGAAGGATTGCCGCCGCGCACGGCGTCGAACCACGAACCGTGCCGGTCGTCGCGGGCGGGCTGTCCCTCGGCCAGCGGAACGGGCCCCGCGGCGCCCTTGGCGAACAAACGGGGGTTCTGGCCGCGGAAGTCGGCCAGGATCGAGCCCTCGTCGCCGACGAACAGGATGCCCTCGCGGCCCATGTCGGTCGTGTGGGCTTCGACTTCCGCGGGCAGGCGCGGCTTCATGCCGCCGTCGTACCAGAACAGGTCCAGCTCCGGCATGCCCGCCCGGGCGGCGAAACGGAAGCGGATGGTACATGCCGCCGGGTAGGCGAAGTCGTTGCGGACCGTCCGGCTCACGTTGTCGACGATGGTGCAGGTGTGGGAGGCCCACGCTTCGGCGCTCAGCGGAACGCCCAACTCCAGCGCCGTGAAAACCGGCCACAGGCTGTAGATGCCCATGTCGGCCATCGCGCCGCCGCCGAAATCGTACCAGCCGCGGAACACCGTGTGCGTGTAGTGGGGATGGTACGGGCGGTCGACCGCGGGCCCCAGCCACAGCGGCCAGTCGAAGCCTTTGGGAACCGGCGGCTGCTCGGTGGGCACTTCCGTGTACTGCGGCCACACCGGGCGATTGGTCCAGTTATGCACTTCGCGCAGCGGGCCGATGACGCCCTCCTTGACCCGCTCGGCAATGGCCCCGTTGGCCCGGCCGCTGCCGTAGGCGAGCAGGTGCGTGGCAACCCCCGTCTTGCGGGCCGTTTCGACCACGACCCGGCCTTCGTGCAGCCGGTTGGCCAGCGGCTTGTGCGTCATCACGTGCGTGCCGCGGTTCATCGCCGCCACGGCGATGCAGGCGTGCAGGTGGTCGGGCGTCATGATCTTCACCGCGTCGAGGTCCTTCTCCTCCTCGAGCATTTCGCGGAAGTCGGCATAGGCCGCGCACGCCTTGAACTTCTCGGCGGCCCGCTGGTTCGCGTAGTAGGTATCGACCACCAGCCGGCCGACCTCCCGGCCGCCCGGGCAGCCGTCGTCGTCGGCCCGCCAGGCGGGATCGCCCAGGTAGCGGCGAATGGTATTCCGAATTCCGCCCTTGCCCCACTCGACGTAGTCGCTGCTGTCGGTATTGGGATCGCATACGGCGACGATCTGGACGTCGGGCCGGTCGAGCAATCCGCCCAGCTCGCGGAACCCTTGCGTACCCATGCCGATGTGGGCCAGCGTGATCTTGTCGCTGGGCGCCACGCGGCCCGGCCCTCCGAGCACGTGCCTCGGAACGAATGTGAGCACGCCCGACGCGGCGGCGGCGCCAACGAACGTGCGGCGATTGATGCGCGATTTCATGATCGGGCTCCTTCGTGGGATA
>CAYPWB010000247.1:2227-5250 GCA_964414315.1 uncultured Planctomycetaceae bacterium | reverse complement strand
TTCCAGCTTGTCGATTTCCCGTAGAACAAGCTTCCAGCTTGTCAATTCCGCCGACAAGCTGGAAGCTTGTCCCACGGGGGACGCCGCTCGGTTCGCGGGCTTCTGTTCTTGGAATGGGGCCTCGTAACGGCGCCCCCCGGCTACCAGTCGGCCAGGTACTCCAGCCGGTCTTGCAGGGCGGCGGCGTCCAGCGTTCGGGCAAGGTGCACGAGTCGTCGCAGCGCGTCGCCGATGGGACGCTGGCTGAAAAAACGCGCGTTCATGCGTCGCGGGCACAGCGGGCCTTCACCATCGCTTCATCATCGGCCGCCACAGCCTCTTCGATTTCCGGGAGGTGGTCGTAGGCATATGCCAGGGCGTCGTGCACGTCGGCCGGCTTGAGGGCAGGATACTGTTGAACGATCTCTTCAACGCTCATCCCCTGACGGTAGCAGCCGAGAACAATAGCCACGCGCACACGGGTTCCCGCCACGACAGGCTGCCCGCCGCAACGGCCCGGGTCGCGTTCGATGTTTCGGTAGTCGAGCTTTGGCATCAGGTACTTCCTCCGGGCAGTGCCGGCAACGCCGGTCGAATTCACCCCATTATACGGCGTACTCGGAGCCTTGTCGATTCCCGTGGGACAAGCTTCCAGCTTGTCAATTCCGCCGACAAGCTGGAAGCTTATCCCACGGGAGAAGACAAGCTGGAAGCTTGTCCCACGGGGGACGCTACCGGATCATCGCATCGAGTTCTTTCAACAACCGGGGCAAAATCTCCTCGTACGAAAACGCGCCGAGCGGCTCGCCGCCGCGTTTGAGGTTCACGGCATTGGGGCCGCACCAGAGGCCGAGGTCGGCCACGTCGGTTTCGCCCGGGCCGTTCACACGGCAGCCCATCACGGCGATGGTGATCGGATGCTCGGCGGCGTAGCGCGTCGCCTCGCGCACCCGCTCGGCCAGTTCCACAAACGCGGCGTTCTGCACTCGCGAACAGCTTGGGCAGGCAATGATGTTCAATCGCCCCCGGCTGAACGTGGCAAGACCCTCGGCATCGAGCAGCTTGCCCGCGGCGATGTCGGCCAGGATCGCCCGGGCGGCGGTGATCTCCTCCGCCTTGCGTGCCGCCGGCACGGTGAGCGAAACGCGAATCGTATCGCCGATGCCGCGCGGAAGGAGTTGCTCGAAGGCGATGCGCGTTTTGAGGATCCCCTCCGGCGGCATGCCGGCCTCGGTCACGCCCAGGTGCAGCGGTACGTCGGGCCGCGCGGCGGCAAAGCGACGGTTCGCCTCGACCACCTTCGCCGGGTCGGAGTCTTTCAGCGACACGCAGTACCGTGTGAACCCGAGCCGGTCCAGTTCGGCGCAGTGCTCCAGAGCGCTTTCGAGCATGGGGCGCAGGTTATCGCCGGGCGGGAAGTTGCCTCGCTTGGTCGGGTCGACCGAGCCGCAGTTCACGCCCACGCGAATCGCGCAATCGTGTTCGCCCGCCACCTCGGCCAGGAACCGCACCTTCTCCTGCCACGTGCGTTTCGACTTCGAGCCGGCGAGGTAACCGGGATTGTAGCGGAGCTTGTCGACGCAAGGGGCCACGTCGGCGGCCAGGCGGTAGTTCTCCTGCAAGTCGACCGACAGGTTGGCGTCGGTTTCGCGGCGGATTCGGCGCAGGGCCTCCACGTCGCGCGGCGTATCGACGGCCACGCGCACCACGTCGGCCCCGGCCCCGGCCAGCATCCGCACCTGGGCCAGCGTCGCCTCCACGTCGGCCGTTCGCGTCGCCGCCATGCTCTGCACCGCAATCGGCCGCCCCCCGCCAATCGTAACCGACCCGATGCGCACCGGGCGCGTGCCCCTGCCGCCGAGGCCTTCATTAAACGGTTCGCGATGGATTGCTTCCAAGGCCGTGCTTCCTTTGCCGGGGTTCTACATACCGTTCCCATTATACGGTCACCGAGACGGGGGAGCGATACGGGGCGGGGTTGGCATTTGACAGCCAATATCTGGCCGTGGTATTCTCTGATAGGTGGGCGAATGCTTTACGGGCTGAATGAGGGGATAATACCCGAGGGCTGCGCAACGGATGACGAGCATTGAACAAGACCTGTCGGTGCTCAAGGCACAGGTCTCGGAACTGCAGCGCGACCGGCCGACGATCGTGCCCATCGACACCCTGGCGCCGGAGCCGCTCGTGGTCGTCCGCCCCTTCCATGTGACGGTCGAGCCGTACGAGGATGAGTACCGCGCATCGTTTGTTGATGCCAACCTGAGCGCCTTCGGCGAGACGCGGAACGAGGCAGTTTGGGTCCTGAAGGACATCATTGCGGCGACGTTCGAGATGCTCTCGGACCTCGGCGAGGCCCGACTCGGCCCCGGCCCGGCACGCCGGTTCCAGGTCCTCCGGGAGTTCATCAGGAAGCCGTAGTATGCCAACGCAGAACGACATCGTCCTGCCTGCACGCGCCGCGATTCGGCTTGCCTGGCGGGTCAGGCGGCCCGGCGCCGGGGGGCGGCCAGGGCGGCGAGTTCGTCGGGCTCGACGCGCCGCACCGATTGCCGGTTGCCCGGCAGATTGGTCTCCAGATACACTTCGCTTCGCGGATGCAGCAGCCGCGGCACGTAGAACCAGGTTTCCGCCAGGAGCTGGGGATCGAGCCGTGCGGAGAAGACGGCCAGGTCGACCGTGCCGATGGCGTTGGCCGCGTGCGCCAGCACGGCAAGCGGCTCGCCCGGCAGGAGCCGAACCTGCGCGCCGGTCGCCCGAAGCATGCGGTACGCCAGCTTCAGCGTGATTCCCGGTCCATCGCGGGCCGTGCGGGCTTCGAACGGGTCCAGCCCGATGTAGCACACCTCGTCGGCCGCATGACATCGTTGGGCCATGCGGATCAGTCCGACCGCCCGGCTGCCCGAGCCGATGCCCAACTCCAGAATCCTCCGCCCCCCGCCCCTGCGCAGGGCCCGGTACAGCACCCGATCGGAGCCGGGTGTGGCAAGGTGGCAGTAATAGAGAGCCTGAAGCGTTCCCAGGGCAGACAAAGCGAATCTCCG
>CAYPWB010000247.1:0-2127 GCA_964414315.1 uncultured Planctomycetaceae bacterium | reverse complement strand
AACTCCATCCGCTCGAACAGTCTGCGGGTTCACACGCCGCGGTTCGAAACGCCGCCGATTGCGGGTATAATGAAGAATTCCGTGCATGGAACCGAGAAATGCCCATTTGGAGGAAGCGACGGCATGAGCCTGCCCCGAGTACCTTTCCCGGCCGCCCTGGCCGTTCTGTGGATCCTGCTTCCGAGCCCGGCGACGGCCCAACCCGACACGCGGCCGCCTGGAACCATCCCGGTCGACGAGCGCCGCGAAATCAGCAGTATGCTCACCCGATTCCGCATGGCCCGGCGCGATCCGCAACGCCGCGAGGAAATCGTCGACGCCGCCATTGAGAAGGGTCCGGCCTACGTGACGGCGCTCCACGAGGCGATCGGGCGCGAAATGCAGCCGCAACTGAAGCGGTACCGAAACGCCTTCTACCAGCAGGCGGCCAACCTGTCGAAGAATCGCGTGGGCAACGTCGACTTGCAGGAGGTGGCCGCGCTGCGGCAGAAGGTGCTCGGCTTGCAGCATCAGCCGGGCTTCAGCAAGGAACTCATCACGCGGGAAGGCGAGCCGGCCCTGGACACGCTTCAGGAGATGTTCGTCGTCAGCCGCGAAAACGTGCTCGAGGCATCGCCCGCCCTGCAGGCCGACCGCGAGCGGCTGTCCGAACTGGGCTCGCTTTGGGAACGTTGCGCGGTGTATCTGTACCAGCAGGCGCCCGACGACGAACACAAGCCGAAGGACCCGCCAAGCTTCGAGGGCTACCTGGCCGGCGAAGAGTCGATGGCCGCCGGTTTGGCTGCGCCGATGGACCCCAAAACGCGCCAGGTGCTGGCCATGAACAATCGGCTCGCCGGCCAACTTCAGCCGGAGGAAGCCCGGGCGGTCTTGGCGATGAACCTCACGCGGAACCTGCTGGGCCTTTCGGCCTTGATTATCGACCCGCGGCTGTGTGCCGCCGCCCGCGACCACTCGGCAGACATGCAAACGCACAAGTTCTTTGCCCACGAGTCGCCGGTTGCGGGCAAGACCACCCCCTGGGACCGGGCCAAGCGATTCGGCACGACGGCCTCCGGCGAGAACATCGCCATGGGCTACCAGGACGGCCGGGCCGTGAACATGGGCTGGTTCCGCAGCCCGGGGCACCACACCAACATGCTGGGCAACCACAAGCGGGTGGGGCTGGGCCAGGCGGGTTCCTACTACACCCAGTTGTTCGGCAAGTGAACACCGCAGACGAAGGAAAGCGGATGTGACACTGGGGTGCCCGGGAGTTCTGCGTAGTGTGCGTGGTATGTTCCGGCTGTTCCGAATATTCTGCGGGCCGAAGCTCCCGTGTGTCGAGAAGCAATGGACAGGTGAGATACTCGTCGCACCCAAGGTGCCTATTGCTTCTCGAAAAGGGGGGATTCGTGATGAAAGCTTTGTTGTGGTTCGCCGTTGCGGCCGTTTTGGTCGGTGTGGCCGGCGGCGCGTCGCTCGCCAACGAGTTCGCGTGGCTCGACGACCAACCGGGGCAAGCCTGCGGCGCCGGCGCGGTCGGCTGTTGTCCCACGCCGGACAGTTCCTGCGGTGCCTGCTGCCCGCCGGTTTGGGACGTCAAAGCCGGCGCCGTCTATCTGCAGCGCGACCGGCTGCCGGCGCGCACCCTTGCCGAAGGTCTTTCCACCGGAACGCCGCAAACACTCAACGCCCGCGACTTCCGCTTCGACTACGAGTTCGGGCCCGACCTGACGGTCATCCGGCGTGGGGAGCGGGCCGACCTGGAGTTCCGTTGGTTCCAGGTGCAGGATTGGATCGCCGAGGGACCGACGCTCACCGACGCAACCGGCGGGGCGCTGAACCTCCGGCGGCAGTTGCAGATGCAAGGAGCCGCCACGCTCGACTCCCGCTACCTCTCGCAGTTGCGGAGCTTCGAATTGAATGCCAAACGGCAGTTCGCGCCTCGGCTGACCGGACTGGCCGGCTTTCGGTTCGCCCAATTGGACGAGCGGCTCGACCTGACAGGCGACGTGGCAGGCTCCACGTTCAGTGCGCCCGTCAAGGCCTTCAACAATCTCTACGGCTTTCAACTCGGTGGAGAATTGAGCGTGTGGGACCGCGGCGGTCCGTTCCAACTCACCGCGGTCGGCAAAGCGGGCATTT
>CAYPWB010000246.1:0-9417 GCA_964414315.1 uncultured Planctomycetaceae bacterium | reverse complement strand
GACAGTCCCATTTTCGCGGCGGCAGCGGTTGGGTGATTGGGCAAATCGCCCTTTGCGCCGCGAAAATCGGGACAGTCCCCTGGAAACGCAAAGTTGCAGGCACGCTCCGCCGTGCCGTCCGCCGTTTCAACCATCGTCTTTCTCGGGAAACGGCCTCTCGGTGTTTGCATGAGGCTCCCCGCTTGCGCGATGTCTTCAGTACCGCTATTATAGCACACGGGCGGTAGCAGGGAAGGTTACCCACCCCCCCGGCGTCTTCCTCGCCTTCGAAAGGACGGCTCGCGTGGACGATCCCTCGAACGAACATGAACCGGCCGACCGTAAACCCGCCTCGCGATGGCAAGCGGCCAGGCGGCGCGTGATGCGGTGGCTCGACGTCGTCGAGCGGGTCGGCAATCGGCTGCCCGACCCCGTCACGCTGTTCGTCCTCAGTGCCGTCCTTGTGGTCCTGGCGTCGGCGGTGTTGAGCGCATTGCAGGTGCAGGTGGTGCATCCGGGCGACGGCTCGGTCATCGCCGCCGAGAACCTTCTGACGGTCGGGAACCTGCGCCGCGTATTCACCGAGGCGGTTCACAACTTCACGTCGTTCCCGCCGCTGGGCCTGGTACTGGTGACCATGCTCGGCATTGGCGTCGCCGAGCGGAGCGGCCTGGTGACCACGGCGCTGAGGCAACTCGTTCGCGTGGTGCCGCCGAGTGCCCTGACCATGACCCTGGTGTTCGGCGGCGTGATGAGCAGCCTCGCCGCCGACGCCGGCTACGTGGTGCTGACGCCGTTGGGCGCGGTGCTGTTCGCCGGTGTGGGGCGGCACCCCCTGGCCGGCATGGCCGCGGCCTTCGCCGGCGTTTCCGGCGGTTTCAGCGCCAATTTGCTGCTTACCTCGCTCGACCCACTCCTTTCGGGCCTTTCCACCTCCTCGGCCCAAATCCTCGACCCGGCCTACGTGGTCCAGCCTACGGCAAACTACTACTTCATGGTCGTGTCGGTGTTCTTCGTCACGGCGGCGGGAACCTGGGTGACAAGCCGGCTCGTGGAGCCGCACCTGGGGCCATGGAAACCAAGTCAAGACGTTCCCGACGAGCAGGTCGCCTTGGGCGACGTGGCGCCCCGCGAGCGGCGGGCGCTACTGGCCGCCGCCGCGACCGGCCTCGCGCTGGTCGGGCTCGTTGCGGCGCTTACCTGGCCCGCCGACGGAATCTTCCGCGACGCCGAGCAAGGGCTCGCCCCTTTCTACCGAGCCCTGGTGCCGCTGATGATGCTGTTCTTTCTGCTCGTGGGCCTGGCCTACGGCGTGACGGCCGGCACGATCCGTTCCGACAAGGACGCCGTGGGGATGATGTCGGCCGCCATGGCCACGATGGGCGCGTACATCGTGCTCGCCTTCGCGGCGGCGCAGTTCGTCGCCTACTTCAACTGGTCGAACCTCGGCCTCATCCTGGCCGTGGCCGGCGCCGACGGGCTGAAGGCCCTGGGGCTCGCCGGAATCCCACTGCTCATCGCGTTCATCTTCGTGTCGGGCTGCGTGAATCTGTTCGTCGGCAGCGCCTCGGCGAAGTGGGCCATCATGGGCCCCGTCTTCGTGCCGATGCTGATGCTCATGGGCTACTCGCCCGAGTTGATTCAAGCCGCCTACCGTGTGGGCGATTCCAGCACGAACATCATCACGCCGCTTTTGCCCTACTTTCCAGTCATCATCGCGTTTGCCAAGAAGTACGAGCCGAAGGCCGGCATTGGCACGCTGATTTCCGTCATGGTCCCGTACAGCGTGGTCTTCGCGCTCGGTTGGACCTGCTTGCTGATCGTCTGGGTGCTGCTGGGCATTCCCCTCGGTCCCGACGCCCCCTTGCACTACGCGCCGCAGGGGTTGTGAGCCGCGCGCCGTAAGCGTTCACCGGGGATATCGGTGCATACCCGACTCGCGCGAAATTGCGATTCTGGCAACCGTTCACAGGGGACTGTCCCGATTTTCGCGGCACAAAGGGCGATTCGCCCAATCGGCCGCCCGCTACGGCCGCGAAAATGGGACTGTCCCCCTCGCATGCAGCGGAGAAAACAGCCCGCGCCGCCGAGCTGTGAACGGTTACCGATTCTCAGAGCGTCCGGAGCGAGTTTGAACGAACTCGACCAGGCACAAATCTACGCGGCGCGGAGCAAAGACCATCATCGTGCGGAGGTCCGCATACCTCAGCAACTCTTGCAGCGAATCGCCCTTTTTGCCGCGACACTCGGGACCGTCTCCGGTGAAGCGTTCCTGCCTTCGACCGTCGAAGCGAGCCCTGGCGGGGCTTTGCGTCAGAACTTGCCGTCGCGTACCTGGAACCTGGTGGGCTTGCCCAAGACGGGGCCGCCGTGAAGCTGCCAGCGGGCGATCCATCGGCCCATTTGCTCCGGCGTTACCCGCGGCCGGCCCAGCAGCTCGTACCCGAGGCTGCCGTCGCTCAGCAGGGCGTCGGGCGCTTCCTCGCCAGTGAACGTCACCGGCCGGTCGAGCAGGTCGGCCAGCCGCTCCGCAACGCGGCGCACGCTCAGGCGGTCGGGCCCGGCCAGGTTGATCGGCCGAGCCGGCACGGCCGCGTGCTCCAGCGCCCTGAGCGCCATCGAGTTCGCATCGCCCTGCCAAAGGGCGTTGAAGTAGCCCATCGTCACGTCGACCGGCTCGCCGGCCAGAATCGTCTGCGCCAGGTCGACCATGATGCCGTAGCGAAGTTCGTGAGCGTAATTCAGCCGGAGGAGGCACACCGGCATATCGAGCGTGCGGCTGAAGTGCTCGAAAATGCGTTCGCGGCCCAGGCAGCTCATTGCATAATCGCCAATGGGCTCCAGCCGCTCGTCCTCGGTCGACCCGCTGCCGTCGACCGGCGACATGCGGTACACGTTGCCCGTCGAATAGGCGACGATGCGGCTGCGGCGAAACCGCTCGCATACCATTGCCGGCAGGTACGTGTTGACGGCCCAGGTCAGGGGCTCCTGGCCGGTGGCGCCGAACTTCATGGCCGCCAAATAGACGACATTGGGCACTTCGGGCAGCCCGGCAAGCTGCTCGCGGTCGAGCAGGTCGGATCGCACCAGTTCGATGTCCTGCCGGGCGAAGGCCTGCTCGACCTCGGGCGACGGCCGCCGGGCCACGCCGATGATGCGCCGCCGCACGCCGGCCTCGTCGGTGGCGCGCCGCGCCATCCGGGCGAGTGTCGGCCCGATCTTCCCCCCGGCGCCCAGCAGGATCAGGTCGCCTTCGAGCCGGCCCATCGTCTCGATCACCTCGGGCGTGGGCCGGCTGAGCAACTCTTCAAGCTGCTCCACCGAGGTGACTTGCTCCACGGTGGCGAGGTCGTCGAACGTCGTGCTCATGTCAGGAATACCCCAAGGTTTGGGCCGGTAAAGCCGGCTTCTTGCAACGTTGGAGTTCACGCTTCAGCGTGCAAAAAAACGGACACGCTTGGTTCACACGCTAAAGCGTGAACTCCAACATATCGGCCGAAAAACGGACCAGTCCCCGGCCGGCACATGAACAGTTGTTGTTACGTGAACCCCATTGCTTTCAGTTCCTCGCGTACGGCCTTCTCGGCCAATAACTCGCGGAATGCGGTTACGCCGGGCCGGCCGAGGCGTGCCTTCGGGATGGCGAAGTCGTACTGTTCCTGTTCGAGCGGGAGGAAACCGAGCCCGGCGCGGCGGGCGACCCACTCGACGGCCACGCCCCAGTCGGCCCGGCCTTGGCTTACCGCGGCGGCCACCGCGTTGTGGCTCTTGGCCTGCACGGCATAGCCTGCCGGCTGCGCGCCGGCCAGCAGCCGGTCGATGAGGATGCGCGTGCCGCTGCCCACGTTCCGATTGACCATAACGCACTCGGGCTCGCCCTTCGCCCGGGCGACGGCGTCGGCCGCATCGCACGCCTCGAACCGGGGATCGCCCGGGCGGAACACCACGCCCTGAAGCCGGCCGTAGCCGCGCACCAACTCGATGGTTTCGTCGACGAACGGCTCGTTGTAGCGGCCAGTGGCCGGATCGAGCAGATGCATGCCGGCCAGGTCGCACTCAGCGCGGCGGGCGGCCTCCAGCCCGGCCGTCGACCCGACCGCCAGGAACTTCGCCGCCAGCCCCCGCTCATGGAGCTTGCCCAACAGCAGGTCGAGCCCGACGCAATGGCTGCCGATCACGACGAGGTCGGCCGGGCGCAACTCGCGGCCGAGCAATTGCACGTCGCGCGGTTCGCCGGCGGAAACGATCTCCTCATGCCGGCCGATGGTGACGAACCCGTCGGCCCGACTGAACGCAGTGACCGAGCCCGACCCCTTCCCCATCGGGTAGGCAACCAGTTGCTGCTCCGTTTCGACCAACCCGACCAGCAGGTACTCGGTGCGGCCCACCTCCGAGTTCACCTTGACGGCCATTCGGGCGCGGACCGTATTGCGCCCGTCCGGCGGCTGCCCGGCCAGGCGGCGGAGAACCGGGGCGACGAACTCGTGAAAGGTGAAGATGGCCGAGGTGGGGAACCCGGGCAGGATGACCACCGGTTTGCCGCGGTGCGCCGCGAGGCAGATGGGCTTGCCCGGCTTCAGCGCCACGCCGTGCGCCACGATGCCGGGCTCGCGCAGCTCGGCCACCGCGCGGTACGACAGGTCGCCTTCGCCCTTGCTCGTGCCGCCGGAAAGGAGTACGGCGTCGGCCCGGTCGAGCGCCGCGTGCAGCGTCTCGCGGAGGGCGTCGAGCCGGTCGGGCACGATGCCCAGCGGCAGTGGTTCGCCGCCCAACTCGCGCACGGCGTCGGCCAGGATTCGGGCGTTGGAATCGTAGACGAGCGGCGGGCGCATCGGTTCGCCGGGCGCGACGATTTCGTCGCCGGTCGACAGGATGGCCACCACGGGGCGCCGCCGCACGGCCACCCGGTGCCGCCCGACGGCCGCCAGCACGCCCGTCTCGCGGCTGGTGAGCGGCTGCCCGCGCCACAGCACCGTTTCGCCCGCGGCAATGTCGCTCCCGGCGAACGACACGCCGTGGCCGGGCACCACGGCCCGGCGCACCAGCAGGGCGGGACCCTCCTCGTCGGTGTGCTCGACCATCACTACGGCGTCGGCGCCGCGAGGGAGCATGGCGCCGGTGGCAATGCTCATCGCCTGCCCCGGGCCGACCGTCCCCTGCGGCACGACGCCGGTAGGCAGCGCTTCGTCGAGCAGAACGAGTCGTCGGGGCCGCTCTTCCTCGGCGCCGTAGGTATCGGCCGCGCGCACCGCGTAGCCGTCGTAGTTCGAGCGATCGAACGAAGGGACGTCGACTTCCGAGACCACGTCGTCGGCCGGCACACGGCCCAAAGCCGCCTCCAGCGGCACGTCTTCCTTGGCCAGCGGCGCGGGCGAAACGGCGGTCCAAAACCGCCGCTCGGCTTCATCCCGATCGATTACTTCAAGGAACTGCTCTTGTGCCATGGCGTCCGCTCGCCTGTCGTTCGGCCACGTCTGCCGCGCTGCTTTACCCCGAAGCGGAACGCGGAGGCTCCTCCTCGCCCAGCATGGCGACGACCTGCTCGGTGCATACCGGGCGGATGACGCCGCGCTCGCAAATGAGCGATTCGATGAGCCCGGCGGGGGTGACGTCGAACGCAGGATTGTACACGTCGATGCCGTCCGGCGCGGTCTGCCGGCCGAAGCCGTGGGTAATCTCCTCGGCGTCGCGTAGTTCGATGGGAATGGCCTCGCCGCTTTCGAGCGACAGGTCGAACGTGCTGCTCGGCGCGGCCACGTAGAACGGAATCCGATGCGCCGCCGCGGCCAGGGCCACGCTGTACGTGCCGATCTTGTTCGCGGCGTCGCCGTTTCGGGCGATGCGGTCGGCGCCGGTCACCGCCGCCTGAACCTTTCCCTGCTTCATCACCACGGCCGCCATCGAATCGCAGATGAGTGTGCAAGGGATGTCGCGCTGACGAAGTTCCCAGGCGGTCAGCCGGGCGCCCTGGAGCAGGGGGCGGGTTTCGTCGACGAACACGTGAACCCGCTTGCCGGCCTCGACCGCCGCGAACACGACGGCCAGGGCCGTACCGTAATCGGCGGTGGCCAGCCCGCCCGCGTTGCAATGGGTGAGCACGCCGGCCCCGTCGGGCAGCAGCTCCGCGCCGTGTCGGCCGATGGCGCGGCACATCTGCCGGTCCTCCTCCTCGATGGCCCTCGCTTCGGCCAGCAGGGCCTCGGCCACCTCGGAGGGCGAGGCGCCGGCCTGTTGCACGTCGAGCGCGCGCTGGATCATCCGCCGGATCGCCCAGAACAGATTGACGGCGGTAGGCCGGCTTTCGGCCAGGTAGTCGGTCACTTCCTGCAAGCGGGCGAAGAAGGCGGCGGCGTCCTGCCCGGCCGCCGTTTGCAGGCCAAGGCAGATTCCGTACGCCGCGGCGATGCCGATGGCCGGCGCCCCGCGCACCCGAAGCGTACGGATGGCCTCCCACACCGTCTCGACGTCGCGGCACTCGAGTTCCACCGTTTCCAGCGGCAGCCGAGTTTGATCGATCAGGCGCAGGCAGCCGTCCGTACCGCCCAGCCAGCGCAGGGTTCGCACTTCTTGCATCGTTTCTTTCGTGATCCTTCCACAACGGACGGCTCGCGGTTGTTCGCGGCCGGCGTCGATTACGGCCCGGCCGACGGCACACGGAGTGTGCCTGCTACGTTGGGCGGACGACACACGGAGTGTGCCCGCTACGTTGGGCTAGCCTTCGGCGAGGCGTTTCTGCAGGGCCTCGTTTTTCTGGTTCACCTTGTCGGCCAGTTGGTGGCGGAACGTGGTGAGTTTCTGCTGGAGGTCGGTATCGCTCAGAGCGAGAATTTGCACGGCCAGCAGCCCCGCGTTGCGCGGTCCGCCGCCGCCCGCGGCCACACAGGCCACCGGAATATCGCCGGGCATTTGTACCATCGACAGGAGCGAGTCGAGCCCGCCGGCCAGGTCGGTTGCAACCGGAATGCCGATGACCGGCAGCGTGGTGAGCGAGGCGACCACGCCGGCCAGGTGCGCCGCGCCGCCCGCCGCCGCAATGATCACTTTGACGCCGCGCGCCGCGGCCATCGTCACATACTGCCGCACGAGTTCCGGCGTGCGATGGGCGCTCATCACGCGAATTTCCAGCGGCACGCCGAACTGCCCGAGCGCCTTCGCGGCCCCCTGGATCTTCGGCCAATCGCTGTCGCTACCCATGACAATTCCGACCATGGGGGCTTTCTTCTCGCTCATTGAGGGCTGGGTTCCTGCGGGTTAAGGGCGTTCGTGCATTTCGGGCTTTCCGTCCTTGGGACAAGCTGGAAGCTTGTCATTTCCCGTATCAGCCAGGAAACGTACTCTGCGCCCGGCATTGACAGGCTGGAAACCTATCCCACGGTTGACAAGCTGGAAGCTTGTCCCACGGGCTGGAAGCTCATCTCACCGGTCAGCCTAGCACAGGATGGGTGTTCTGTAAACGGGCGTCACCCGGCTTCACCCAGCTTGCTCCCATGGGTGGCGAACCCGTACACGGCAATGACCACGAAGCACACCAGCGGCAGGACGAACGAGGCACTCACCGCCGGCATGGTGGTAAAGCCGAGGTCGAGCGCGCCGGTGACGCTGTCGCCGAGGTCGATAATTCGGGCCTGGAGCGGGGGCATCAGCGCTCCGCCCACGATGGCGAAAATGAGCCCCGCCGAGCCGAGCTTCGCGTCTTCGCCCAGTCCGGCCAGCGCAATCCCGTAAATCGTGGGGAACATCAGCGACATGCATGCCGAGATGCCGATCAAGCAGTACAGGCCGGCCATTCCGTCCAGGAAGATGGTACCCAAGGTCAGGGCGGTCCCCCCCAACGCCAGCGCGGCCAGCAGCCCGCCGGGCGAAACGTACTTCAGCAAATACGTACACACGAACCGGCTGCTGCAGAAGATGACCATGGCCACGGTGTTGTAAAGCTGCGCCTGCGAGAGGCTCATGTTCAGGTTGATCATGGCGTAGTGGATGATGAACGTCCAGCACATGATTTGCGCGCCCACGTAAAACGTTTGCGCCACAACGCCCCCGAGGTATCGGGGGTTGCCGGCAAGGTTGCCGACCGTTTCGAAGAAGTGGACCTGCCGGTCCGTTCCGCCGGCCTGAGGCAACCTCGCGATAGCGAACACCACGAACGCCCCGATGATGATCATGCCGATGACGATGTACGGCATGCGAATCACGCGCAAATCGTGGGCCACCATCGCCTGATGGCTTTCGAACCGCTTCTCGCGTACCGTGGTTCCGTCGGGCTGCTGCACCGGTACGACGAACTCCGTTTCGCCTTCGGCATATTGTTCAAGATTCTCCATCACTTCGGCGTTGACGCGGCCGGGCAGCATGGGCTGATACACGCCCTCGACGGCCATCTGCATATCGCGAAACTCCGCGATGCCGTCCTGGTATTGCTGCTGAATCTCGGCGAACTGGGGCGTATCGGGTTCAAGGCCCTCCATCTCTTGCTTCAACTCGTCGAGGCGCGACTCCATCAGCTCCAGTTCGGCCGTGTACGCTGCCGGATCGGCCTCGTATCGGGCCCGATTCGCCTCGTACTCCGCCCGATGCTGCGCTTGGATCTGCTCGGTTTGCACGTTGCGGAACTCCTGCACCCCCAGGCTGGCCAGCACAAGCTGGCTGGCCACCACCATGCCCGTAAGCGAGCCGATGGGATTGAACGCCTGCGCGAAGTTCAGCCGCCGCGTGGCCGTGGCGGTCGGGCCCATGGCCAGCACGTAGGGGTTGGCCGTGGTTTCCAGGAACGCCAGGCCGAACGTGAGAATGTACAGGGCGATCAGGAAGACCCAAAACACTCCGGTCATGCTGGCCGGAATGAACAGCAGGGCCCCGGTGGCGTACAACCCGAGCCCCACCAGGATGCCCGCCTTGTACGAAAACCGCCGGATGAACAGCGCCGCCGGAATAGCCATGGTGGCATACCCGCCGTAGAACGCCGTTTGCACCAGGCTGCTTTGCGCGCTGGAAATGAGGAAGATTTCCTGAAACGCGCGGACCAGCGGGTTCGTCACGTCGTTGGCGAACCCCCAGAACGCGAACAGGGTCGTCACCAGGCAAAACGGCAGCAGCACCGCGCCGGGAATGACCGGCACATCCTTCGTCGCGGCAGATTGGGCAGACTTTGAGGCTTTGGGCATCGGGGCGACCTCTCCAGAAGAACGGGCCGGGAAACGCATATCTTAGCGTTTCGGCCGTACTGTTCGCAAGCCGGCCGTGCGGATCGGCACTTCCGGGCCGGTAATGGACCAGTCCCCGGTCGGCCTGTGACGGGGTACGTTTTCCACTCCGCGCCCCACTATTCCACCACCGCCCGCAGGTCGGGCAGGTCGTACACGGTCAGGGCGGCGTGGAGGGTATGGACGAACTGGTCGGTCCCCAACGGGTTGGCGACGATGTGCTCGAACGATTCGG
>CAYPWB010000245.1:0-9418 GCA_964414315.1 uncultured Planctomycetaceae bacterium | reverse complement strand
AAGTCGCTGCTGGCGAAGGCCCTGGCCGAGTTCATGTTCGGCGATGAGGACGCGCTCATTCAAATCGACATGAGCGAGTACATGGAAAAGCACAACGTCAGCCGGCTCATCGGCGCGCCTCCCGGTTACGTGGGGTTCGAGGAAGGCGGGCAGCTTACCGAAAAAATCCGCCGCCGGCCGTACGCCGTAGTCCTGCTGGACGAGATCGAGAAGGCCCACCCCGACGTCTTCAATATGTTGCTGCAAGTGATGGAAGAGGGCCGGCTGACCGACAGTTTCGGCCGCAACGTCGACTTCCGCAACGCAATCCTCATCATGACCACGAACGCCGGCGCCGAGGCGATCAAGAACGAATCGGCCTTCGGCTTCCAGAAGCCCGACGCCGACGCGTCGTACGAGAGCATGAAGGACCGCGTGCAGGAGCAAATCGAGAAGGTGTTCCGGCCCGAGTTCCTCAACCGCGTCGACGACGTGATCATCTTCCGCCACCTCACCGGTGAGGACCTCAAGCAGGTGATCGATATGGAACTGTCCAAGGTTCGCGAGCGGCTCAGCGAGCGGGGTCTGGCCCTGACGCTCACCGACGATGCCAAGACGTTCCTCGTCAAGAAGGGCAGCAATCTCGATTTCGGCGCGCGGCCGCTGCGACGGGCGATCGAGAACTTCGTCGAAGACCCCCTTTCCGAAGAACTGCTTAAGGGCGAGTTCCAGGGGAAGGATACCATCGTGGTCGATGTCAAGCAGATCGGCGAGAAGAAGCAACTGTTCTTCGAGGGCCGAACGGCCGAGTCCACTGAGGAGCCGGCCCCCGTCGGCGCCGGTGCCGGCGAATAGCCGCCGCGCCGCCCACCCGTTCGTGTACACAGGAGCCTCTGCGGTCAATGCAGGGGCTCCTGGATTTGGGGGGGTGTTGCGAAGCCTGGGCGGATGGGGCGTGCCAGGGCGATGGAAAAGGGGAATGGCAAAGCGCTGCCGCGTGAACTTCGCGCGGGAGCCCCCCTGCCCTGCCCCGGGCCAGATTCTCCTGTGAATTCCCCCCAAACCGCCTAGATTGCGTTTCTGTTACAATACGCAAAGCTCACTCAAGCTGAACGGTCGCTGCGTCGAAGATACAGGTGGGGTTCTCTGTTTCCTTTGCGCCGACGGTGTGTCATGGCGAGTGCGTCCGACAATCCAACCCGAGACGAAACGGTTCGCGGTTCGGGCTTGGCCTGGGTCGCCGCCGATTGGATTGCCGACCTCGGAGCGCTGGTGGTCGACTGGATCACCGAGTTGGGCAATATCTTCCTGTTCGCTGCCCGCACGGCGCGCTGGCTAGTCACCCGGCCGCCGCGGAAGGAAACCCTTCTACCCGCCTTCTACCAAATCGGCGTGCTGAGTTTGCCCGTGGTCGCCCTGACCGGCACGTTCATTGGCATGGTGCTGGTCGTGCAAACGTACGTTCAGTTCCGCATGTTGAACCTGGAAACGCGGCTGGGGGCGGTTATCAACATGTCGCTGGTCCGCGAACTGGGGCCCGTGCTGGCCGCCACGATGTTGGCGGGCCGGGTGGGTAGCTCGATGGCCGCCGAGTTGGGCACCATGCGGGTGACCGAGCAAATCGACGCGCTGACGAGCATGGGCGCCAACCCGATCCACTACCTTGTGGTGCCGCGCTTTCTCGCCTGCCTGCTGCTCATTCCCGCGCTGACGATCATGGCCGACTTCATGGGCGTGGCCGGCGCGTTCTTCTACGCCGTGTGGCTGCTGGAGATTGACTGGCACCATTACCTGGTCAATTCGCAGCGGTTCGTGGGCAACTTCGACGTCTTCGCGGGCGTGTTCAAGAGCCTGTTCTTCGGCACGGCCATCGCGCTGATCGGCTGCCACCGCGGTTTCCACTGCGACCCGGGCGCCGAGGGTGTGGGCCGGGCGGCTACGACGGCATTCGTCGCTTCGTTTGTGGTGATCCTGCTGCTGAACCTGCTGTTGGGCATCATGCTCGACGGCGTTTACTATACCCTGTGGCCGGAGGCGCCGAAAATCCTGTAGCCGCAGGTGCCGTTTCCAACTACCCCCTGCCCTGCCCCGATGGTCGATGTTTCGAACAACTTGAAACGCAAGTCGCTGGTGGAGTTGCGCGGGCTGCACGTCGAGTTCGAGGAGAACCGCGTGCTGCGCGACATCAGCCTGCAGGTGGCTCGCGGCGAAACCCTGGCCATCATTGGCGAGAGCGGGTGTGGGAAGACGGTCCTCTTGAAGACGATCATCGGGTTGCTTCGTCCGACCCGCGGCGAGGCGCGGTTCGACGGGTGCAACCTCGCGCAACTGAGCGAGCGTGAACTAACGCGTCAACGCATTCGTTTCGGATTCGTGTTCCAGCAGGCGGCCCTGTTCGACAGCCTGACCGTGGCCCAGAACGTCGCCTTTCCGCTGCGCGAGCACACGCGTAAGCGTCCCGAGGAGGTTCGTCAGATTGTTGTTGACCGACTGGCCGAAGTCGGACTGCCCGAAGGCGTGCTCGGCAAGAAGCCGGCAGAGCTTTCCGGCGGGATGCGCAAACGCGTGGGCCTTGCCCGTGCCATGGCGCTGAACCCGGAAATCATCCTGTACGATGAGCCGACCACCGGCCTGGATCCGATCATGAGCGACGTGATCAATGAGCTGATTCTCACGACGCGCCGGCAGCATCCGGCCACGGCCGTCGTGGTAACGCACGACATGCGCACTGCGCAGAAGGTGGCTGATCGGATCGTAATGCTGTACCCCCTGCCCCGCCTCGGGGACGATCAGCCGCAGATCATCTACGACGGGCCGCCGGGGGCCATCGACTCGGTCGACGACCCGCGCGTGACGCAGTTCGTGCGTGGCGAGGCTCGGGAACGTCTGATGGAAATGCGCGGCCAGAACGGGAGTTGAGCCATGGACGAACGAATTATCCAGTTCCGCGTCGGTGTCATGGTGTTCGCCACCATCCTCATCACGCTGATCCTGGTCTTCATGTTCGGCGATTTTCATCAAATCATTCACGGGACGTACGAGGTGCGGGTGTGGCTGCGCGAGGCGCCGGGCGTGGCGGTCGATACGCCGGTGCGAAAGAGCGGCATTCTGATCGGCCGCGTTACGCAGGTCGACTTCGCGCAAGACGTGTCGGGGGCCGAGGAAATCCGCCAGCGGTTGGGGCTTAGCGCCGACGAGTTCGAACGCGGCGTCGTCATCACGATGTCGATCCAGGCCGACAAGCGCATCTTCGATAGTGAGGTGGTGCGCGTGCACACCTCGCTGCTGGGTGATGCCGTCGTGCAGATTGTGCGGGCAGACGAGCCCGCGGGCGGAGCCTACGGGCCCGAAGGCCTCGCCGGACCCGAAGGGCCGGCCGGTGACCGGCGCGTGGTGGAGCCCGGCGAGTGGATGCGCGGCAAAATTGCCGACGACCCGGTCCAGACGGTCCGCGATCTGGCGCCCAAACTCGAGCACGTGATGGCCTCCATCCAGGACACCAGCGAAAGCATTCGCGAACTGTCCGGAAGGTTCAATCGGCTGCTCGACAACAACGAAGACAACCTCGACCGGGCTTTCGCCAAGGCGGGCGACGCGCTCGAAGCGGTCGAGCAATTGGCCGGCAACGCCAACAGCATCCTGGGCGATGAACAAACGCAGCTCGACATCCGCCAGGCGATCGAACGCCTGCCCGTTATCCTGGACGACACCCACAAGGCCGTCGTGCAAATGGAGCACAGCATGGGCACGTTCAACCGCACGCTCGGGAACATCGAAGACTTCACCGAGCCCCTCGGACGCGACGCCGAGCAGATGATCGGCCGGGTCGACAGCAGCCTCGCCAGGCTCGACCAGCTTGCCGCCGAACTGGTGCAGTTCAGCCAAGCGATCAACAATAGCGAGGGCACGCTCGGGCAGTTGATTCACAACCCGGAACTGTACCACAACCTCAACCGTACCATCCGGAACGTCGAGTACCTTACGCGGAAGATCGAGCCGATCCTCGACGACGCGCGCGTCTTCTCCGACAAGGTCGCCCGCAACCCCGGCGTCATCGTCCGCGACGCCGTCCGCCCGGGGCCGGGGTTGAAGTAGGGGCACCGACAGGCGAGCGGGAGCCGTCAGGTCCCTCTTTCTGCCGCCCAGTTCTACGCTCGGATACCAAACAACCTTCGCCGGCGCGACCACGGGCCGATCAGCAATCCCAACGCCCCGAAACCCAGAAGTACGGCCGTCGAGGGTTCCGGGATGACCACCTGATTCCAGGAAGTGCCCACCAGCAGGTGGTCGAACCAGACGAAGTCACCGGTCTCCAGATCGCGCTGGAAGAACCGCACGCCGGTCACCTCGTCGTAGGAGGAAGACGCGGTCTGCCAGAGATCCGGGTTGTTGTAATCGGCGTATTCCGGATCGATCCAAAGGGCCACGGCGTTGTACGTGTCGCTGCCGGCGTTCTTGTACAGCCGGCTTACAATCAGGTGGTCCTCACTCGTGTCGAACTCGAGGTCGGGCATGAAGGCCGCATCGGTGCCGGCAGCCGCGAAGAAATCGCCGTCGTTGGCGCCGGCGTTGCCTTTGACGCCCACCCTGCCGACTGCCGAGTTGCCGTTGGTGAACGCGAAGTCGAACAGGTCGTCGGTGTCGATCGTGCCGTCGAACCGGACGAGGAAACTGGCGTACAGATCGCCCGACTCGGGCGCGTCGAACACGCGGCTGGCCGCCCGCTCGCTGCCGGATCCCGTACCTCCGAATCCGCGTGCCCGAAGCGCTTGGTCGCCCCCAATGTGGGAAACCGACGGCGTACTGTAGGTCAACGGCGAGCCGGGCTCCTCGACCGAGAACGTGCTGGTCGCTTGCGGGAAGGTGTGGTCCCAAGGGCCGCCCCAGCCGACGCCGCCGTTGAGCGTCCCGGTGTCGACGTTGATCGGGGCGGCGTACGACTCGAACGACTCGCGGGCGACCAGTCGATTGCGCAAGGCGACGTCGCCCCAGGCCGAGCCGAAACGCATCTCGTCGTAGCTCACCGGATTGCCGAAGCTGTCGGAGGCGAACACGAGCCGCTGGATACTGTTGGTCTGCGAGATCGAGAAATCGGTGAACTCAAAGTCGGGCGCCCCGGCGGCCGCCTCGTTGGTGATGTCGCCCGGGTTGATCCACACGCTCACCCGGTCGTTGCCGGTGGTGATCGACTCGACGTCCTTTACCATCTTCAGCAGAACGGAGTATGTTTCGCCGACCGAAACGTTTTCCACCAGCGAGTCGTAGAGCATCTGCTGCCCCTGGTTGCCTGCCGCGGGATCGGGGTCGTAGCGGTGGCGGAGCACCAGGTCGATCTCGCTGCCGTCGCCCTGGAAACCCCAAGCGAGGCCTTCCTGATCTCTGGCGGAACTAGAACTGAAAAACCCGGCATCGCTCAGCCCCTTGTCTTGCAGGAAGCCGGCCACATTGGCGCCCGTCAGGTCGGCGTTGCCATCGAGCCGCAATAGGCCGTTGAAATAATAGACGTTCGAGGGCTGGTAAGGACCAAGGTTGCGGTAGACACGTCGGATTCCGCTGCCGAAGCCGTTGAACGCTGCCCGGCCGCCAATCTCCCCCCACTGCCCTGCCGCCTCCAGACCTACGTCTTCGAAACGCCACGTGCCCGTGGCTTGTGTTCCGTTCTTCCACCCCCCGGAGAAACCGGGAATCGCTGGGTTCTGGAGAGTACCGCCGGCCAATTCCCCCGGCTGATAGGCGCCGATCCCTCGGTCGGCCTCCGACGGAAACGAATCGGCGACGGAAACGACCACGGCGGGGGCCGGCCGCCCGCCTGCCATCAGTGCAGAGAATGCCAGGACGACCAGTAGATTGCGAAACCTTATGTGGATTACCATGAGAGACACCCGATCGATACAATCGTGAGAGGAGGCGAGAATTCTGAATGCCGCATACTCCTTATGATTATGGTCAAACCGAAGGTTGCTGTCAACATTTTGGTGGTTATTCGCCTTTGCGTGCCATGACATGCCTCGCGAGGGGTGGTTGAGCGGCCATTTGGACTGTTTTCAGTTCGGGTTGGGGGCTTATTCGCGAGGCAACGGCAGCCGGTTTCGCACGGCTTTGGAAGTCGGCTTTGCCGAAGCAAATCGCGCGGCCGCACTCACGTTTCGGGTAGTGGTCACGGCCCAATGCTTGACGCGACTCAGTAGTCTCGTTACTATCGGGCTTGAGTGCATGCATGAGCCACCCCACAGGCAACCGTGCAGCCTTCGGGCGCCGGTGGCGTGCTGCGTGCGGGGCCGGGCGTCGGTCGGCCGTGCCGAAATGGTCAATGCGATTCCGAACGAAGGACTTCTTCATGCGATCGACGATTCTTGTCTGCCTCGTTGGAGGGCTAGTCTTGCCTCCGGCAATTGCAAGCGAACCGGCGGTGCTGTTCGATTTCACCCAAGGCAGCCACGGCTGGACGCCGGCACATCATGTAACGAATAGGCGCGTTACCGCCGCGGGGCTCGAGTTCGATTGTAACGGCAACGATCCGTACATTGTGTCCGAGCCCGTCGATAACCTCCCACTGGGCAGCCGCGTGATGCTCACCATTCGCATGCGGTCCGAGGCCACTCGGCACGGCGAGGTCTTCTTCGGCCGCGCCTTCAGCGCGAAGAACTCGGCGCGGTTTACCGTCAACAACGACGGCCGGTGGCACGAGTACGACGTCCTCCTGCCGCCGCAGGAGGAAGGCTCGCGGCTGCGCATCGATCCGGCGACGGGCGAAGGGCCGGTCGCCATCGCCTGGATCAAGGCTGTCGACATGAAGCCGCTCACCGCCGGCGAACTGCCGCCGCCCGCCGCGGTCGACCTCGGGAAACAACCCCGCACCGTGCATTTGGGCGACTTGTCGCTCGTGCACGGTGGCAAACAGTGGGACGGATTCGGCATATGGGTTGGCGGCGAAGCGATGGCCCGGGCACATGGGCGGTCGCAGCTTGGCGTGGTCCTGGACGGTAAACCCGTTTACCTCGATTTGGCCGCGGCGGAGTTCGAGGTACTGGCGGAGGAAGAAGGAGTGCTTCGCGTCGTGGCCCGCCTGCAGGACGCGGGCGGTGCGAACTGGACCCTCCACCGCGAGTTCGTCGCGCGGGGACCGTCTCCATCCGATGCCTCGGCACAGCTCCCCTCGCCCTCCCCTGCCCTGCCCTCTTCGGCGGTCCCGCCTTCCGGCGCTATCGACATCAAGACGGAAGTCACCGTCGACCAACGGCGGGCCGTCTTTCACCTGCCCATGGTCACGTTGTTTCCGGGGCTGGGTACGTTCGGCGAGGAGAAGTCGCAGGCCGTGCTGCCGGGCGTGGAGTACCTGGCCAACGAGCCGAGCAGCAGCGAGGCCGACGTGCGCGGCCCGAACGCGAACCGGCGAATCGTGGAGAACCACAAGCTGTGCTTCCCCATGATGAGTGTGGTGGCCAAGGGGCGCTACGTGGGACTGATTTGGAATCGCGACGACCGGCCGGCCGTCGTGTTCGACTCGCCCGACCGCGTGTTCCGTTCCGGCAGTCACCTGCTGGGCCTGTGGCTGCCGGGCGTGGGCGAACATCGGCTGGAGAACGAGTTGGAGGCATTTCGGCCGTTCACCATCGAGGCCGATACCCCCCTGCCCTTCTCCGCCACACTCATTGGCGGTCGTGGCGAAACGGTCAATCCGACGGTCGAGCAGTACGTGGCACTTTCCGGCGGTCTTCCGCCCGTCCCGGAGTATGAAGGCGGATTCGACGGTGCGGTCGAACTACTCTCGCACGGCTGGCTCGATTCGAAACTGCACGAGGACGGCACGTGGCGGCACGCCGTTTGGGGCGACCGCTTTCCAGCCGGCCCTGCGGCCGACGCGCCCGGCTACATGCTGTGGCTGGCCGAGCACACCGACGACGCCGAACTCGCCAAGCGGCTCCGCGCGGGCGCCGAGCGAGGGCTGGAGCGGCTAGGCTCTCCGGGGCACTGGGAGGCCCGCTGCTCCCACGTCGCCCGGCCCTTCGCGCCGCTGCTGTTCGGGCAAATCGAGCCCTACGCCGGGCGGCGGCTGGCTGCCGCGCGGCGGGCGCTCGCCGCCTTCGATGAGCGGGGCCTCATCCGCTACCAGCCGCAGCCGGGCAAGCCCGACTACGGGGCCACGCACTGGGACGACCACGCCAACGGGCTGAGCGCCCTGCGGCTCGAACCGATTCTGGAAGCGGCCGCGTTCACCGGCGATGCGGAACTGACCGCGGCCGCACTCGCGGTGCTCGACAAGCAGCTCGACGTGTACCGCAACACGGTTCCCCGCGGCGCGCAAACGTGGGAGGTGCCGCTGCACACGCCCGACATCCTCGCCGCCGGCCGTATCGTGGCGTGCTGCAACCTGGCATACCAACTCACCGCCGACGAGAAGTACCTCGACGCGGCTCGCCACTGGGCGTGGACCGGCGTGTCGATGGTCTATCTCGACCCGCCCACCGACGGCCCGGTCGGCCTGTACGCGACCACCGCCGTCCTCGGCGCCACCAACTGGAACGCGCCGTTCTGGATCGGCCTGCCGGTGCAGTGGTGCGGGCTGGTATACCGTTCGTCGCTCCAGGACCTTGCCCGATTAGACTCGGAAGAGGGCGAGTTCTGGAACCAACTTGCGATTGGCATCACACGATCCGGCCTGCAGCAGACCTTTCCCTTGGACGACGCCGAGCGGCAGGGCCTTCTGCCTGACTTCTTCCATCTTCGCAAGCAGCGGTCCGACGGCCCGGCCATCAGCCCCGGGACGGTCCAGGCGAACCTTGCCGAGGCCTACGGCAAGACGCCCGTTTACACACTCAAGCGGCTGTCGCCCGGCGGCATGCTGCTGCATGTGCCCGGTGGCGTCGGTCGAGTGGAGCAGACGGGTACGTCGCTTCGGGTCGAGATCGACGGCTGGTACTCGAAGCCGTACTGGATTCGGATTGCACGCGTCCCCGCCTTGCCAAAGGTCGAATTGCACGGTGGCGAGGTGCTGGAAACAGACTACAATGAGGAGCGAAAGACGCTAAACCTGCTCCTCGAAGGGAAAGGAACCTTGGAACTGGGAAGGTGAAAGAAGCAGTGTTGGGGCCACTTCCCGTGGTTGCCGCTTCTGTTCCGACCGGTTTGGGCTGAAGACCCGGCTGTTCACCCAGCTGTTCACCCAGCCCAGGCCAACGGCCTGGGTTGGCTTGGTGTTCACCGGCACGATTGTCGACGTTCCCAAGGTGCCGGCGGGAACGGAGCGCGGCTGCCGGACGGAACTGGTGGCCGAGGTGAGCGACGGCGCAAAGCTGCTATCGAACTGGGGCGGCGGCGCGCTGGGGGCCAGCGCCACCGACTACTACGCCTCGCTCCACCGCGTGGCCTACTACGGTGACCACGTGCAAACCCTCCGCCACCTGGCCGAGCTGATGGGGCTTCGGTTGGTCGAGGAGGT
>CAYPWB010000244.1:0-9469 GCA_964414315.1 uncultured Planctomycetaceae bacterium | reverse complement strand
CAACTACACAACCAAGCCGCAGTGCGTGTTCGAGGCCCGGCCGGTGCCCGGCTCGCAAAAGCTCATGTTCACGGCGTCGGCGCACCATTCGAACCTGGGCGGGTCGATCGTGCTTTTGGACCGCACGCGGGGCACGGAGGGCGAAGCGCCCCTAACTCGCCTGACGCCGGAGGTACGCTTCCCGGAAACCGAGGGCTGGCCGCGGCACTATTACCTCAACCCTTACCCGCTTTCGGAAGACTTCTTCCTGGTGGCCTGGAGCGACGCCCCACTGCCGAAGCACACCATGCTGATGGACCCGAAAAACAACCCCGTTGCGTCGATGGGCGTGTACCTGGCTGATTCGTTGGGCAACCTGGAGCTACTGGTCCGCGACCCGGAGATTTCGAGCCTCACGCCGTTACCGGTGCGTCCGCGCCCTCGTCCGCCCGTCGTCGCCGAGGTGCCCGAGTGGGACGGTCCCCAGGAAGGGCGGTACCTGCTGCAAGACGTATACCGCGGCATGGGCGGGCTGCCGCGCGGCACGATCAAGAGCTTGCGCGTCGTGGCCGTGCCGCCGAAAGTGCAGCCGCACATGAACAAGCCCGTGCTGGGTGTTTCCCGTGAAGACCCCGGCAAATACGTACTGGGCACGGTGCCGATCGCCGCCGACGGCTCGGCGTACTTCCGCGTGCCCAGCGGCGTTCCCGTGCTGTTCCAGGCCCTCGACGCCGAGGGGATCGCCGTGCAAACGATGCGGTCGCTCACCTACGTTCAGCCGGGCCAAACGCTCGCGTGCATCGGCTGCCATGAACACCGCGACCTGTCTCCGCCGACCGGCGGCCTGCCGCTGGCCGCGCGCAGCGAGCCCGCCCGGCTGCGACCCGGCCCGGAGGGCTCCTGGCCGCTGCGGTACGACCAACTGGTGCAGCCGGTGCTCGATCGCCACTGTGTTTCCTGCCATCGGCCCGACGCCGACGATCAGCAGGCGGCCGCCTTCGACCTCACACCCGACCGCTCGTACGACAGCCTCCTCCATTACGCCGAGGACGACCTGAAGAAGCTGGCCTTCGAGAAAGACCGGTCGTTCGTGGGCGAGTGTGTCGCACAGAACAGCAAGATCATGGCCCTGCTCCGCGAAGGCCACCACGATGTGCAACTCGACGCCGAAAGCCTCGAACGGCTGGCCACCTGGATGGACACCTACGCCCACCGCCAAGGCCACTTCAGCCCCGAGCAGGAAGCGGAACTGGAGCAACTCAAGGCCGAATGGGCTGAACTGCTCGCGCCGCGGCGGTAAGAGGACGGATATGCGACCGCACGGTTTACAGCTTATCGGCCAATAGGATTGCACCATGGCCCTGCGAGTCTTGCAAATTTACCTGCCGCAGTCGTGCGATGGAAACCTGGAGGAATTGCTCGAAGGGCGAGCCATCCTCGGCCGGTGGCACGATACCGATGGCGAACAGGTGGTGTTGCACCTGCTGGTGCCGGCCGAGGAAACCGAAGGAATAATGGACCGCTTCGAGCAGCAGTTCGCCACGGTGGAGGGATTCCACGTGGTCCTGTTTCCCGTCGAAGCCGTGCTGCCTCGCCCCAAGGCCGAACCGGAGGAAGAAGACGAGCCTGACCACGGGCAAACGAAAGGGGAAAACGCCGAACGCATCAGCCGGGAGGAACTGTACAACGAGGTGACCGAGGCGCTGGGCATCTCGCGCGTGTACCTGGGCATGATTGTGCTTTCCGCCATCGTCGCTGCGGTCGGGCTGCTGCGCGACGACGTCGCCGTCATCATCGGCGCGATGGTCATTGCTCCGCTGCTGGGGCCGAATGTTGCCATCTCGCTGGCAACGACGCTGGGCGATATGGCACTGCTCCGCCGTGCGGCGGCCACGAGCCTGGTCGGCATCCTGACGGCCTTCGCAGTCGCCGTGGCGGTGGGGCTGCTGTTCACGGTCGACGCCCACATTCCCGCCATCGCCTCCCGCGCCACGATAAGTTTCGGCGCCATCGTTTTGGCCCTGGCCGCAGGCTCGGCCGGCACCCTGGCGTTCACACGGGGCCTTGCCGGAGCGGTGATCGGCGTGATGGTCGCCGTCGCCCTCATGCCGCCGCTGGTCGTTTGCGGAATGCTGCTGGGCGCAGGACAACTGGGCGAGGCCTTCAGCGCCTTCCTGCTCACGGCTGCTAACGTGGTGTGCATCAATCTGGCCGGCGTCGGAGTCTTCCTGATTCAAGGCGTGCGACCTCGGAACTGGGGCGAGGCCGAGCAGGCAAAAAGGGCAACCCTAAAGGCCACGGTACTCTGGGCTGTTTTGCTTGCCCTGCTCGTACTCATCGTGTGGCTGAGCCGGCGACTGTAACACGGCACGGATTGGCACGGGCGGGCACGGACAAGCGTATTTACGTCCCAAAGCCCCTGTGTTACACTGTTCGCTTTCCACCGGAAGGAGACACCAACACGGTGAGCCACGAGCGAATATGGGCACCCTGGCGGCTGGAGTTCGTCAAGGGCGGGGCACCTGAGCCGGAGCCGGACGAACTGATCGGGCTGCCGCCCGAGGCCGATCCGAACTGCTTCCTCTGCCGTGCCGTGCCGCCGGGCGACGACCGTCGCCGGATGGTGATCGAACGCACGGAACGGACCGTCACCGTGCTGAACCGATACCCCTACAACAACGGGCATCTGCTGGTGGCGCCGCGGCGGCACATCGCGCGGCTGGACGAACTGACCGACGGCGAGCAGTTGGAACTGGCCACTACGCTTACCCGCATGGTGGGAAACCTCGAACGGTTGCTCAATGCCCGCGACTTCAACGTCGGGCTGAACCTGGGCCTTGCGGCCGGGGCAGGCCTGCCGGGGCACCTCCACTGGCACATCGTCCCCCGCTGGAACGGCGACACGAACTTCATGCCTACCATTGCCGGGGTTCGGGTCATCCCCCAATCGCTTGATTCATTGTGGGAATTAATGACCGAGGACGGTGAAGTGTAAGACTTCGCAAAGCGATCCCATAGCGGGAGCAAGAGCTGTGGGACCCGCTTCCAGGCTGTCCTTTTTGCGGGCTTCTCTGATTACCTCTCCTACGGCTCACGGGACATGCCCCCTCCCGCTTTTCAAGACGCAGCGGGCCGGTTATTTTGAACGGTATGCATTCCGAGCGCGAAGAAACCGGCTTTGAACCCCCGCCCGGGGGATTCTCTATCCAAGTGGCCGAACGAATCCACCGGCTGCCTCCCTATTTGTTCGCCGAAATCAACCGGCTGATGTACCAGAAGCGGCGCGCCGGGGCCGATGTGATCGACCTGGGAATGGGAAACCCAAGCGACCCGCCCCAGGATCTGATCATCGACAAGCTGGCCGAGGCCGCCCGCGAGCCCCGTGGGCACGGCTATGCCGAGTCGCGCGGCATTTCGGGCTTGCGCCGCGAGGTAGCAGCCAAGTATTTCAAGCACCACGGGGTAAGACTAGACCCCGACAGCGAGGTCATCGTATGCCTCGGGTCGAAAGAGGGTTTTAGCCACATGTGCCTGGCCTTATTGGGGCCCGGCGATACGGCCATTGTGCCGGCTCCCTCCTACCCGGCCCACGTGTACGCCGTCGCCATGGCTGCGGCCAACACCATTGCGCTCGAGGTCGCCGATACCGAGCGTTTCCTGGCAAATGTCGACTACACCTGCCGGCATCTGTTCCCTCGGCCAAAGGTGCTGGTCGTGAACTTCCCCCACAACCCGTCGACCGTGTGCGTCGACCCCGAGTTCTACGTCGAGGTCGTCAAACTCGCCCGAAAGTACGGGTTCATGGTCATCAGCGACTTGGCCTACGCCGACGTAGCATTCGACGGCTACCGGGCCCCGAGTTTCCTGGCCGCGCCCGGGGCCCGCGAGGTCGGGGTCGAGTTCACCACCATGAGCAAGGGTTACAACATGGCCGGATGGCGCGTAGGATTTTGCGCGGGTAACGCGACCATGGTGAAGGCCCTGGCGACGATCAAAGGCTATTACGATTACGGCATGTTCCGCCCGATTCAGGTCGCCGCGATCGTCGCCCTGCGGCATACCGATGCGGCCGTCGAGGAACAGGCCCGCGTTTACCAGGGACGCCGCGACGTGCTTTGCCGCGGACTGACGCGGCTCGGATGGCCCGTCGAGCCGCCGAAGGCCACCATGTTCGTTTGGGCGAAGATGCCCGAAGCATGGGCCGCCCAAATGACCTCCATCGAGTTCGCCATGAAACTGCTCAAGGAGGGCGACGTGGCCGTGAGCCCGGGCGGCGGATTCGGGCAAGCGGGCGAAGGTTACGTAAGGATGGCACTGGTCGAAAACGAAGAGCGCCTCCGGCAGGCCGTCCGCCACATCGGCCGGTGCCTGAAGGAGTAGCTCCGGCCGCACGACGCGCCCACCGTAGCCCGTTTTTCCGAGTGTAAACTGTAACACGACCCTCCGAGTCGTGGCGAAAGAAGACGGCGACTCCGAGAGTCGCCCTACTGTAGCACGACTCTCCGAGTCGTAGAAGGAACCTTAGCACGACTCTCCGAGTCGTAACGAAAGAGAAAGAAGCGGCCACTCGGAAAGTCGCCCTACTGTGGGGCAAGAAATAAAGGAGGGCCCCTGCTCGCCGGTACAGGGGCCCTCATGGTCGGCTGCCCGAGCGAAAGCTTTGCAGCCACGCCCGGAGACCCACAGCCAATATATGCCCTATCGGCCTGCATGCGGCGTGTACTTTATACTGTTCGCGGGGAAAACGGGACGAGTTTCATTTGCCGGAACGGCCCTCCCGGGGCTTCGTACAAATCGGACCTATCCCGTTTTTCCCTGCAAAAACTTCAGACGACCAACGAACGAGGAACGCAACTGCGATGGCGACAACGGCGAAACTGGCCCTTGAAGACGGTACGGTGTTCACCGGCGCCCACTTCGGCGCCGAGGGCGAGGTGGACGGCGAGGTGTGCTTCAACACGTCGATGACCGGCTATCAGGAAATCCTCACCGACCCGAGCTACCGCGGCCAAATTGTGGCGATGACCTGCCCGGAAATCGGCAACTACGGCGTGAACGCCGAAGATGTGGAAAGCTGGAAGCCGCACCTGGCCGGGTTCATCGTGCGCGAGCGGAGCCGGCGCGTGAGCAATTGCCGCGCCGACGGCCCGCTCGGCGAGTACCTGCACGCGGCCGGCATCGTGGCAATCGAAGGCATCGACACCCGGGCGCTGGTCCGCCGGCTCCGCATTCAGGGGGCCATGAAGGGCGTGCTCTCCACGGTCGATCTCGACGACGCCCGCCTGGTGGCGAAGGCGAAGGCGAGCCCCGGGCTGGTCGGCCGCGATCTGGTGCGCGAAGTCATTCCCGAAAAATCGATCGCCTGGAACGAGCCGCTCAGCCGGTGGGCCGGGCTCGAGCGGCAGGCGCCGGAAGAGGTTACGCCGAAAGCGACGGTCGACGAGAAGCACGCTCCCCACGTCGTCGCCCTCGACTACGGAATGAAATGGAACATCGCCCGACATTTGTTCAGTATGGGCTGCCGCGTGACGGTGCTGCCGGGCACGGCTTCGGCCGACGACGTGCTGGCGCTGCGGCCGGACGGCGTGTTTCTTTCCAACGGGCCGGGCGACCCCGAGCCGCTCGACTACGCCCAGCAGTGCATTCGCGGCGTGCTGGGCAAAAAACCGGTCTTCGGCATCTGCCTGGGGCACCAACTCCTGGCCCTGGCCTGTGGAGCCCGCACCTACAAGCTCAAGTTCGGCCACCGGGGCGCCAACCAGCCGGTACTCAACTACGGCACCGGTCGCGTGGAAATTACCACGCAGAACCACGGGTTCGCCGTCGATGCCAAGTCGCTGCCGGCCGATCTCGAAGTGACGCACCTGAACCTCAACGACGACACGGTCGAAGGCGTCCGTCACCGGACCCTGCCCGCCTTCAGCGTGCAATACCACCCCGAGGCCTCCGCCGGCCCGCACGACAGCCACTACCTGTTCGAGCAGTTCCGAAAGATGCTGGCGTAAGCCGTTGAGCGTGAGTGCGTTTGGGAGCCGCGAACGGGAAAGTGGGCCAGGTCGGATTTGCGCGAAGCACCCTTCGGGCCGTTCTGCAAATCGGCCCCGTCCCGTTTTCCCTGTTTCCCCGTGAACGCTTACCCGAGATGCGATTGTCCCAATGTCGTTGGAATATGTCATCTACACCGACGAATCGGACAAGCGAGGGAGATTCTATTCGAACTTCTACGGGGGCGTGCTTGTGCGATCGGTCGACCTCGAAGCGGTAATCAGCCGCCTCCAGCAGCGCAAAGCCAACCTCAACCTGCACCAAGAAGTGAAGTGGCAAAGAGTCACTCGGAATTACCTTGAGAAATACAAGGCTCTGGTCGACGCCCTATTCGGTGAGGTTGAGGCAGAACGGGTGAAGATTCGTGTGATGTTCACGCAGAACCAGTTCATTCCAACCGGGCTCTCCCCGGAACAACGCCGGGCGGAATACCACGTGCTCTACTACCAGTTCATCAAGCACGCTTTTGGCTTGAGGTATGCGGGAGAACTCGGGCAAATAATCACGGTTCGACTCAACTTAGACCAATTGCCGGCCAATCGGGAGCAGAACGTCCAATTCAAGGCTTACCTGTTGGGATTGAACCACAATCCGAACTTCCGTGCCGCCGGCATTTGCTTTCGTGCCGACCAGATAGCCGAGGTCCGGTCGCACGATCACATCCTGCTTCAATGCCTCGACGTGGTTCTGGGGGCGATAGCGTTCCGGCTAAACGACAAGCACAAGCAAAAACTGCCCGGGCAGCGTCAACGCGGCAAACGCACCATTGCGAAGGAGAAGCTTTATCAACACATTCGCGAGCGAATCTGCCGGGTTTACCCGAACTTCAACATTGGCGAAACCACGGGCAAGCAAGGCGAGTGGTCCAACCTGTGGCGGCATCCATATCGCCACTGGAAGTTCATTCCGTCCGACCACGAAAAGGACCCGACCCGGACGAAGCAAAAAAAATGACCCCGTGCTCCCTATGCCTTGCGGCGAGCCCCAAGTGGAACTTGGGCCTTCGAGAGCGACAGGGTCCTAAATATATTATCCGCTTCCCGCAAAAGAAAGTCAACCCGGCCACGTGCGCCCCGCTCTGGAGGTAGGCCATAATCCGTCTCTTGATTGCGGATCATAGTACCCACCGAAGGAAGCAGTTCCACGCGCCCGCAATATTTCGTTGCCGAAGGGAATTGGTATGTCCTTCACCGGTACCGGCCGGTACCGTGCCAATACGACTTCCGTGTGGGCATCTGCATCCGGACGAGAAATCGGGTTGCCCATGCACACCGCGAGCACTTGCCGGGCATGAATATTGCCGGCGGCGACTGGCTCTTTTCTGGTCACAGCCGGTGATGAGCAACCTAGACCGCAGGACGAATGTCGCGACAATTGCCGCGAAGCGAGCTTCGATCTGGGCGCTGGTGGGGCGTTCAAGACTTCGGGAACTTCCCGCGGCCCTCGAGCGTCGTATACTCACCGGTGTATTTCTGCGCACCGGCCACAGGCGCACGCCCGGCGCGATGGTCGCGCAAAAACAGGGGCCTCACGGTTCCTGCTCGGCTGCCGGCCGGCAACGTTTGCATGGGCTCTCTGGCAACCGGTCGCGCGGCTGAATATCATCAGGGCGAGGCGGCACCGGAAGAGTTCCGGGGCCTTCCAACATTTGGCACAGGAGCGGCAGCCATGACGTGGGCAATTCGCGGATGGGTTTCGGCGGTGGGGGTGGCTGCGGTCGTATTCGCGGCGGCCGTGTTCGCGACCGGCGAATCGGAGGAAGGCGCGTCCGAGGGGGCGCCCGCAGGCGAGCCACCTGCCGAGCAAGCCGCAGCGCTGGCCGACGACGGACGCATCGGCAAGGTGGTCGACTTCCAGGGCATCGTGGCGGTCCGGCCCGTCGGCACCGACCGTTTCACGCCCCTCTGCGAGCCGATCCTCTTGAAGCCGGGCGACTGGCTGCGAACCGACCCGCGCGGGGCCAACGCCGTCGCCGCGCGCATGGCCGGCGGCGTCCGGCTGACGCTCGGCCCGGGCGCCACCGTCGAACTGGCCGAGCCGCGCGCCTGGCGCTTGGCGGCCGGCGAACTGCAAGTGACCGCCTCGCCCGCCGCGCCCGTCGTGCTCACCGGGCCCAATCGATCGCCGGTCGAGGTTCAGGATACCGCGATCTTCCGCGTGCAAGGCGAAAAGCTCGTGCGGGTCGAGAAGAAGCCGCGGTGGCTCGAAGGCTTCGAGGGGACGGTGGCCGACGATTCGATCGGCTCGCTCGTGGTGAACGTCGAGGGTCGCAACGTGCCGCTGACGGTCGGCTACCACAAGGTCACGGTCGACATTCGCGACCAGATCGCCCGCACGGTCGTCGAGCAGTCGTTCGTCAACCGCACCTCCGGCCGGCTCGAAGGCGTGTTCTATTTCCCGCTGCCGCAGGACGCCTCGATTTCCGGCTTCGGCATGTGGATCGGCAACGAACTGGTCGAGGCCGACGTGGTCGAGAAGCAGCGCGCCCGGGAGATTTACGAGACGATCCTGCGCGAGCGGCGCGACCCCGGCCTGCTGGAGTGGTCGGGCGGCAACCTGTTCAAGGCCCGGGTGTTCCCCATCGAGCCGCACTCGGAAAAACGGGTGAAGATCACCTACACGCAGGTGCTGCCGCTAAAGGGCGGGGCGTATCGCTACAGCTATCCGCTCGAAAGCGAAATGCTCAAGCAGCATCCGCTGCGCGAACTGCTCCTCGACGTGCGGCTGCACTCGGCCTTGCCGCTGGCCGACGTCCGGTGCCCGACGCACTTGGCGCGCATCGGCCGCACGGCCCACGCCGGCCGCGTCGAGTTCACGGCGCAGGAGTACACGCCCGGGGGCGATTTCGAGGTGGTCGTCGAGGTCGACGCGCGGCAGTCGGAAGTGGCGATGATTCCGCACCGACGCGGCGACGACGGGTATTTCATGCTCATGCTGGCGCCCCCGGGCGACGACGGGGCATGGCAGCGCGAGGTGCTGCCCGACGGTGAGCCGCTGGAACTGCTCGTCCTGGCCGATACGTCGGCCTCGCTCGACGCGGCCGCGCGGGGCACGCAGGCCGAACTGGTCGGCGCGATACTCGGCTCGCTCACGCCGCGGGACCGCTTCAACCTGGCCGGATTCGACGTCGCGTGCCATTGGGCGTTCGACACGCCCGCGGCAGCCGACGAGACCAACATCGCCGCCGCGCGCGAGTTTCTCGACGGGCGCCAGTCGCTCGGCTGGACCGACCTGGACGGGGCGGTTGCGTCGGCGCTCGAGCAATGCGGGCCGACGACGCGCGTGGTGTACATCGGCGACGGCATTCCCGTCACGGCCGCGTCCGACCCCGCGGCCGCCGCCGGGCGGCTGCGCCGCATGTACGAGGCGGCCGGCGGCGAGGCGATGTTCTACGCCGTCTCGGTCGGCAGCCGGTACGAGTCGGTCGTGCTCAAGGCGCTCGCCT
>CAYPWB010000243.1:0-9489 GCA_964414315.1 uncultured Planctomycetaceae bacterium | reverse complement strand
GTCCACGCCGAAATGCTCGCCAACCGCCTCCATGATGGCCGCCACGGTCGGCCGGCCACGCAAATGCTCCAACTGCGGAACGCTCCGGTCGGTAGGCTTTTCGTCCAACAGACCTCGGATGCGGCCAACGAAGGCTTCCGACCCCACAAGCATCCCTTCCAATGCGTGCTCGAACGGAGAAGGCGGCGGCTGTTCCACGCCCGCTCGCACGAAACGGGTGTATCTTCGCCGCCCGGCTCTGGCTGGGCCACCAAACTCCCCGAGCACCCTGTGGTACGTGACCCAGGGCACTGCCCGGCTTGTCCGCTGGTACCCGCGGTAACTTGACCACGGATACTCCTCTGAACGGGACACCATCTTCGCACGCACCGGGTTGAGGTGCAGGTAGCGGCTCACCTCGAGGAAGTAGCCTTGCTCTTCGATCAGATGGCCCTTGTAACGACCTTGGAACAGATGCCCACAACACCGGTGGCGGCGGTTGAAGTAGCTCGTATAGCTCCCGCCCAAACACTGCACTGCGGCCGAGAGGTTCGGTTCGGGCGTTTCGACGAACAGATGCGCGTGATTCGTCATGAGCACCCACGCATGCAGGCGCCAGTTGTACGTCTCGACGGTCCGCCGCAGCCAATCGACCCACTTCTCCCGGTCCATGTCGTCGCGCACGATATCCTGCTTCGCGTTCCCTCGGCAGGTCACGTGATAGACAGCCCCCGCAAACTCGATCCTGGGCGGCCTGGCCATGACCGGATTGTACCCCCTCCATTCCTCCTATCAAGTCACTAATCACTATTCAAGCTGTGACCCCAAAGCCCCCTGTTCGGTCTCCCGGTGCAAGCGGTGCCCTGTTGTAGTCCCGACTTCAACTGGTCCGGAGAAACCCCCTAAAGGGCGGATCTCCAACCCAGCGGCCCGCACTCAGAAACGGAAGAGCCCAAAGGTTATGAGGCGTCTGCCCTCTCAGTCTGGGCAGCCCCCCGGCTTGAAAAGCGGCGTCGGGAAGGATATCCTCTTGCCTGTCGAGTGACGCCAACCCTACCTTGGAGGAAACAAGCGATGCCCATGAAGAAGTTCATCAACGCCCCCGAAAACCTGACGGTTGAGCTGCTGGAGGGTTTCGCACTGGCCTTTCCCCATAAAATCGCCCTCAACGGCAAGACGGTTCTTCGGGCCAATCCAAAGAGCGATGACAAGGTGGCAGTAGTCACCCTGGGGGGCGCTGGGCACGAACCGGCCTTAAGCGGATTCGTGGGCCATGGAATGCTCGATGCCAGCGTGGTGGGCGATATCTTCGCGGCGCCGGGTGCCCCGGCCGTGGTCGAGGCCTTGCAGGCAACGAAGCGAGACGCCGGGACCCTGCTGGTCATCCTCAACCATGCCGGCGACGTGATGGCCGGCGACATGGCATTCGACATGGCCGCCGGGCAGGGCGTCAACGTTCAGAAGGTGCTCACGCACGAAGACATCTCGGCCGGCCACGACGCGCCGATGGAGGCCCGCCGGGGACTGGTGGGCTGCGTGCCGTTGTACAAGGTGGCCGGTGCCGCGGCCGAGGCCGGAAAGAGCCTCGACGAGGTCGTGGCCGTTGCCCAGCGGTTCAATGAGAACATGCGCACGCTGGCCGTTGCGGCCACACCGGCCACGCACCCGGCCAACGCTGCCGTGATCGGTCAAATTGCCGACGACGAAATGGAAGTTGGCATGGGCCAGCACGGTGAAGGTGGCGGCGGCGTCATGAAACTGGCCACCGCCGACGATACGGCCCAAATCATGCTCGAAAAGCTCCTGGCCACCATGGACGTCAAGGCCGGCGACAAGATGTTCGTGATGATCAACGGTTCCGGCGCCACGACACTCATGGAGCAGTACATCGTGCTCCGCGCCGTGAAGAACCTGCTGGACACCAAGGGGATCGAGATGGCCCGCTCCATGGCCGGGGAATTCCTCACGGTGCAAGAGATGGGCGGATTCCAGATGTGCGTCGCCAAGGTCGACGATGCGTTGATCGAACTGCTCGATGCGCCCTGCGATACCCCCGCTTGGACCGTTCGATAACCGTTTCTTCCATGGGACTTTTGGGTGAAATATTGGCCACGTCAAGACCTCTCGACTACTACGGGTTCGTTCACATCCTGCAAACAGGGGCTGCCCAGGTCAAGGCCGCGGCCGAAGAACTGGGGAAACTCGATTCCGCCACCGGCGACGGCGACCATGGCGTGGCCATGACGCGCGCTATGGAGGCCCTTGAGAAGGGCATCGACGAGTGTGCCGAGAAGAGCCCGAAGACCCTGCTGCAGGGCGTGGCCTGGTCGGTCATGAGCATCGATGCCGGATCGACCGGCCCCCTGATGGGCTCGTTGATGATGGGCATGATGGAACCGGTCGGCGGCGCGACCGAGATCGACGCGGCGATGCTCGCCTCGATGTTCGAGGCGGGGCAAACGAAACTGCTGGCGCTGAGCAAGGCGAGTGTCGGCGATAAAACCATGGTCGACGCCCTGGTTCCGGCCGTCGCGGCTCTCAGGCAGGCGGCCGACAGCGGCGATTCGGTACCAGCCGCGCTCGAGAAGGCCGCGACCGCCGCCGAAGCCGGCGCCCTGCGTACAAAAGACCTCCAAGCCAGGTTCGGCCGCGCGCGGAACCTCGGCCCGCGGAGCCTCGGGCACCAGGACCCGGGCGCCACTTCGATCTCGCTACTGCTGCGCGGTTTCGCTGAAGGCGCCGCGACACTGGAACCCTGAAAATCACGTCATACAGAAAGGATGAAGTCGATGCCGGACATTGATGGCAAACAGACTGCGAAGGACTTTGGGATCGGTATCCCACAAGAGACCCCCGGATTTCACGTCAAGGGCTCCGGCTCCTTGGACTGGGGTATGAAGCACCGTTTGACGCGCATTTTCAATCCCGAGAGCGGCAAGGTGGTCATGCTCGCCTTCGACCACGGTTACATCATGGGCCCGACCACGGGGTTGGAGCGAGTCGATTTGAACATCGTACCGCTGATCCCTTATGCCGACGTCTTGATGTGCACCCGGGGCATCCTGCGCAGCGTTGTCCCGCCGCAGTGCGGCAAGCCCGTGGCGCTGCGGACTAGCGCCGGGGCCACGATCCTGACCGACCTGAGCAAGGAGTTGATCGGCGTCGATGTCGAAGACGCCGTACGCTTAAATGCCTCCGCCCAGGCCGTCATGGCCTACATCGGCGCCAACTACGAGCACGAGACGCTCGACGTGCTGACCACCACGATCGACACGGGAATGAGGTACGGCCTGCCCACATTGGCGGTCACCGCGGTTGGAAAGGAGATGGTCCGCGACGCTCGCTACCTGGGCATGGCCTGTCGGATTTGCGCCGAACTAGGGGCTCAGTTCGTCAAGACCTACTATTGCGATCCCGACTTCGAGCAGGTCACCAATGCCTGCCCCGTGCCGATCGTCATTGCCGGCGGCAAGAAGATCCCCGAACCGGATGCCTTGCAACTGGCCTACAAGGCGATTGACCAGGGCGCCGCCGGGGTCGACATGGGGCGCAATATCTTTGCCGCTGAGAATCCGGTGGCAATGATCCAAGCCGTGCGGGCCGTGGTCCACCAAGGTGAGAAGCCTGAAAAGGCCTTGGATATGTATGAAACGCTCAAGAGCGAGCAGGCCGCCGGCTCACCGCAATGATGGCCGTGAGTCTGACCCGGCCGGAGCTTCTATGCAACATCGCTTGGAAACGGTGGTCGATCTGATCCAGATCGCCGGGCGGTCGACCACCTCGACGGCGATCGTGCCCGGGGGGCATCGTGTGGAAGACCTGCGCCTGGTCGAGTCTGCCAGGGACCACGGGATTGTCGACCGGATCGTCCTGGTCGGCCGAGGCGACCTGATTTCGGCGGCGGTGGAACAGGTGGGAATCGACATTCCGCCGGCAGACATCGTCGTGGCTGAAGACGATGTGGCGATTGCGGCGGCCACGGTCGAATCGATCAAGGCCGGCGGGATCGATATCGTCCTGAAGGGCGGCATTTCCACCCCGGTTATCAACCGTTACATGCTCCCGCTGTCGGTTCGCCCCACCGTCAGCCTGGCCACCGTGTTCGACGCGGCGCCGATCGCCGGCGGTCGGCCCATGGTCATGACCGACTCGGGCGTGACGACCGTGTGCAATTTCGGGCGAATGGTCGATCTGATTCGGAACGCGGTCGACGTGGCCCGCACGATCTTGGGAGTTTCCCGGCCGCGCGTGGCGGTCCTCTCGGCCAACGAGAAGCAGATCGCCTCGCTGCCGTCGACCCGCACGGGGCTGCAACTGGCCCGCCGCAACTGGCCCGACGCCGTGGTCTGCGGACCGCTCTCGTTCGATCTGGCAACCGATCCCGCGTCGGTGGCCGTCAAAGGCATGCCTAAGCTGCCCGGGGCAGACGAGGTGGCCGGCCGGGCCGACGTACTCGTTTGTCCGAGCATCGACACGGCCAACGTGCTTTACAAGATGCTCGCCGCGATGAACAAGTACGGCGAGGCTTCGCTGGCGAGTATCACGGTCGGGTTTCCCGTCCCCTACATCATCCTCTCGCGATCGGACAGCCTTGAAACCCGGCTGGCGTCGATCGCCCTGTGCGCCGTGTACAACCAGCGCCGGCCGTACCGGCACACGCCGGCGCCCGAGGCAATCGCTACTGCTTCGCCGGCGCATCGGGTACTGGTGGTCGATCCGTACCGCACGTCTATGAAGGTAGCCGTGTACGAAAACGATCGCTGCCTGCATGAAACCGTGGTCGACTGCGACCTTCCGCTTCCTGCCGCAACCGTGCAACGTGGCGAGCAGGCCGACCGTTTAGCGGCGTTGGCCTTGGCGGTCCTGAAGGACTGGGGATGCGGCGAAGTGAAGGGTGTGGCTGCCCCGGTCGACTTCCTTCCCGGAACCGAGGGCCAACGGGCCGGCATGTACCTCGTCGCCCAGGAGCAAGCCGGGCGAATCGACATCGACCATTCGATCGTGCTGGCGGCGCTAGACCACGCTTTCGAGAATCGTGAGAGCAACGATGCTGTTGCCGTTGTGGCGGCGATCGCCCGAGAGCTCCAGGTGCCCGGGGCGGCTGTCGACCCGCGAACCCTCGACGAATTCGCGACGGAGGCCGGAATGGTTGGGTATGAGCCGATCGGGGGCCGCAGGCCATCGCACGCGCGCGGCGTGTGGGCGGCCGCCCGCCGCGCAGCCCAGACGATCGGCTTGCCGCTGAACGATGTCAACCTGGTCGTGGCCTACCTTGAGGGCCCCATGACCATTGCCGCCGTGCGCGCCGGCAAGCTGGTTGGCAACAGCACTGGACTTCCGGGCGACGGTCCTCCCGTGCCGCGGCGGGCCGGCGGCTTGCCGCCCGGCGAGCCGATCGATCCTTCCGACTCGCGACGTTCCACCTGTGACGAGTCATTCGCTGAGTTGACCGACTGCAACGGTCTGAGGGCGTACTTCGGTACCAGTCGCTTGGAACCGATCGAGAAGCGCGTTGCCGACGGCGACCCGCAGGCCCAATTGGCGATGGACGCCATGGTCGACCGGGTAGCCGAGGAAATTGGCAAAGCCTTTGTGGCTGCCGGATGCGACGTCGAAGCCATTGTGCTCACCGGCCGGCTGTCGCGCAGCCGGATCGTGCGCGATCCCTTACGCCAACGTGTGGGCCGTCTGGCTCCCGTGCTGGTCGTCGAGGGTTCGCTCGAAATGGCCGCCCTGGCCGCCGGCATGGTCGAGATGCTCACCGGCCGCGCCGAACCGCTTCGTTACACGTCGATGGAAGGATCCGACACGAACAAGGAGTAACCGTAAACGATTCCAATAAGGACAACCGCCCATGAGTGAAGCCGACCGTAAACATTGGGTCTTTCGCACGCGTGTCCTCGATCGGGCCGGCGCGCTCACCAGCATTGCCTCGGCGTTCAGCAATGAAGGGGTGAGCATCGACACGGTGGTCGGGCATGGCATCGAGGAACGCGCCGGCGTCGACGGCAGTGTCATACTGACCTTCTATTGCAGCGAGACCGAAAAAGACCGAATGGCTCGCAAGGTCAAGCGGCTAAGCAAGGTGACGGAACTCGAAGAGCACCCCTACCAATCCCAGAGCCTGCGGAAGTCGGCCATGGTTCTGACCACCCGGCAACTGAAGCCCCAAGACGTCGTTGGAGAAACGGCCTTTCTGACCAGCGAATTGGTCCAGAAAGGGCCAGGCGGCTGGACCTACCTGCTGGCCGGTTCACCCAGCGACTTGGATCCTGTCCTGGAGCGATTCGAAGTTGACGGGGTCGTCAAAGACATCATCTACTCCGTGCTCAGCCTATAAGGACCCGGCGTTGGCGCGCCTTGCGCTGACCCGCCAACCTTGGGTGTGTAAGAAGCGCGTGGGCTGCGGCAAGTTTCGGTGGTCCGGTTGGCAATCGCCGGTGTTGCGCCATACAATGGCAGAACCGATCGAAGAAGATCCTTCTTGGTGGCCATGAAAGGGAAGCAGTCATGTCTGAAGAAGAACATTCCGGGCAGTCCTCCCGAATCGGCATGAGCCGGCGCACCGTTCTCGGGGCCGCCGCAAGCATCCTGGTGCATGAACACGCATTTGGAGCCGGCCAGGACGCATCCGAGCCGCGGGTGCTCCAGGAGAACGACCACATTATGCTCGATACCGATCCTTCAGCGATCCTCGAAAAGGCATACCGACTTGGCCACGAATACGAGAAGAAGCACGGGGGGTGCGCCCGCTGTACGGTGGCCGCTCTGCAAGATGCATTGCCGATGCTCGGAACGGATGAGGGGCTGTTCCGTGCATCGACCTGCCTCGATGGAGGCGCCACGCCGGTCGCGGAACAGAACTGCGGCGGGTTCACGGGTGCCGGAATGGTCATCGGCTTCCTGTGTGGGAGCCGCCGGAACGACTCATTTCACGGTAGTGCCAAGCTGGCACACCGGCTCTTGCACCAGGTTTACCACCGCTTCGCCAGGGAGTACGGCACCGTCCTCTGCCGCGATGTGCGCGAGAAATTGAAAGGCGACTGCCCTGAAGTCGTCGGCCGAGCAGCACGTTGGACGGCCGAGGTACTGCTGGCCGAATTCGCCGGCTTCGAGCCCGCGGTTGAGCCGGAACCGATTGCGCCTGCCGGCAACGGCCAGACGCCCCCTGCAACGTCTCTGTAGTCCCTCCTTGCAGAGTGGTCGCTCGTCTTAATAAGTGCCCGTTTCCGCGGCATTGTCCTATAGGATGACGGCCTTAGCCCGCGCGCCGACCCAGGGGCCAAGACCGAAGGACGGGCGTTTCGCCCCCGCGCGGCCGCCCGACCTTCCACCCTTCGGGATTGGCACCAAAGCGATAAACCTTCGCGCCAGGATGCCGCGACCAACCCAAGCAGGAAGCTCAACCATGACTCGCTAACACCAAACCGCCTCGATTCCAGTTCCCGGTGAACCAAGACAGGCCAAGTCGTCGCCGACGATCTCGCCGTAGCGGAACGACTCGAGCGCCCTCTCGTTGTATGAAGGTGTATCCGGCCCGCCGACGCCGGTGAATACGTCGCGGAATCCGGTGCGAAACGCCATGCACCCGGTGAGGATGCCGTAGCGCGTGGGCGTGCAGACGGTGGCCGGGCTGTGGGCGTCGGTGAAGCGCAGGCCCTGGGCCGCAAGCTGGTCGAGGCGGGGCGTCGGCACCTTCGACTCGGCATGGTAGCAGCCGACGTCGTCGGCGAGAATCAGGACGATATTCGGTCGGTCCGGCAGCGAGCTGATGGTCGTCTCTGCGGGCACCAGCCCCGGCGCGAGGCAGATGGCACCGAGAAGCAGGAAGAAGCGGGTTGGTTTCATGAAGCGTAGTTCACGTGCACGGCGAGGATTCGGTTTGCGCAGAACTCCAATCAACGGGTATTCCATGGCCGGAATGTTGTAGTCCAGGATGCAAACCGCTCCAGGAATCGCCGCTGCCCCGCCTAACCTGTCCCGCACTCGAGGGAAAAGGAATCAATTCGTCACACTTTGCGGCGACGGGCGACCAGCATCAGCAGGCCGCCGAGGCCGAGCAGCATCAGGGAGGCCGGCTCGGGAACAGCCGCTGTCAAACCCGTACCCAACGAACCGTCCACAACGAGGGTATAAGTCCCACTGCCGCTGGTCAGTTGGCCGTCAGCGCCGCTGAGGCCTGTGGCGTAGGACCAGGTCAGCCCTCCGATAGGGACGCTGCCTGAGCCCTCGCGGTGGATATTCAGCAGGTCTTCGACCTTGCCGAAGTCGTACTGCAAACCGACTTCCTCAGCGAGGTTGTAGATGGCCGCCACCTCGCCGCCGGTGAGGGTATCGCCCAAGGCGACGAAGTCGTCGATGAAGCCATCGCCGCTGGTGTTGGCCGGCCAGACGAACGAACGCTGGTGCTCGACTCCGCGTCCGGCGATCAAGAACGGCTCGTTGTTGGACCAGTCGGTGGTTGTAAGCGTCTCGGTCATCTGCAACGTCCCGTTGACGTATGCCTTCAAGTTGTCGGTGGCGCCATCGAACGTGATGGTCCACAACGCCCACTCCTGATTATCCCATCGATCCCCGCTGTCGCTGGGCAGGTCCTTGGCCTCCTGTTGCGTGGAGTCGTTGACGGTCCAACGATGTCTCGTCTGACCGTCGCCCCCCCGGCGACTGAAGGCATAGCCCTGGCTGGTGCCGCCCAGGTCCCAGCCGCCATGGCTCCACTTGCCGAAATAGTAGCCGCGTTGCCCCCAGGTGTTCTCGTAGTGGCTGTACGTCCAAACCGAAAACGAGAAGTCATCGCTGCCGGTGAAGTCCAGGTCGGAAGTGTGCGGCGTCGAGGTGTAGGTGTGATTGTTTTCGCCATCTGCCCGACCCGCTACTCGGAACGAATTGCCAAACTTGGCCGTGGTGCCGATCGGGTTGTCCGCAGTCACAGTGCTCTCCTTCTTCAGCACGGCATTATTGCCTTTGCCCGACAGGTCGGCGTAATAGTCGGTGCTGTTGAAGGTATAGTCGCCATCGTTGTCGTCGTCAGTGACGGTGTCGAAGGAATAGTAGGCCCGCACGTCGAGCGTGTCGGCCTGGACCGTGCCGACGCAAAGGACGGCGAATCCTAGAAACAAGATGTTGCGAAACATGGTACGCTCCTATGCTGCAGACACCCGGCTTGGGGCCAGGCACGTTGAAAAACCAAACGACCGCCTCTCTTACTATGCTGAAAAACTCACCTCCGTTGCTTGCCGGGCCACCGCGGTTTCTTCCGGTTCGCTCCTTGGTCCGTTCGCTTGCGTCGGGCCGGGTTCGGACCTCGTGGCGCACCACCCACCGGGACTGCTCGAACTTCCTACATTCTGCTCCGTCGCAAACAGCGAGTCAAGAGTGCAGCGTTCCTGTCTTGAAAAAACTGTCCGCAAATCCATCCATGCGACCACGCCGCCTGCCGTTCACTTGCGGCGGGTGGGCATCTGCGCTTTCGTTTCCACGAGCCAGCGGCGGAGTTGCCCGTCGAGTTCC
>CAYPWB010000242.1:0-9499 GCA_964414315.1 uncultured Planctomycetaceae bacterium | reverse complement strand
CGGCGGAGCGTGCCTGCTACTTTGGGCGGACGGCACGGCGGAGCGTGCCTGCTACTTTGGCCGACGGCACGACGGAGCGTGCCTGCTATTTTCGCCGCAATCAGGACATTTTACCTCACATTAGCAACCGGCGCAACCGATACAGATTTACGCATGTCCGCCTCTCGGGTGGGGAGAACTCACGGATAAGTGCGGTAAACGCTATGAATGTTATGGAAGTCGTTTCGGGCACCGGGATGAACGGCGCCATTCTCCACTGCGTGCTGGTCGCACGTGAGTTCGTGCGGCGAGGGCACCGTGTGAGCGTGGTGTGCTACCCCGATTCCTGGGTGGCAAACCAGCTTGCCGATTCCGGGGCCGAGATCATTCACTCCGACCTGCACCGGTGGCCGGCCGACGAGCTTCGACGCATCGCCCGGATCGCCCGCGAGCGGAACGTTGACGTCATCCACACGCACAACAGCCGATCGAACTTCTTCGGCATCCTGCTGCGGTTTCTCAGCGGTATTCCGAGCGTTGCGACGGCCCATTCCAGGCACATCCAACTGCACTGGATGTTCAACGACCGCGTCATTGCCGCTTCCGAGGCGACGGCGCGCTACCAGCGACGTTTCAACTTCGTCCGAGCGAGCCGACTCGACCTGGTCCATAACTTCGTCGACCCCCGGCATGTCGCCGTCGAGTCGGGCGCGGTCCGCCGGCGCATTCGGGGAGAGTTCGGCGCGGACGAGCACTGCCTGCTCATTGCGGCGGTGGGCGAAGTGGTTCCGCGCAAGGGGCAGCTTCACCTGGTCGAGGCCATGCCGCACGTCCTCGGCGCGGTGCCGGAAGCGCGCCTGCTTGTCGTCGGGACCCATACCAACCCGGCCTATTCGGCGGAGGTGCAGGGGCGGGCCAAGCTGCTCGGTGTGGAATCGAGCATTCATTGGGCGGGGAACCGGTCGGATGTGGCCGAAATCCTCCGGGCGTGCGACCTGTTCGTGCTGGCCTCCCGCGAGGAAACGCTTCCGCTGGCTATCCTCGAAGCCATGGCGGCGGAGTTGCCCGTCGTGGCCACCAACGTAGGCGGCGTCGCCGAATGCGTGCTCCAGAACCAGACAGGTGTTCTCGTGCCCGGAGGCGATGCGAACGCACTGGCCGAGGCGCTCATCGGCCTGCTGCGCGACGAGAATTCGCGGCGGCGCCTCGGCCGCGCGGGCCGGGAACGCGTGCTCCGCCATTTTTCGGTCGAAAGCCAGGTGCCGAAGTTCGAGTCGATATTTCAGCGGGCGGCGCGGCCCCGCGCCGCATAGACCCCGTGCCTGCAATTGAGGGGGACGATTTCCATGTCTGCACCGACCACGGTCCCGCGTCCACCGCGCCGTTCACCGCGCCGTTCACCTCGGCGGCCACTTCGCCGGACGGGCGACGTTCGGCCGCCGACCAAGACGCCTCCGCCCACGTCTCGGCTCAACGCGCTCGGCTCGAAGCTGCTATGTCGGATTGTCGGAGCGGGCGCGGATCTTTCGTGCGGCCGTTTTCCGCGCACAGTGCGCATCGAAACGACCAATGCCTGCAATGCCCGCTGCACGATCTGCCCCCATCAGCGGCTGCAACGTCCTATCGCCACCATGGACCGGGTCCGGTTCCAACAGGCGGTCGACGAGTGCGCCGCCGCCGGATGCCGCGAGGTCCACCTGCACAATTTCGGCGAGCCGCTCATGGATCCCCAACTGGAAACGAGGGTGGCTTACGCCAAGCAGCGCGGCATTCCCAAGGTGAAGATCTTCTGCAACGGTTCCTTGCTCAACCCACGGCGCGCGAGCGGCCTGCTGGAGGCCGGGCTCGACGAAATCAAAATCAGCTTCGACGGAGCCACTCGCGACGAGTTTGAGCGCATTCGCGTTCCCCTCCGGTTCGATCGGGTGGTGGAGAACGTTCGGGAATTGGTGCGGCTGCGCGATGCGCTGGGCGCCTCGCTGCGCGTCCACGTGGCATGCTGCAGCACGTCGGACCGGGAGCAGACGATGCGGGCGCTGGAGGATCTGGTCGACGGTTTCTCTTTCGGCAAGATCCACAACTGGACGGGCGACGGCGCGCCGGCGTTGCCCCGCACGCGGCGCCGGTTGCGCAAGCCGTGCATGCGCCTATGGCGAACGCTCACCATCCTGGCCAACGGGGATATTGCCCTGTGCTGCCTCGACTACGACGGGCGGCACATCCTCGGCAGGCTCGAACCCGGCACATCGCTCGCCTCCATCTGGCGCGGGGCCGCCTACCAGCAAGTTCGCCGAATGCATCGCGCCGCCCGGCAGCACGAGATCGCCCTCTGCCGCGCCTGCACCAAGGCGTACCTGTAAGACGCGGGGCGAAAACGGGCGGGACCGGCGCGCGACAACGCCGGCGAAACCCAAATCAGCTTGCCGCGGCCGTTGCGGGCCTCTATACTGCAAAGAGGAAACGGGGTTTGCTCGCCGAGAGAGCCCCCGCAGACAGGGTAGGTCTCAGGAGTCGATCCAATGCGTTTTTCTCCGGCTTCACGCCTCGGTTGGGCATGGCTGTTGTTCGTTGCCGTCACAGGGGCCCTGCACGCTCCCTCGGCGCGTGCCGTCGAGGAACCGCCCAAGGCTGCCTGGCCCGAGCAGGAGCAGTACGAGTTGTACAAGCTGCTGGTCGACACGATCGACCAGGTCGAGCGGAATTATGTGAAGGATATCGACCGACGCGAGCTATTCGAAGCGGCCATTCAGGGGGTGCTCGGCAAGCTCGACCCGTATTCGGCCTACATCGGGCCGGAGCAACTCAAGCAATTCCGCTCCAGCGTCGAGGCCGAGTTCGGCGGAATCGGCATTCAGATTAGCGTGGACGACGGGCGGTTGAAGGTGCTCAGCCCGCTGGTGGGAACCCCCGCGTACCGGGCGGGCATCCTCGCCGGCGACTGGATCGTGGAAATCGACGGCGAAAGCACCAAGGGTGTCACCATCGACCAGGCCGTGAAGCGTCTGAAAGGCGAGCCCGGCACGAAGGTAATCCTGAGCGTCATTTCCGAGGGCGGCTCCAAGAAGCGAACGGTGGAGGTTCCTCGCGAGCGGATTCACGTCGAAACCGTGCTGGGCGACCACCGCGACGCCGAGGACGCCTGGAACTTCATGCTCGACGAAAAGAACCGCATCGGCTACGTTCGGCTCACCGCCTTCAGCCGCGATACGGCCCGCGAACTGCAACGGGTCCTGGAACAGTTGAAAGCAAAGAACGCTCGGGGGCTGATCCTCGACCTGCGTTTCAATCCCGGCGGGCTGCTCAGCGCGGCCATCGAGGTGGCCGACTTGTTCCTGTCGAAAGGCCGCATCGTCAGCACCACCGGCCGCAACACGCCCGAACGCGTCTGGGATGCCAAGAAAAACGCTACGTTCGAAAACGTGCCCATGGTCGTGCTCGTCAACCGGTACAGCGCCAGCGCCAGCGAGATTGTCGCGGCGTGCCTCCAGGACAACCAGCGGGCGTTGATCGTGGGCGAGCGGACCTGGGGCAAGGGGAGCGTGCAAAACGTCATCGAACTGGAAGAAGGCGCCAGTGCCCTGAAGCTGACCACGGCCGCCTACCGCCGCCCCAGCGGCAAGAACATCCACCGCTTCAACCAGAGCGATGAGAACGGCGAGTGGGGCGTCGTTCCCGACGACGGCTACGAGATGAAGCTCGACGGCACCGAGTTGGCGAATCTCGTACAGGATCGTCGCGAGCGGGACGTCGTCCGGCCCCGTGCCAAGGCAACCAGCGAGGCGGAGGAGGAAGGCGAATCGTCCGAGGAGGCGCCGCCGGAGGACGCCGGCCCCCCGCCCCGCACCGTGCCCGACCGGCAGTTGGAGATGGCCCTGAAGCACCTCAGCGCCGAAGTGGCTCGGGCGGACTGAGGGCATGAACGTTCTGACCATTGAAACCACGTGCGACGAGACGGCCGCCGCGGTCGTCGACGATCGGCTCGAAGTGCTCGGCGCCGTGGTGGCCTCGCAGGACGCGTTGCACCGGCGGTTCGGCGGCGTGGTGCCGGAAATCGCTTCCCGCGCCCATCTCGAACGCATCCTGCCGGTGATTCACGAAACCCTCAGGCGCGCCGGCCTGAAGCGGACGGACCTCGACGCCGTGGCCGTCGCCCACACGCCCGGTTTGGCCGGGTCGCTGCTGGTAGGCCTGGTGGCCGCAAAAACCCTGGCCATGGCGCTCGACATTCCGCTGGTGGCGGTGAACCACTTGCAGGCACACATCTATGCCTGCCGGCTGGCCGCCGGCCCCGAAGTGTTCCCGTGCGTCGGGCTGATCGTCAGCGGGGGGCACAGCAACCTGTACCGCTGCTTGGGGCCGCTCGACTTCACGCTGCTGGGCGCGACGATCGACGACGCCGCCGGCGAGGCCTTCGACAAGGTGGCCAGCATGCTCGGGCTGCCGTACCCGGGCGGACCGTCGCTCAGCCGGGCAGCCGCCGAGGGCAATCCGAACGCCTACCGTCTGCCCCGCCCCATGCTTGACGATCCCGAGCGGCTCGACTTCAGCTTCAGCGGGCTGAAAACGGCCGTTCGCTATACGCTGGTCGGACCCGGCCGGCACGATTTCAGCGCGATCGAGCGCAACCCGCGGCAGGTGGCCGACCTGGCCGCGTCCTTCCAGGAGGCCGTGGTCGATTGCCTGGTGGGCAAGGCGTTCCAGGCGCTTGCGGCCACGGGCCTGCGAACCCTGTGCGTGGGCGGGGGGGTGGCCGCCAACGGGCGGCTTCGCCAGCAGCTTGCCGAGCGGGCGGAGGAAGAAGGCACGGCGCTGCATATCGCGCCCATGGCGCTGTGTACCGACAACGCCGTGATGGGCGCGATCGCGCTGGAGCGAATCCGAGCGGGGCAGTTCGCCCCGCTCAGTCTGGACGTCGAGCCCGGCGTCGTTCGGGCGTAATCGGCCTCAGAAACCGCCCCCGCCGCCGGTGCCCTGGTTGCCGAACATCGACCCGAATCCTTGGCCGCCGGTGCCGCCCCGGCCTTCCTCGTTGGCCCCAGTTTGCATGTTGAAGGTGTTCACCTCCGAAATACCGGAGAACAAAGGCACCGCAGTGATGCGCACATAGCGCCGATCGGCCGAAATGACGGCGTTCACGGCCAGGTTGGCCCCTTCGGGCAGGGTGATGATGACCGGCTGGTAGCCGACCGCGCCGCGGAACGGCGCGAACAGCGGGTTATCGTTCGGTGTCTCGCCGGCCATCGCCTGGCGTGCCAGCGCGTAGTCGCGCAGCGCCCGGTGATCGGCCGCGGCCGCCAACTGCTGGGCCAGCACCTGCTGGTTCACGGCCACCTGGGCGACGGCGGCATTGGCCACCATGTGCTCGGCCAGGGGCTCGGCCCGCCGGCCGTCTTCCATTTCAAAAACGACCAGGGCCTCGTCGTTGTCCAGCGGCACCCGCTTTCGCAGTCGGACCTCGTCCGACGTGCGGTAGTGCTTGTACACGTCCACGTTCACCGTTCCGGCGGTCACGTCGCCCCAAATTCGGCGAAGGAGCAAGCGGTAGGTGCCGTCGAACCCCTTCGGCACTACGTACACTTCGCTGTTGCTACCCAGTTGCCCCTGACCCAGCCGCGAGATGCCGTCGCCCAGGAAGACGCCGCCGGCCGTGGTGCGCGGGCTGCGAAGCGAGCACACCGTGCCCGAGGGCTCCTCGACGAACAGGTCGATGTCGGCGTTGCCGGTCCACGACACGACCACGACGCAGTCGCGAACGACGGCTTCGTCGAGTGCCTTCTGGAAGGCCTTGGCCTCGGCCGGGCGGTTTTCCGACTTCAGCCGCTCCAGGGTCGCCCGGGCCACCCGCACGCCGGTCTTCCACACGTCGGTTTGCTCTTCGGGCCAGGCCTGGCTCAAAATACCGGTCACGGCCCACTTCACGCCTTCGAGGTCGTCGAGCCGTTGGGCCGATCGCAGCGCGAACAGGTAGGGTTCCGGCTGCAACGGCGCGGCTTGCGCGATCTGGCGGAACAGCCCAAGCGCCCGACGCTCCATGCCCAAGTGCGAAAGATACGTGGCGACGTGGAGCATCGCCTCGGGCCCCTCGGCGAAATCGACGGCCGACATGACGGCCCGCTCAATCTCCTCGCGGGGGGCGCCGGCCGCCTGCATGGCAAGCGACATGGCCTCGTACATCCACGGCTGCGCCTGGCGATGCCGCAAGGCGGCGCCAATCAGGGCGGTCACTTGGGTGAACTTCTGGTCGTTCATCAACTGCCGCACGCCTTCACGCACGGAAGCTTCCTCGGGCTGGTGGTTTGCGAAGTACTCGTCCCACGCGGCGTGGGGGTCTTCGGCACCGGCCGGGGCCAGGGAAAGCGTCTCTTTCGATTGCGGGGCACGGTCGGCCGCCGAGCCGACGCTCGGCACGGCGGGCTTTGCGGCGACGGTCAGATCGTCCTCGACCGCGAAGAAACCACGAGCGGGGCCTTGGGGGAGCACGCCGGGCTGCTGGTTGACGGGCACGTTGAAGAACCCGCCGCCCATGCCACCGCCCATGCCGCCCATGCCGCCACCCATGCCGCCCATTCCGCCGCCCATGCCGCCCAGCCCACCGAAACCGCCGGAGAAGCCCGGCTCGCGAATCGGCAACACCAGGTCGGCCACCGGGTACACCTTCGTGGTCAGCCGGTTCTCGGCTTCCTCCGGCGTGGTGATCAGCAGCACTTCATCCTCGATCACGTACGTGAGTCCAAGCTCGCGGAGCGTCAGCCGCAGGGCCGAGCGAAGCGTAATGCCGCGCAGGTTCCGCGTAATGGGCATATCGGTGGGTAGCCCGATGTCGTCCAATGCCTTTTTGTCGATCTGAATCTCGATCCCGTGCAGGTCCTTCAGGTAGTCGACCACGTCCTGCATGGGCGTTTCGATGAACTCCAGCGTCGTGGGCGACTTCAACGCGTCGAGGATCCGCTTCTCGGCCGGACCTCGGCTGGCCAAGTCCATCGCGCTGTAACGCTCTTTGCGGGCCGCGGTCAGTTCACGCCACACCTCGGCGTCGGGATAGACCAGCGGCGGCTCGTCGGGGAACGGCAGGGCCGAACGTTCGATCGAGTAGATCACGTCCATGAAGTTCCGTTGCTTGGCCACCTTGAGTTCCATATTCCGCGCCTCGTACCCGACGAAGCGGCCCCACAGGGCGGCTGCGGGGGCCACCGGATTGTTCGGTGCGATTTCGGCCACTTCCATGGCAACTTCTTCTTCCGCGGCCCGGTAGCGCCCCTCGTCCATCAGCGAGTTGAAGCGATCCATCAGGTGCTTCACCCGCGTCTGCTCGCGAACGAGGTTGTCCAGCAGCATCTGCTGTTCCTTGCCGAACGCGATCTTCTCGTACAACTCCTGCCGCTGCCGCTCGAGTTCCTCCTGCCGCCGGCTGGCCTCGCGGAGCGCTGCCTGGATGACGCCCACCAACTGGTTGCGTACGTCCGGGTTGAGTTCGGGCGTCTGCCGCACGCGTTCCAACTGAAGCTTCAACTGCTGAATGGCGCCCTCCGGGTCCTCGCCCATCTGGCCGCGCGCCTGGTTGATGGCGTTTCGGGCTTCGGCTTGCACCACCTGGGTAACGATGTTCCGCTCGGCGGCAATGCCGGCGGCGAACTCGCTCGGGCCCGCGCCGCCGATTCCGCCGGCGCCGGGACCCACCAGGTTCAAGTCGGCCGCGCCGCCCATCGGCGGAACCGGGCCGTCGGCGGCCACGTCCTGCTCCGGGGCTGCTTCGCCCGCTCGCTGCCGGGCAATGGCGCGCTGCAACGCCTGGGCCTCCGGGTCGTCCGGGTCGCGGTTGAGGACTTCATCGACGAGTTTCTGGGCGTGGTCGAGGTTGTCGGCCGCCAGCGATTGGCGGGCCAGGCGGAGCAGGCTGCGGGCACCCGCCGAAACGGCGGTGCTGGCGTGCGCCAAGCTTTCCTCGCCCAGCAGCGGAAGATGAACCCCGCCGGTCGGGCGCGCCGTGCTCACCAATTCCGCCAGGAAGCTGTAATCGGGCTGCGAATCGCCCGGGGCCACGGGCCACGTCAGGTTCAGCGGCCCCGACGGCCCTCGGACCGTCATGGACACTTCCATCGGCTCGCTCGCCTCGAGGGTGCCGATCATCAGATTCTCGCGGTCGGTCCGCAACGGCAGCGCGTCGGAGGGAAACACTTCATTCATCGCATCCGGCCATTCGACGTTGGTGGGCCAAAGCACCGGAGCAACGGCAGCTTCGGCCAATTGGCCGCCAAGCTCGACCGCCGACTGATCCGTGCCGACGCCGAACACGTCGCCGCCGGTTTGTGCAGCCAAAGCGCCCAGCAGGTTCGCGTCGATGCGCGGCCCGACCGCGTAGCTGATCATGGGAACGCGGGCGTCGCGCAGTTGTTCGGCCAAGCGGGACAACTCTTCCGGACCCAGCAGATTCGCGCGGCTGCTCCCCTCGCCAATGTAGACGAGCGTGCGCGGGTTCTGTGACGCCGCCGGGAACGATTCGACGGCCGCCGACACGGCGCCGGGCAGGTCGGTCGAACCCAATGGGGCACGCCGCTCGAGTTTCTGGAGCGCTTCGGCCATTTCCGGGCTGTTCGGCGCCACGAACGAATCGGTCATCGGCACGGCGCGAAGGTCGGCCGCCATCAGGTGAACGCGGTCCTCGGGACGCAAACCGGCAATCGCCGAGCGCAATCCCTCGAGGCCGTCGCTACGGTACTCGCCCGTCTGGCTGGCCGATGTATCGAACACCACGACTACGTCGCGGGCCTCGGCAACGGGCACGTCGACCGGCGGCCGCAAAAGCAGCGCGAAGTAATCCGATCCATCGGGATGGTTGTAACGAATCAGCCGGGCGGCCTCGGCACTCGGCTCGGCGCCAAGTACGCTCGCAGCCACAGACACAACGGCGACGACCGCCAAAGGTAACCCAACCAAACGGAAGAACAAGCGCTTGCACATGGTTTTGACTCCGACACGCGAAACGGCCAAAGCGTGGTGGCAGCCGTGTTCCGAAGCGGCCGCCCCGACCACACCGATGATCTGACAACAAGAAGACCGGGCCCACCGGTCTCCGACGAATCTCCTTTATTGTATCAAGCCCGAATCCGGATTACCAACGAAAAAACAAGCATGTGGGCAAGGATACAAGCGAGTCCCGTTCATGGGGTAGATGCAGGCCCTTCTGTATGACCGTGCCCCGCCGCAACGCCCGGGAAACAAAAGAATTAGCTACCGCAAATTGCTCGCCAAACCGGAGGCGTTTGCACGGGATATGCTTGCAGCCTGTCGGCGGAAAAGACAGGCAGGAAGCCTATTCCAAGTCGCGCGGCGGATTCTTGGCTTCGCCGCTTAGAGTCTATCCGGAAAGGCGCGAAACCATGTCCCCTCTCCCGCTGGGAGAGGGGAGTTTTCGGATAGGCTCCTACCCGCTGGAACGCTCCCGTTGCCTCCTGCCGGTTAGGGTGTCTAGTTCCACCACCACTGCCGGGCGTCGCCGGGGGCGGCCTTCGCACGCACGGCG
>CAYPWB010000241.1:0-9540 GCA_964414315.1 uncultured Planctomycetaceae bacterium | reverse complement strand
CGGCGGCTGGTCAGCTTGGCGTCGAGCAGGAGATGCTCGGCCTCGACGCTGGTGAATCGTTCGTCGAACAGTTCGACCGGAATGCCCGTCGCCTCGTGCAGCCAGGCGGCGAACCCACGGGCCTCGGCAGATTTCGGGCTTTCGCCGCCGTCCAGATGCAGCGGCAGCCCGACGACGAACCGGCGCACGTCCTCCTCGGCCGCCAGGCGGCGGAACCACTCGGCATCGAGTTTCGGCCCGCGGCGGGTGTAATTCTCGTGTGGGCTGGCCAGCGTGCGGTCCGGATCGCTCAGCGCCACGCCGATGCGCACCGTGCCGAAGTCGACCCCGGCAACACGGCCGGGCGATGCCGCGCGCTGCGGAGGCGGAGTTGGGGGCACGTTCGTCATACGGAAATCACCCTACGCGCGGAGCCCTATTCGGTTCGCCAGCGCGGCCAGCAGGTACCCGACCGCGGCCAGCGAAACGATGACCGGACCGGTGGGCAGGTCGAAGATGAAACTCAGCGCCAGCCCCGCCGTCACGCACACCATGCACATCAGCACGGCCACGATCATCATCTGCCAAAGCTGCCGGGTAAGCTGGCCGGCCATGGCGGCTGGAAGCGTCAGCAGCGCAATCACCATGACGATGCCCACCACGCGCACCATCAGCACCACGCACAGAGCGGTCAGGCACAGCAGGAGGATGTACAACCACTCAGCCCGCACGCCGCGTAGCCGGGCGAACTCCTCGTCGAAACAAATTGCCAGGAACTTATTGTACAACCCGAGCGCCAGCACCACAATGAGCACGTCGAGCGCGGCAATCAGCCACAGGTCGTGCTCGGTGAGGTACAGGATATCGCCGAAGAGGTACACCATCGGTTCGCTGTAGCCGGGTGTTTTGTACAAAAGCAACAGGCCCACGGCCATGCCGACGGTCCAAATGGCACTGATGACCGTGTCTTCGCGTTGGCGGGCGCGAAGGCTAATGACTCCGATGGCCACGGCCGCAAGCAGGGCGGCCGCAATGGCGCCGTAGAGAGGATCGCACCAGGCCAGTCCGACCACGGTCTGGAGGTACAGCGCGGCTCCAATTCCGCCCAGCACGCAGTGCGACACGGCTGCGGCAATGTACGTGATCCGCCGCGTCACCACATAACAGCCCACCACGCCGAACCCGACGCTGGCCAGCAGGCCGGCGACCAGAGCGTACCGCATCAGCGGGATGTCGGGGTCGGCCAGCGCTTCGAGGAACTCATGCATGGTCGGGCCCTCCCGGCGCCACCTCGCGGTGCTCGACCGCGCGCCGTTCCGCCCCGTACAGGTCCTCGAATATCTGGCCGGTGATGTCGCTGGTGGGGTGAACCACCACGCGCCGGTTCACGCAGATGACGCGCTCGACCAGGTTCGACACCAGGCCCAGGTCGTGCGACACGGTGACGATGGCCATCCGGCGGCTGAGGCGTTTGAGAATGTCCATCAACCGGCTTTCGCCCAGGGCGTCGACATTGGCGGTCGGCTCGTCCAGCAGCAGGAGTTTCGGTTGGCCGCACAGTGCCCGGGCGATGAGCACCCGCTGCCGCTGCCCGCCGGAAAGGGTCGAATACGTTTGGCGTGCGGCGGGCGTCATGTCGACCATGTCGAGCGCGTCGAGCGCGGCGCGACGGTCGGCCCGGTCGTACCAGCCGAGGGCCTTCCGCAGGCCGCCGCGGCCCAGGCGACCCATCAGTACAATGTCCAATGCAGTCACCGGGAATTGCGGGTCGTGCCCGACGTGCTGCGGCATGTAGCCGACGCGCAGCCGGGCCTGCTCCGGCGATTGGCCGAGAACAAGGATTTGCCCCGCGTCCGGCCGCAAGAGCCCCAGCAGCAGCTTCACCAGGGTGGTCTTGCCGCCGCCGTTGGGCCCGACGATGCAGATCAGTTCATTCGGCTCGACTTGGAACGACGCATTCTCCAGCACCGGCACGGCCGCGTAGGAAAAGCTCACGTCGCGCACGTCGATTGCATGCTGGTCTGTCACGTTCCGCCCCCTGCCCTGCCCTATCGCTCGAAGCCGCGATGCAAGTGCCCTGCGATTTCCAACAGGTTGTCGACGACGTTTCTTTCGAGCGGATCGACCGCCACAACCGACCCGCCGATGGCCGTCGCGACCGCCTCTGCGCTGCGCTGATCGAACTGCGGCTGCACGAAAATCACCTGGACCTCTTCGGCTCTGGCCCGGGCTATGAGTGTGCGAAGCTGCCTGGGGCTGGGCGACTTGCCCTCCATTTCGACGGCCACCTGGCGCAGGCCGCAGGCGTCGGCCAAGTAGCCGAAGGCCGGATGGAAGACGTAAAAAGCCCGGCCCCGGTACGGCTTGAGCTTCTCGGCCATTTCGGCCTCGACTTCCTCGAGTCGGGCCTGAACCTTAAGTAGATTCGCCCGGTACGCCTCCGTCCCGGCCGGATCGGCCTCGCACAATGCCTCGCAGATTTGCTCGGCCTGACGGGCAAGCAGCCGGGGCGCCAGCCACACATGCGGGTCGGGTCGGCCCGCATGGGCCTGGCAGTCGTGGCCGTCGTGGTGATGGTGGTGGCCGTCGCAAGCGTGCCCCTCCCGGGCGTCGAACTTGCGCAGCTCAATGCCCTCGACGGTGTCGACCACCGTCATGGTCTGCCGTGATCCGGTCAGCTTCGGCAGCAGATGGTCTTCCATCGGCAGCCCGATGCGAAAATAGAGCTTCGCCCGGCCGAGCGCCATCACCTGACGCGGCGACGGCGAGAAGGTATGCGGGTCCTGGCCCGGTGGCACGGTAATCTCCACCCGGACCCGGTCGCCGCCGATCCGCTCGACCAGATCGGCCTGCGGGGGGATGGTTACGGCCACGTCGAGCGGTAAGTCGGTAGTGGCGCCAAGCGGCACGACCCCCAACCCGGCCAGCAACGCGCCAAGCATGACCACGTGCATGCCAATCCCGAACATGACGATATGACGCTTCCGCGGCCAACTCATCCTTGCGACTCCTTTTCGGCTGAACACACCAAATGCGTTGCATGACAGTCGTTGCACTTGGCAATGCGGTGATACTTTGCGAAAGTGTCCCAATGCTGCCGCTGTTCCGGCGTAAGACACCCCGTTCCGTTGCACAGCGGGCAGGCGTTTTCCAGGGCCATCAGCACGGCCGACCGGATGAACTCGGAGCGGTTCGGAAGCCGTTCGAGGGCCTCGCGCAGCAGCCCGTCCACCTTGAACGTGATGATTTCCTGCTTCTTCCCGCCAGCCATGTTACAATTCTCCCGAGCGAACGGCGCCCCGACATTGTTACATTTTATTACCGGCCTTCATTAGGTCAAGGGGGCACTGGAACGCGCAAACCGCCAGGCGAGCGGGGGCCGTGGTGCCCCTGTTTCCGGCCCAGGAGCCATACCATGCCGAAGAATCGATCCGTTGTTCCCCGCCGATCTCGCGCCCCGTTTGCTGTGCGGTCCCTGCTACTCCTCCAGGCGCTGCTGGTCCAGACGCTGCTGGTCAGTTTCGGGCATGCCGCGGCGGCCGATTCGCCCGCGGCTGCGGTGGAACTGCGGCTTACCAGCTACAACATCCGCCACGGATGGGGGGCGGACGGCCGCATCGACCTGAAACGCACCGCTCGGGTCCTGTCCGACACCAAGCCCGACCTGGTCGTCCTGCAGGAGGTCGACGTTCGAACCCACCGCTCCGAGGGCGTCGACCAGGCCGCCGCGCTGGGCAAGTTGACCGGCCTGCATCACGTTTTCGGCAAAGCGATCGACTTCACGGGTGGTCAGTACGGCAACGCGGTGCTTAGCCGGTTGAAATTTGTCAAGGTCGAGAACCTGCCCTTGCCCGGCACCCCCGGCGAAGAGGCCCGCTCCGCCCTGTTCGCCACCGTGAACCCGGATGGACTCGACGAACCACTCACATTCATCAGCATGCATCTGCACCACCGGCTTGAGGAGGATCGCATTGCGCAAATCGAGGCGATCCTGAGAAAGGCCAAGACATTGGAACACCCGGCGGTACTCGTCGGCGACCTGAACGCCCCGCCCGGCTCGAAGGAATACGAACTGATTACTTCGTACTTCACCGACCTGGTGCCCGACGACCGACAAGGCACGTATTCTTCGACCGAGCCTCAGCGCCGCATCGACTACATGCTGTTCCACCCGAGCGACCGGTTCGCACTGGTCGAGTACCGGGTCCTGCCCGAAGAAGTCGCCTCGGATCATCGCCCCCTGCGTATGACAGTGCGGGTGAAGTTGACACCGAAGCGTGGGCCGCCTACCTTGTAGACAGTTGGCTCAGGCTGCGCGTGTCCGGCCTGACATCTTCCCCCAAAACGCATTGAGCCCTACCATGCGAAATACTCAGTCCCTCTCCCTTCCTGCCCTTTCCCGCCGCCGGTTTCTCGGGCGTGCGGCGGCGGCCGCCACGGCGCTGGCCGCGCCGCAGGTGATTCCCGGCGCCGCGCTGGGACTTGACGACCGGCCCGCCCCCAGCGAGCGGATCACTCTGGCCCTGATCGGGTGCGGCAACCAGGGCTGGAACGATATCCACGCCTTCCTGGGCGACGACCGCGTGCAGGTGATTGCCGTGTGCGACGTGAACCGCGAGAGCCCCGGCTACTGGAACGGCACGGTGCGCGGCCGGGCCGTGCTAAAGCGGGTGGTCGAGGAGCGGTACGCCGACCGGCGCGCGTCGGGGCAGTTTTCCGGCTGCGACGAGTACGTCGACTTCCGCGAGCTGCTCGCCCGCGACGACCTCGACACGGTCGAAGTGTGCACGCCCGACCACTGGCACGCCGTACCGGTCATCCAGGCCTGCAAACGCGGCAAGGACATCTACTGTCAGAAGCCCCTTTCGCTCACCGTGGCCGAGGGGCGGGCGATGGCCGACGCGGTGCGACGTTACGGCGTGGTGTTCCAAACGGGCAGCCAGCAGCGGAGCGACGGCAACTTCCGCCGCGCGGCCGAGTTGGTGCGCAACGGACGCATCGGCAAACTCCAGCGCGTTGAGTGCGGCCTGCCCGGCGGCCGGCCCGACTTCGGACGCACCGGCGACCGCAAGCAGCCCGAACCGGTGCCCGAAGGGTTCGATTACGACTTCTGGCTGGGCCCCGCTCCCGAGGCGGCCTACGCGCCCGCCCGGTGCCACGTGAACTTCCGTTGGGTGTTCGATTACTCGGGCGGGCAGTTGACCGACTGGGGCGGGCACCATCCCGACTGCGCCCAGTGGGGCATGGGAACCGAACGCACCGGGCCGGTGGAAATCCGCGAGGCCAAGGGTGAGTTCCCGCCCGACCCGGTTTGGAATACGGCCACCGAATACTACTTCGAGGCCGTCTACGCCAACGGCGTGGTGATGGCCATTTCGAACCGGCTGCGGGGCGGGGTGACGTGGATCGGCAGCGAGGGCAGTGTTTGGGCCAACCGGGGCCGGCACGACGCCGACCCGAAATCGATCCTCGACGAGCAGATCGGGCCGGACGAAACCCACCTTTACCAGAGCGACAACCACTTCCGCAACTTCATCGACTGCGTGATCGATCGGCGCGAACCGGTCGCGCCGGCGGAGGTCGCTCACCGCTCGATCACCATTTGCCACTTGGGAAACATTGCGATGCGCCTGGGCATCGACGGCTTCCGCTGGAACCCCGAGACGGAGCAAATCGTCGACAACCCCGACGCCGCCCGCATGCTCAGCCGCGCGTACCGCGCACCCTGGCGCTAACTCTGGCAAAGGCTGCCGGGCTGTCCACGACCTCGTGGGACAAGCTTCCAGCTTGTCAAGAGAAGGAAGACAAGCTGGAAGCTTGTCCCACGGGTTTGCAGCTTGCCAACACGGCCAGAACCGCCATCCAACCCGCCACCGGAAACCGACAAGCCGGAAGCTTGCCCCACCACGGATTGACACGACGGAATGTCTGAACGCATTATTGCCATTGGAGATATCCACGGTTACTCGGCGGCGTTGCGCGCCGTGCTGGAGGCGATCGAGCCGGGCCCCGACGATACGATCGTCACGCTGGGCGATTACGTCGACCGGGGCCCCGACAGCCGCGGCGTGTTCGACACACTCCTCGAACTGCGCGACCGCTGCCGGCTGGTGCCGCTGTTGGGCAACCACGACCAGCTATTCCTGCAGGTGTGCGAGGGGCGCGACGAGGCGTTCGTCGACTGGCTGGCGTTCGGCGGCAACATGACCATGCGCTCGTACGGCGGCCGCATGGAAAACGTGCCCACCGCGCACCTCGATTTCCTCCGCAGTTGCCTGCGCTATTTCGAAACGCCGCGGCACCTGTTCGTCCACGCAAACTATTTGGAAGACAAGCCGCTTGCCGAGCAGCCCGACGAAGTGCTGCTGTGGGAATCGCTGCGCGGCCGGCAGCCCGGGCGTCACGTCTCGGGCAAGACGGTGTTTGTGGGACACACGGCGCAGAAAGCGACCATTGAAATACTCGACCTCGGCTACCTGGTCTGCATCGATACTTGGATCTATGGCGATGGCTGGCTGACGGCCATCGACGCCGACACGCGCCGCGTGTGGCGGGCCGACCAACACGGCGCGGAACCGAAGCCGCTGTGAGGAGAACAGAATGATGTCGCAAGACAAGGCCCGATGGGTCGGGAACGCTCTGCTTTGCCTCGCTCTTGCTGCCGGAACGGGCTTGCTGTTGGAGTTCACGCTTCAGCGTGCGAACCCAGCAAGCGCCGAATCCGGCACGCTAAAGCGTGAACTCCAACTGCTCGCGTTTCAGCGTGCAAACCAGACAATCGCTGAATCCGGCACGCCGGAGCGTGAACTCCAACCGTCCGACCATGTGGCCGCCGCGCTGTTTGCCGAGGCCGTCCGACGGGACGCGTGGCGCTGGGAGCGGCGTTACCGGCCCGAGCCGCCCGACGAGAGCACGTCGGCCCGCGGGTTGATGTCGTACGCGCTCACGCTGGCCGAGGCGGATGTGCACGCCGACCGCCTGCCGCGGCTGATGGAACTGGTCGAGCGGATGCAGGACCGCGACGCCGACAGCCCCGACTACGGCAACCTCTGGTGGTACTGGCGCGACGGGGCAGTGACCGACCGGAACTCGGTCGAGTTCGTCATGCAAACGGCCACCCGGCTTTGGGTGCGGCACGAAGCAAACCTCGAACCCGAGGTCGCGGTCGCGCTGCGACGCATCATGGAGTTGGGGGCCGAGGGTTGTTTGCGGCATCGGGTGCCCGTCTGGTATACAAACATTGCGATTCTCAACGCATCGAACCTCGTGGCGCTGGGCGACATTCTCGACAACGCCGACGTGGCCGAAGCGGGCTGCCGGCGTCTGAAGGACATCTGCCTGTGGACGTGGAAATACGGCGTCACCGAATACGTGAGCCCGACCTACTACGCGGTAAACCTCGACGGCCTGCGATGGATTGCTGCCCGTGCCCGCGAACCGGAAACCCGCCGGCAGGCCGAGGCGTTGCTGGAGTTGGCGTCGACCGACATCGGGGCGAACTGGTGGCCGCCGGCCGAGCGGTTGGCCGGGGCGCACAGCCGCAGCTACAACTATCTGCGCGGCGTCGGAGGGCTCGACGAACGGCTCGCCCTGGCCGGCTGGCTCGACCTGACGGTCCGCCCGAGCATCCACCACGCCGATGCCCTGGTCGACGACTGGTCGCTTCCGGCGTCGGCTCGGGAACTGGCCGACCGGCTTCCGCGGCGCGTCCGCCAGCGCTGGGGCGAAGGGGCCGCCGAGGCCCGCACCGCCCTGCTGCTGCCCGACATCACCCTAAGCACCGCCTCGGCTTACTACGGCAGCCAGGACGTGCCGCTGGCCGTCGACTTGCCGGGCGACCGTTCGACGGCGCGCTGCTACTTCATTGCCGACGGCCGCGACGATCCCTACGGGGTGCAGCGGTACGCCACCGGCCGCGCCGGGCACATGAAGGCTCTGCACCTGTCGTGCTTCTGGGCAGCCGCCCAGCGAGGGCCCGACGCACTCGCCCTGGCCGCTTATCGGGCGGAGGACCTCGACCGGCCGGAGCGGACCGGCTTGAAGAGCCACTTCGTCTTCCGCCGCGCGTACCAGGGGCTTTGGGTGGGTGGCCGCCGGGTAACCCTGGACTCGCCCGATGTGCAGAAGCCGGCGCAGATTGAGGTTGCGCCCGACGAGGCGGTAGTCGTGCGATACGGCACCGCGGCCGTCGGCGTGCGCGTGCTCATGGCCCAGCGGCGCGATGGAGCGGCGGCCGACATCGCCGTGGTCGACGACGCCAAGGCGCACGGGGCGATGCGCCTGTCGGTGGCCCACGAGTCGGAACCCGGCGAAGTCGAGTCGGCCGCGGCGGCGTTCTGGGTGCGCGTAGGCAGCGGCCTGGCCGACGACGCGGCGTTCGCTCGCTGGCACGAGACGTTCTTGGCAGCCGAGGCCGACTCGCAAACGGCTCTGGTCGCGCCGCCTGAGCAGGCCGCCGATGCGTCGCAGCCGGAAAGCCGATTCGAACTGCGGGTTCTAGGGGAAGAGGGTCCCGTCACGATTCAAGCGAGGGTTGGAGCGGGCGGGGTCGCGCAGGCGGCCCTCGATCCGCCGCCGACCGACGCAGTCCTGGAAATCGACGGCCGGCCGGTCGGCCGCCCGATACTGGCCGGCTTGACGCCGGTGCAAAAATACACCGAAGCAACCGAGGAGGCCAAAGTCTTCCCGGTGCCCGCGGACGGGCCGCTGCGGTTCGAGGCCGAGGCCGGCCTGTGCTTCGGCGGTATGGAAATCGGTATCGACGAGAAAGCGTCGGACGCCGCGTACGTGGGTTCGTCCGTCGACCACTACCAAACGGCCCGATTCGGCAGCGTCCGGTGGGCGCTCGATGTGCCGGAAGCGGGCCGATACTGGCTTTGGGGCCGCGTGCTGGCGCCCGACTCGCAAACCGACAGCTTCTACGTTCAGGTCCTCGGCCCCGAGGGCGCAATCCTGCCCCGTACCGACTGGCACACCGGCGCCGCTCCCGGATGGACGTGGCGGCGCCTTGAATGGCATCCCGGACGCGAACCGATCGGCTTGGACCTGCCTGCCGGCCGGGTCGAACTGGTCTTCCGCGTCCGTGAACCGGGCACCAAGGTCGACCAATTCATGCTTACCCCCGATCCGGCGGCACGCCCCGAGTGACGGCAAAGACACTTCCCGGCGGAGTTGAGTTGGTGTAGGTTGTGTTATGGGGGCCATCACACAAGACACAATGCGGTTCCGTCATGGCACAATTGCAAGTCGAGCATATTGGTAAGGAATATCCCACTCGTGCCGACCGGCTGACCGTGCTGAGCGACGTGTCGCTGGACGCGTCGGCCGAGCATACGGTGGCCATCGTCGGGCCGAGCGGGTCGGGCAAGAGCACGCTGCTGAGCATCATCGGCACGCTGGAGCGTCCCACCTCCGGCCGCGTGCTGCTCGACGGCCTCGATCCGGCCGGCTTCGACGAGCCTCGCCTGGCCGCGTTTCGCAACGAACGCATCGGGTTCGTCTTCCAGGACCATCACCTCCTGCCGCAATGCACCGTGCTGGAGAACGTGCTGGTGCCTACGG
>CAYPWB010000240.1:0-9632 GCA_964414315.1 uncultured Planctomycetaceae bacterium | reverse complement strand
ATAAAACCGAATCTCAGTGTTATAGAAGTAACTGTGACTGAAGCTAAAGCCTTTAACGGTAATATGTTCCACTACGGAATCTTCCGTGCCCCGAGAGCGGCTACTCGTACCACTCAGGGTTGTTCGGGTAGAAACCGCCGGTGGTCTCGTCGTATTGCCAGCCGGCCCCGCCGGAAACGACGGCGGTGGGCACCGTGCCGGCGGTTGCCACGGCGACAAGTTCGTTGCTGCCATTGAATGGGTTGGGGGGGATCTGGCCCTGGATATAGGGGCCATAGGGCGTGTCGCCCGTGAACCCGCCCTGCACGTTGGTCTGCTCAGTCATCTGTTGGGCGAAATCCGCCAACGACGGAACCCGGCCCAGGTGATGCACCTTGTACATCTCGATTTGGGATCGGATGGTGTGCAGGTTGAAGTCCAGCGCGCTGCCCTTCGCGTCCTCGGTCGAGGACGAGAATTGGGGGATGATCGTCGCGGCCAGTACGGCCATGATGATCACCACGATCAGCACTTCGATGAGGGTAAAGGCGGTGCGGTTCTGTCGCATGACAACTCGTTCCTCAAAACAGGGTGTGTAAAGTGGAAGACCCAACTCAAGCGGTACTCGGATGGCTGCGGCGCCTACCCGCGGTTCCCTTGCCTGCGATTTCGCTTTCGGGCGCGACGGTCGGATACCAGGCTTTGGGGCCCGCCGTGCATTCCCGAATGAGGTCACTTCCATTACCTAGGTTGTAAATTGCGCGAAGTCAAGAATGCCGGCAATACACGATGGCTTTGTGCTTTAGGTAATGTGGGCAGTATCTCTGGGTGGACCATTCCGTTTTCCCGGGAAGAACTGCTCTTTCATCACGCAATTCTCATATTGCCCAGTCGCCTCGGTCATAGTTAGGGTCTTATTCTCCCTGTAGTCCGCATAACCCGTCGATCATCTATGCATTCCAGTTCAAGCAAGCTGTGCATCATGACGATATCGAACGATATTGAGGTTAGGATTGCGAGGTTTGCGACGCCTACGATTTCAGCGTCGGATCGTTTGTCTTCGCAAGCTTGGTGGTCCAGCTAATGTACGTAGAGTGCGGTGGCCGAATAATCTTGAGGCGAATGTCGCCATTGTGACCAGGCCCTTACTCCCTAAGTGGTGCTCGAAGGAGGCAAACTATGAGAAAGCTGTACGGAGTGTCGCTGATAGCGGTGGCACTGCTGGCAGTTTCCGCCGGCACGGCGGATGCCTGCCACACCCGGGCGGCACGCTTCCGCTTTTTCAAGCGGGCATGCTGCGCGGCTGAGTCCGTTAGCTGCACGATGCAGTGTCACACGGTCATGAAGACCGTTAAGAGTGTCGTGTACGAGCAACAGCCGTACACTGCTTACCGGACGGTGTACCAGCGGGTTTCGGTCCCGCGGACCGTCACCTGCGTTCGGCACGTGCCTGAAACGCACTATCGCGAGTGTGCCTACACGGTGTGCAAGCCCGTGTGGGAAACCCGCATGCGAACGGTCAACTACACCGTTTGCAAACCGGTCTGGGAAACCCGGACCAAGGAAGTTTGCTACACCGTGTGCAAGCCGGTGTGGGAAACGCACACCAAGGAAATCCCGTACACGGTGTGCAAGCCGGTGTGGGAAACCCACACGAAGGAGATTCCCTACACGGTCATGAAGCCCGTGTACGAGACCCGGACCAAGGAAATCCCGTACACGGTGTGCAAGCCGGTGTACGAGACCAAGACCCGGGAAATCCCCTACACGGTCATGAAGCCCGTGTACGAAACGCGGACGAAGGAAATCCCGTACACGGTGTGCAAGCCGGTGCACGAGACCCGCGAAAAGGAAGTGTGCTACACGGTCATGAAGCCCGTGCATGAAACCCGCGAGAAGGTTTGCCGCTACACGGTATGCAAGCCGGTGTGGGAAACGCGGACGAAGGAAGTGTGCTACACGGTCATGAAGCCGGTGCACGAGACCCGCGAGCGGGAAGTGCATTACACGGTGTGCAAACCCGTGAAGTACACCAAAACCGTGAAGGTTTGCGCGGGCCGTTGGGAAACGCAGGTCGACCCCTGCGCCCCCGTGGCCGACGCGTGCAGCCCGTGCGCCCCGGTGCAGCAGCGCCGTGTGTGGGTGCCCGAGATCGTCGAGAAGGAGATCGAGTGCACCAAGTGGGTCCGTGAGACGCACACGAAGACGGTTCCCTACACCGTCTGCAAGATGGTGCCCGAGCAGCGGGTGAAGACCTGCACCTACAAGGTTTGCAAGATGGTGTCGGAAGTCGTCGAAAAGCGCATTCCGTACACCGTCTGCAAGATGGTGCCCGAGCAGCGCACCAAGACGGTCACCTACAAGGTGTGCAAGATGGTGCCCGAGCAACGCGTGCGAACCTGCACCTACACCGTCTGCAAGATGGTGCCGGAGCAGCGGGTGCGAACCTGCACCTACAAGACCTGCAAGATGGTCCCGGAAGTGATCGAAAAGCGCATTCCGTACACCGTCTGCAAGATGGTGCCCGAGCAACGCACCAAGACGGTCACCTACAAAGTGTGCAAGATGGTGTCGGAACAGCGCGTGCGAACCTGCACCTACACCGTCTGCAAGATGGTGCCGGAACAGCGGGTGAAGACGTGCACCTACACCGTGTGCCGCATGGTGCCCGAGCAGCGGGTGAAAACCTGCACCTACACCGTCTGCAAGATGGTGCCGGAGCAGCGGGTGCGAACCTGCACCTACAAGACCTGCCGCATGGTGAAGGAGCAGCGGGTGCGAACCTGCACCTACAAGACCTGCCGCATGGTGCGGGAACAGCGCACGCGGACATGCACCTACAACGTATGCCGGATGGTTTCGGAGTGCCGGCAGAAGCAGGTGCCGTACAAGGTGTGCCGCATGGTGCCCGAGCAGCGGGTCCGCAAGGTGCCCTACACCGTGATGAAGCCGGTGCAATACACCCGGACGGTGTGCAGCACGAAGTTGGTGCCGAAAAAGGTTGCCTACACGGCTACCCGCTGCGTACCGCGGGTGGTGTGCCGGCAAGTTCCGGTCCAGGTGTGCTCGCCGGTTCCGGTGTGCCGCGAGCCGGCCGCCTGCGAAGCGCCGAAGGCCTGCGAGCCGGCAGGTTGCTGCCAATAGTTGTCTGAGTGAGACCCTTCCGAGCACCTCGGGAGGACGGGTCTGGTTTTCGACGACGGCTCGGTCAGAAACGACCGGGCCGTCGCTTTTTCTTGCGGCGTGGACGCTCTTCTTTCCAGGCAGCCGCTCCCGCGCGCCGGCGGCGCGGGGAACACGGGACAGGTCCGATCTGCCGGAACCGCCCGAAGGGCGCTTCGCACAAATCGGACCTGTCCCGTGTTCCCCTACGGCTTCTCTGCTGTACGCGAGGGAGACCGTCGTCCCGCGCTCGCAGCGTCGGCAGATGGGCGATGGGGCGCAGGGGCGTTTGTGCCGCGAGAATCGGAACGGTCTGCTGGGATCCGCTGCCTGAGCGTTCCGCGGCTTTCGCAAAGCGACTGCAACAACTGCCGTACCCGTTCCACGCCGCGGATGGAATATTCGGCGGCGGTGGTCCCCACGCCGACCTTGATCGAAATCGCCTCCGGAGGCAGCGCCTGGAACATGTACTCGTCGGTCGCGTCGTCGCCGACCGCCACGACCAGGTCCCAGGCGTCCCGCTCCAGAAAATGGTGCACGATTCGCCCTTTATGGATATGCGCCGGTTTCACTTCAAGAACCCGATTGCCGTCGAGGACCGACAACTCCAGATTATTCGTCAGGGTAATCAGGGTTTCCCGCAGTTCCGCCATTCGGACGGTTGCCAGTTCCGGCTCGCTGTTTCTATAGTGCCACGCGAGGGAGAAGTCCTTTTCCTCCATGGAAGCTCCCGGGGTCCGGTCGACCATGCGCTGAATGATGGGCCGGATTGCGTCCTTCCAGTCGGGCACCTGAACCGACGCCGCGTGCCAATTGCCGTCTTCTTCCCGAATCCAGGCCCCGTGCCCGGCGCCCATGAGGAAACGCTCCGCGGCGAACCAGCGGTCCAGGTTGGCGCGGTCGCGTCCGCTCGACAGCACCAGGCTCACCCCGTCGAGGGCGTCCAGGTTACGAAGTAATTCCAGAAGGGATTCGTCCGGGCGTGCATCGTCGGGGCGCCGGTGGAAACGCACGAGAGTCCCATCGTAGTCGAGGAAGAGCAGAATGCCGGTTGCGGCGGTCCAACGTTCCTCGATTTCGGCCTTCGCCGTTGAATCGAGCGGCCGGGCTTGTTGGGTTGCCTGGACTTCGCGCATTCCGCGCAGTTTCTCCAGAAAATCCCCGGCCCAGTATTGCACGGTAAACCGGCGAACCCGGTCGCGCATTGCGGCCATGTTCCCGGCCTGTTCTTCGAAAGGCTGGTCGAGGGCGGCGATCATGGCGTCGGCAATTTCGTCGAGGTCGCTGGGGTTGACTTGGATGGCCTCGCTCAACTCGCGGGCCGCTCCCGCCGTTTCGCTCAGCACGAGGACCCCTTGCCCGTCGTTCCTCGCGGCAATGTACTCCTTGGCGATAAGGTTCATGCCGTCGCGCAGGGGCGTCACCAGCAAAACGTCGGCCTGGCGATAGATCGCGTTGAGTTCATGGAAACTGGCGGTCTGGTACTGGTAATGGATCGGGTTCCAATCGAGGGTGCTCCAGCGACCGTTGATGTCGCTAACCAGTTCGTCGACCTCGCGTTTGAGTTCCATGTATTGCGGGACCGATTCCCGGGACGGCGATACGACAATCAGCAGCACCACCGAGCCGGCTCGCTCGGGATGTCGTTCGAGCAGTCGGCGAAACGCCGCAATTCGGGTGGGGATTCCCTTGCTGTAATCCAGCCGATCCACCGAAAGGATCAACTTTCGGCCGCCGTATTGGCGAGCCACCGTTTCCTGAACCGCCCGCACCTCGGGCAAAGACTCCGCACCGGAGAAGCGGTTCCAGTCGATGCCCATGGGAAACACGTCGACCTTGACCACCCGATCGGCGGCGCGGATCATTCCCATCGCATGGTCGTGGCCGAGAAGGCGCCGAACGCTGGAGAGGAAATGGCGGGCGTAATCGTAGGTGTGGAATCCGATCAGGTCGGCCCCCAGCAAGCCTTCGAGAATCTCCTCACGGGCCGGCAACAAGCGGAATATCTCGTAGGAAGGAAACGGAATATGGAGGAAGAAGCCGGTCTGGGCATGGGGGAAGTGTTCCCGAATGAGGCCCGGTAAGAGCATCAGTTGGTAATCGTGTACCCATACGGTGGCGTCGGGCTCCATTTCGGCAGCGAGCACTTCAAAGAAGCGCTGGTTCACGGCGCGGTACGACTGCCAGGTTTCGGGCAGGTACTCGGTGTAGGTAGGGAAATAGTGGAAGAGCGGCCAGATCGTATCGTTGCAATAACCGCTGTAGAAGAGTTCCAGATCATGTCGGCTCAGCGGGACGGCAACGGCAGCATGGTTCGTCCGCAGTTCCCGACGCACCTGATCTTGTTCCGCCGCCGACAGGTCCTCTTCGGCCAACCCGCTCCACCCCACCCACAACGGCGGACGAGATCCTGTCGATACGGAACTGAGCCCGGTGGCTAGGCCGCCGACACTCGGGGTAAACTTTAGCCCTTCCGGCCCGTGGGCAACGCGAACGGCCAGACGATTCGATACGAAGATCGTTTGCTTTCCCATAATGCCTTCATGATATCGCCGGGGCACTGACGGCACAACCGGGGGGTGCTGTGCATGAACATGGGCAAAGCACGGCGCCGTGGCGAACGGAGCCGAGGGTCCATCCCTCGCATCGATGCCGACGCACGGGGGCTCTTCCGTTTCCGGGTGCAAGCCATTCGGCTGAACGGCTGCATTCCGCCTGCGGAAGCGGACGGCACGACGGAGCGTGCCTGCTGCTTTGCCCGGCTTTGCATCCAGAAGCGGAAGCCCCCGCACAGCCTGGGGAACGCGGTGGTTTGTGCAACGGGTGTCGCTTCACGCGGGAAGCCGAATGCGGTAAATTATGGATTCCCGTTTCTTCAGGCCCCGCAGCCACGCAAGCCGGCGGAGCAACGTCGGAACAGTGCGTTCGCCGGCCGAAGGAACGTGCTTGCACGCCGCCCCGCAACGCAAGAGCACATCGGAATATGCCTGCCAATCTTACCGCTCAATACCTCAAGGCCGAGGAGGAATATCGCCGGGCAACGACGCTCGACGAGGAACTGAAGTGTCTTCAGGTGATGCTCCAGGAAATCCCCAAGCATAAGGGGACCGACCACCTCCAGGCGCAGCTCAAGGCGAAGATTTCCAAGGCGAAGCGGGAGCTGTCAGCCGAGAAGACGGGCGGCAAGAAGAAGACCCGCGGATTGCGCATTCCGAGGCAGGGCGCCGGAACAGCCATCCTGCTGGGCGGTCCGAACGCGGGCAAGAGCCAACTGGTCGCCAGCCTGACGAACGCCTCGCCCGAGGTGGCGCCCTACCCGTTCACCACCACCGTACCCGCCCCGGCCATGATGCCGTGGGAAGACGTGGCCGTCCAACTCATCGACACGCCGCCCATCACGGCCGACTATTTCGACCCGCACCTGCACGGCCTTACCCGCGCCGCCGACCTGGCCCTGTTGGTGGTCGACCTGGGCAGCGAGGAAGGGATCGAGCAGTGCCAGGAGGTGCTTGACCGGCTCTCTAAGACGAAGACGCGCCTGGCGGCCACGTCGTATCTCGACGACCGCGACGTGGGGCTCTCTTACACCCAGACCTTTCTGGTGTGCAACAAGATGGACGATGCCGAGGCGGCCGTGCGGCTGGAATTGCTGCACGAGCTTTGTCCGCTCGAGTTCCCCGAATACCGGGTTTCCGCGGTGCACGGCATGGGCCTGGAAGACTTGCGCAACGCGGTGTATGCAACGATGGACGTAGTGCGGGTGTACACGAAGTTGCCGACCTCGAAGGAGCCCGACCTCGACCGGCCGTTTACCGTGCGCCGCGGCAGCACGCTGCAGGACATGGCCGGTCAGGTGCACAAGGATTATCTGGAGGGGCTGAAGTTCGCCCGCGTTTGGGGCGAAGCCGTCCACGACGGCACGCAGGTGAAGGGTGACTACGTGCTGCACGACAAGGACGTGGTCGAACTGCACATGTGAGCCAAGGAAACGGAAAGGCGGGCGATGTAGCCCGGCGTAATCGGGGTCTTCCGCTTCGGGGCGCGAAGCCCGGCAAAGTAGCAGGCACGCTCCTCCGTGCCGCCCGCTTTATCCGGCAGAACCCAGCCGTTCGGCGGAATGGCTTGCAAACGGAACGAACGGACCGTTACTCGGGCTGGGCCCGGGGCGGTTCTTCGCCCGAGGCGCCGCCGCCAACCTCCGGCGCGCCGGCTTCGTCGTACTCGATGGGCGGGAGGCCGTAGGCGGGCTCCGAAGCGTCGGCATCCTGGTAAACTTCGTCCATTTCCGTGGCGTCCACATCGCGGCGGAGCAGCAGGTAGATGCACGCAGTGGCGACGAAGAAATAGCCGTACAGGAATCCGGTTGCGAGCAATTTCACGCAGCCGACCCAGAATGCGATCAGCGCGGTGCCGACTCCCGCAATTTGGCCCAACTCGGCGCCGTCGCCCGCCAATGCCGCCAGGCGCTCCTGCCCCACGGCCCAACTGGCCGCCCAGAGGGCCATCGTCACCACGCCGGCGGCGAAGTTGGCCACAAGCACCCAGCCAAGCGCTCCGAAGAGCCCCGCGACGACCGCATAGAACAGGTAGTGCAACGGGCGCTGGAACACGTAGGCGTACGAACGGCTGATCGCGTCGAAGGCGTCGGTCCCCTCGGCGCTGATCGTGGCCGCCATGAGCGGCCAGCCGAACAGCAGCCCCAGCAGCAGCAAGGTCATGATGAAGCCAAGCACCAAGGCCACCGGCCACACCAAGCCGACAAGCACCAGCCCGACGTCGAAATTGGCCAGCAGCGACGGGAGGAACACGCCGACGGCGCACAGCACGATGCCCACAATCGGCAGCAGCGGAGCGAGGACATAGGAGGGCCACTTCACCACGGCGAAACGTAACGCAGCCATCAGACCCACCCGTTCGTCGGCGGCAAGCTGCACCACGGCCGCGCGGGTAATCATGCCCCCGAACAACGCCCAGACGGCAAGCGCCCACAAACCGCAAAGCACCGCCAGGGTCACCGTGCCGATCGACGCCTCGGGGCGGAGCGATTCCATAAGAGGCCGAGTCAGACGACTCCAACTGCCGAACAGCGGATCGGCATCGTACCAGGTGTCCGTACCGGCCGGCTCGGCGCCCGGCTGAGGTATCCAGGGCACGCCCGGCCGATCCGGGACGGCCGGGGCGAGCGCGCCGAAGGCGGTCGCTCGGCCTTCCGCCGACCAAGGTACGGGGCGATCGTCCGGTGCGAGGGCGCCGGCCAGCAAGGCCCAACCGGTTACGGTCAGCAACACGCCGGCGGCGGCGGGGAGCAATACGCGCACGTCGATGGCCAGCCGGAAAGAACGAAACAGCGCGAGCCAGGGGAGAACCTCGCTCCAGGCAACCGCTCGGAGCTTTGTGCCGTCTTGATCGAACATGGTCTATCCTCCCAGCGGTAGGGTGGCGCCGCCTCGCGTTCCGGAGGCGGCGGGCGAAACACAATGCGAGGCGAGGCGGATTGGCCGTCCTGCGTACGTCGCAATTATACCCCCTCCCAATCGGTCCGCAAGATGCCCATGTAACCGTTCACAGGTCGGCGGCGCGGGCTGTCTTCTCCGCGGTATGCAAGGGGGACAGTCCCGTATTCGCGGCTTCATAAGCAGGGCGATTGGGTAAATCGCCCCATGTGCCGCGAAAACGGGACAGTCCCCTGTGAACGGTTACGATGCCCATTCTACGCATTTGCCGAAGACGCCTCGCTAATTCGACGTCAACGGGATGTCGTACTGGTTGGAACCCCGGTCGACCGTGCAGCGGAGGCCGCTTTGCGCCGGGTCGGAATAGCGGGGCGGTGTGATCATCTCGCCGGGCACCGAGGGCCCGTCGGTGGGCGGCTCGGTGGCGGCCATCACGGTCACGCGGTATTCGCCGGGCGGCAGCCCTTCCTGCGTGCCGGTCTTCACCTCGTACGAACCGTCCGGATGGATGCCGCCGTAGGCGGTGGGACCCGCGCCTTCCGGGTGAAAAGTTACCGTGCCCGTGTCGAGCGGCTTGCCGTCCAACGTCACTTGGCCGGAAACCGAGGCCCCGTGCCCGCCGCCGCAGCCGGCCGCCGCCAGCGGGAGGCAGCAAGCCGCGACCATGAGCAGGTAGCGCCCGAGGCCGTGATCGTATCGGCCGTGCATTGTTCCGTACATAGCATTCCTCATTCAGCCTTCTCCTGAAACGAATTGGATTGATGGGCCGCCGTTCGCGGGAATTGTACCAAGATTCGCGGCACCAAGGGCGATTGGTCCAAAGGGCGGACGGTACGTCACGGTAGGTCGACTCTCCGAGTCGACACTCTTGCTTCCTCCGCGATCCGGTTCCGGTAGTCGCTTCCGGCAACGGCGACCGGGGCGGACGGCACGGCGGAGCGTGCCTGCTACTATGGCGGACGGCACGGCGGAGCGTGCCTGCTACTATGGCGGACGGCACGGCGGAGCGTGCCTGCTACTATGGCGGACGGCACGGCG
>CAYPWB010000239.1:1336-9646 GCA_964414315.1 uncultured Planctomycetaceae bacterium | reverse complement strand
CCGCCTGGCAGGCACAGCAAGTGGCGCATTATAGCACGCTTGCCCGCGGCTACATCTACACCGACCCGGCCAGCCGCGAGCCGGTGCAATAAGCTCTGCCGGTCGCTATTGCGAGTTCGTTCGATGAGCGCGTTGCAGGCGTTCGCTACGACCTACTACTGCCCGTAAATGCCTTGCCGGGGCCCGACAGCCACGACAAGGACTCTAAGTTGTTGGTCGTAGATTTCGTAGATAACTCTGTATGCACCAATGCGGATTCGCCAAGCGTCACGTCCGCTGAGCTTCTTGACGCCAAGTGGGCGCGGAGTAGTCGCGAGATCTCGAATCGCCGTGGTGACTCGTTCTCGATGTGGTGCCGGAATGCGTGAAAGGCTCTTGGCTGCAGATCGTTCGATGAGAACCTGATACGTCACAGAGGCTCTCCTCGCTCGATCTTATTGACGGCATCTTCGAATGGTACAGCGTCGGAAGGTTGAGACTTCGCCGTGTCGAACGAGCGAATATCATCCAACTCTTCCAATTCTTCGACAATCATCTGCCATTCTGCTACCGGAAGCACGACCGCTTTTCGCTCGTTTTGTTCGTCAACGAGAAAATCCGGATGAAACGATACCATTTCTTCCCCCAATCTGGTGACATTGAAGCGACTGCGGAGCCTATTCTCATCGGCCCTCTTCACGCTGTCAATTGCCACAGCCGTCCCGATAGTGCAGTAGAGCAGGCCCAGCTTTGCCGAAATGCGGCAGATGGGGTACAATCGGCCGCTTCACTGCCGCAAGGCAGCTTTTGCCGTACTATCTACGTACCGAACGTGCGAGATGGACGAGTTCCTTGCGACCCTCTGATTTTGCCCTCTCGGCAAGCGGCCCGTGGAAGGTCTGTTTGTGCGGCAATGCAATGCCCTATTCAGGTCGATTGGACTAGCCTTCTAACGGCATCCTCGGTACCAACTTCACCGCGAAAGCTCCCCCTTGACTTTCCATTTCCTCCTGTCGAAGCTGGACTTCCGTGGCGACATCAAATTTCCTATCCCTCGGCGCTGCAATGCATCGCAGTGCGAAACCGCTTGCGGAGTCTTGCAATGGGGGCTAGGATGCAGTAAGGTATTCCGGGCTGCAAATGGACCGGTATGTCGGCGGGCGTTGGCACATAAGGCATACTTGGTGGATCACGGGAGGCACCCTTGGCGGACCATCCGAGCAAAGTGATTCGTGATGCACTGCGCTATGCCGAAAGGTGCGGCTGGATCGTCAAGAAGGCTGGCGCGCGGTCGCATGCCTGGGGAATCATGCGTTGCAGCCACGGGCACTCCGACTGCCGGATGTCCATTTGGTCGACGCCCCGGAGCCCGGAGAACCACGCCAGGGCAATTCGCCGAAAGGTGAACCGTTGTCCGGGAGCAGCCGGTTCCTGAGGAGGTTGACGATATGACCGAGTATCACTTCTGCCTGATCGTTCATGGAAACTTCGCCGCCCCGCTTTCCGATGAGGATCTGCTGGATGCAACGGACGCCTTGGGCGAGGCCGGATGCGACGATTGCTCGATCGGCGTTCATGCCGAGGGCCTGGAACTGGAGTTCGATCGGACGCACCATTCGCTGCAAGAGGCCATCGTCTCGGCCATTCGCGACGTGGAACGTGCAGGCTACACCGTTGAGTCGGTCCGAATAGACCGGAACGCCGTGCTGGCCGTCTCGCCCGCGTGACCATGCACGCTCGAGCAGGGTGGGGTGGGCCGAGCGAAGCGAGTCCCACCAGGATCAATACCGGTTGCTCCGTGGTGGGACTCGCACCGCTCGGCCTACCCTACGAACTCGGCCCACCTTACGAGCTGCGAGCGGATCAGCCGTGCTCGTCCGCTTTTGCCGCCGGGGCCGCATCTTGTCGCATGGCCGCTCGGGCAAGGCTGACAATCAGGAGCCCAAGCGTTGCCACCGAGCCGGCAAGCACACTGTGCACCAGCCAGGGCAGCCGCTCGGTAAGCGGCTTCGGCGCGGGCTGGTACCCCGGGTTCGGCTGCCGGACGCCCAGTTCGAGCCGTTTCGGCGCCGGGTCGAGTTGCCTTGGCAGGTTCCGGGCGAAGTCGTACCGGGGCGCTTCCGCGTCGGGATTGCCGAAGTACAACCGCAACGGTCCTTGAACCTTGTTCGGCCCGGCTTCGAACACCACCTGGCGGGCCGGAGCCCGCGTTCGAATCGACTCGATCGACAATGGCGGGTTGCGGTAGTCGGTCACCAGCAGTTTCAGCCGGGCGGCGCGGACTTCTTCAGGGAGTTGGGCCACGAACGTCTGTTTCTCCTGCCCCGCCTTACGCTGCCACGTACCGGCGGCTACGTGCCGGAACTCCTCGCCCGGCCGATCCGGGCCGGCCGACTCCACCTGCCAATCGCGCACGAAGTCGTCGCTGTCGATTTCCACCAGCAGTTCCGCCACCGGCACACCGGCACCACCCAGCTCGATCAGCCATTGCGATCCGGGGCCTTGCCTGGTGCGGACCGGTTCACGCGGGCGAAACTTGACTTCCCGTGTGACCTGTTCACCCGGTATTTGCACACGGCGGCGGACGTTCACGCTGCGCAACTGCCACTTCCCATCGGTGTCTTCCTGCGGATCCGGGCGGACGCTAACCCGCACATATCGGAACCGGCTGGGAGCATAGTCGACAGTGGCATCGACGAATTCCCGGCCGTTGCTTTGATAGCTGAGCAGGTGGTTGTCGGCAAGTTCGTGCCAGGCTTTACGGTCGTCGCTGCCTTCGACAACAACCGGGCGGCGGAAGTTGATCCCGGGCGTGAGCACCTCCACTTCGTTGTGCTGAACTTGTTCTTCGCCCAGGTCGAGTGAGACCTGGCGAACGCCGTCTTCCGTCGTGAGGCGGTTAAACTCTTCGGCCTCGATGTTGGCAAGCTGCGATTCCTCTCGGCGCACGCGCAGCGCGAAGGGGATTTCCACACCGCCCGCATCATAAAGTCGCAGATCCGCCAGGTCGAGCCGCGCGGCGTCGAACACCTGGGGCGTTACGAGGCAGTCGTACCACGGGGTATCGGCCGAAGGGAGCGATGCGACCTCGGCGAAATACCGCCAGCGCTTTAAGGGTTCGCTTTGCTTCCCGGACTCGCCCGACGGTTTCGGTCTCGGTTCGCCGTTCTGATCCTGCGCGCCCCCGCAGGAGACCGCCAGCGCGCAAAAGGCGGCGGCGAGTGACGGGCGAAGCCACACCCGGAAGTCGAACAGGGTCTTCGTAAACATCATGATCCTTCGTCCGAATTGTGGGAGGTCAACAACTGTGGGATGAGTCGCTGATAGGCCCAGGCGGCCATGGCGAGCACCACGGCGACAGCGACGAACGCCCCGATGCGGTAGAGTTCGCCCACCCCGGCCATGTCGAACAGCAGCACCTTGCCGATCGTGAGCCCATACAGTGCCAGGGCTGTCCAGCGGAGCGAGGCGAGGTCTTTCCAGAAACCGATGGCCAGGGTGGCGGAAGCGTAAATCGCCCACAGGCTGGAAAGCGCCATGTGTCCCAGCCAACGCCAGCGGGTGGGGTCCGTCTTGTCGATTGCCGCATAGGCGTCGAAGTAGCCGTAGGTTTCGGTCGAAAGGATCACCCACACCAGAAGTACGCCGGCCAGTCCTGCGATACGTACCAGAGTGCGTTCGAAGGCTCGCAAGGCGCCGGCGCGTCGCAGAGCCGACAGGACGAAACCGATCCAGCACGCCGCCACGCCAAGCGAGGGCAATCCGTAGCTGTTGAAGATGGGCAGGAATGGATCGCGGACGCCCCACGGAGTATCGACCAGCAGAACCCGTCCCACGGCCAGAACCAGCAGGACCCCCGCCATGCCGCGCAGCGCACCGCCTCGGCGGAGCCGCAAGCCGAACCAGCCGAGGGCCGCCCCTTCGGCCGCCCAGCCCAGGGCGACCCATCGGGCGTCGGCCTGAATAGGCAGGGCGATGGCGATGAAGCTGACGGCCACGCCCAGGGCTGCGAGCGTCTGCCGGGGGTCGTCGGGACGTCGCCAAAGCGTTCCTCGTGCCCACGCCACGTACACTGCTGCCATGACCACTGCAAGCGAACCGAGCCACGGGCGGTAATCGTCCCGCAGGAGTACGTAGGCCGCTGCGAACCACGCGAAAGCCGTCAGGCCCAGTCGAACCAGGTCGAAAACGTTCGCCCGACGCCGGGGGACCACATGGGCGGCCAGGGAATGGGCAAGGAAGAGGACCAACAGCGTCGCCTGGAACCCGAGCGACCAGACCAGCTTCTCCGGGTGGTAGTTGTCGAAATACCAAAGCCAAAACACCGCGTGGGTGCCGCCCAGCGCCCCGAGGCTCACCATCGACCAGCGCCGGCAGTAGGTTACCAGCAGCACACCTGCATTTAGCAGAGCCAAGTACAGGAACAGCTGTTGGTAGAGGTCGTGCGGCGACCGCATCAACAGCGGCACTGCCAGCCCGCCCAATACGGTCATCATCGCGACGGCTCGAGTGTTGTGAAGCACGGCCAAGAGCGCGCCGGCAACGACAATCAGCAGCAAGAAGAGCCCGCCGGTTGACTGGTCGAGAATCGTGAAGTAGCCGAAAGCGGCGTAGGTTGCGAGGTACAGCAGCAGCAGGCCGGCCGCGGTGACGATCTCAGCAAAGATATGCCAGCCTCGGGCTCGCCTGCACCACCAGCCGAAAACAACCAGCCCCGTGCCGACAAGGACGCCAAGGGCAACTTGTCCCATCGGTCCGATCCAGTTGTTCTCGAATGCGTAGCGGAGGAAGAAGGCCGTGCCGAACAACAGCAGCACCACCGCAACCCAACCAAGACCCTGGCGACCCAGAAACGCCTCCCAATTGAAGGCCGGGGGGGCGGCCTCTTCGCCGGGGGATGTCGCGGGTTGCGAGTCGGACACCTCAGCGGTTATCGGGCGTGCCGGGCTGGTCGGTTCCGCTGCGGGCGGCTGCTCCGCACGCCGCGGCTCGTCGGTCGGTCGGGCTCGCAACGCACGCTCCAGCCCGTCGATCCGCCGGCGCAGCTTGGTCGTCCTCCACAACGCGACCAGCCCCACGACGGGACCGCCGAACAGGCACAACAGCGCGAGGATGATCAGACCGCCCGCCAGCAGTTCCATCGGGAGCCTCAGTTCTTGCGTTGCGCGATCAGTCCTGCGTGGGCATCAGTTCCAGCATGGCCTTGCCCAGCGCGTCGCCAATGAGGAAATAGCTTTCGGCGTTTCCGTACCAGTGGTGCCCGTGGCCCGTGTTCGGTGAATCCTCCGGACGCCGGGCGAAGGCTGCGGTCTTCACGAAGACCACGTTGCCCGCGAACTCGGGTCGAGCCACAGCACCGGCTTGTGCCTTGCGAATCGCCAGGACGCGATCGCCCGCCTGTTCGCCGCCGTTGCCCAGTTCGCCGACGACCACCGGCAAGTTGGGCCGATTCCACGCCTTGCGGACATCGTGGATCAGGTGCACAAGACTCTGTTCATACTGGCTGCGCGCCTCCTCGGGCCCGAAAGCATCATTCCATCCCTGGAACCAGACGAAGCCGGCAAGTTCATAGGTTCGGCCCTTCAGTTCGGGAAAGTCCGTATCGAGGTTCTCCAGGGCTTCACGGACCTCGGCGAGCATTCGAGTGTAATAGGGCCCGGTCGCGCCGCCGGCGCCGGGCGGGCGGAAGTCTGCGTACAGGCTCTTGCCGCCCCAGGCCGTCTTGACCAGCAGCACGGGCGCGTCGACGGCGTCGCCCAGCACGTGTCCGAACTGGAACTCGGGGCCGATGTGGTGCTTGCCCCCGTAACCGGTGAAGCCGATCGTGAGCGGGCCCTTCTTCACCTCGCTGCCGGTGCGGAAGCGGCACCAGACGTCGTCGCGAACGGCCCACCGGCCCTCGCCGTCCCGGACGTGCCGAAACATGGCAGACTTTGCGGGATCGTCGGCGACGTGCTCAAGCGTGCCCCGCCCACCGTTGTAATACTCGGGATGGTCCAGATCGACGACCCCTTGGCCCTCCATGTTCGATTGCCCGGCAAGAATGAATACCTGAACCGGGGGGCCGTCGGCGGCGTCGGCCGACGTGGCAACGGAGGAAAACGCGATGACGAACACGAAGGGCACGACGGCACAGGTTTTCATTAGAAAGCCTCGGCGATTTCGAGAAGCGTTTCCTCAACCAATTCCAGGCCTCGACGATCCGTCGATTCGGCTTCGCAAGCGAGGGCCTGGTGATTCACACCGAACACGCCGTTCGCCGGGCGTCAATTCGCCGGGGCTGTGGAACGCAGCCCTTCGAACCAAGCGCCGGCGGCGCGCCCGAAACGCTCGGATAGTTCGCGCATCGCCCAGCGAACTTGGAGGGCGGCGACGAACTCCTTGAGTTCGCGCTGTTCGGCCGTACTACCCTGCTCCCCCAAGACGTCGAGCTGCCGGCGCGCGGTGTCCATCAAGCCCGCTTGCGTTGGGCTGCCCGCGTCCGATTTCGGCGCCAACGCGTCCAGGCCTTGCCAGTGCTCAAGCGTGTCGACCAGCCGGTCGAGGTACAGGCCGCGCTCTTCGGGAGGCAGTTCGGCGTAGTGGACGGCCTTCTGCCGCATCCAAGGGCCGACCAGCCGGCCGACGTTCTCGCACAGCCGTTGCCGATGCCGGTCGGTCAGTTCGCTGGCCGTGGCGTTCCAGTCGATCTCGCCCGAAAACTCCTCCTCCAGGCGTATCGCAAGTACCTCGCGAGTAGCCATGGGTACCTGATCCAGGTCGCGCGTGACCAGCCAGCGGATCAGGTCGCGGCGGTTCGCGCGAGCCGGGTCGGGCAGGCGCGGGTAGTACCACACGGCCGCCGTGATGGCCGCCGCCGCCAGAAGCGCCGCCGAGACCAGCACCGCCAGGATGCCGCGATGATTGTGGGTGGGGGAGTTCTTCAACATGGTTCGTTCATGCGTATTGTACCACGCAGGCTCGCGAAAGGCGAATGGCACACAAAGTGTAGGTTATGACGCAATCACGCACCAGATGGTTCCGGTGCCGGTGCCCCACCCGGTACCTGTTGACGCCTGCCCCAATAAATGGCATGCTGGGCGCGCTGGAGGCACGAAAACCGTTCGTCCGGGGGACCATCGCTATGTTGGAAACAGTCGTTGTTCCATGCTTCTTGTGCTTGCTCGCTCAAGCAGGGGAAGGATCGGGGGGGTTGCCCGGGCTGCGGGCCGACGTGCCGGGCGGTTCGCCCCCGACCCTGGAGGAGTTCGCGCCCGACGCCCCGGCGTCGTTGCGTCCGGCGGCTCCGGCAAGCGAAGTTCCTTCCGTCCCGGCGGAACCGCCGGCTGAAACGCCGCAGCGGCATCGGCTCACCCCGCCCGAACTGGTGGCCGAGGCCCTCATGCTTCCGCCCGGCCATACGCTCACCGGGCAGCCCCTCGCACTGGCCTCGGCCCTGGCCAACGTTCGTGACCGCGCGGGACAGCTCGAAGTGGTTCGAGCGTACTGGAAGTTGGTCGAGGCGGTGGCCGCGTATCGGTTTCAGCTCGATTACCACCAGGGTTTGCAGGACGTTCAGCCGCCGGCGAGTCAGGCGGCGCGGCTGACAGCCGTGCAGACCGCCGCCCAGGCTGAACTGGGCGAAGCCGAACTGCGCGTGCTGGCCGTCCAGCACGACTTGGCCGTGCTGGCCGGCTTGCCTGTCGACGCGGCCCTGCCGCTGCCCGCCGACCGGCCCCACGTAGGACCGTACATGACGCGGTTCGAAGAGCTGTTCGGCGGGCGGCCGGCCCCGCCCGCCGCGCGCCGACTGGACCGGACGTTGCCGCTTCGATTCCAGGCGATTGAGGCTCAGGCGCAGGCAGTTGCCGCAGCCCGCGATGCCTCCGACGCGGAAGGCAATGCGGACTCGGGCGACTCGTGGAGTGCGGGCCTTGACGGCCTGGCGACGCTACGCCGAATGCAGCGCGATTGGGTGGCCGCGGTGTGCCGCTACAATGACGACATCGCCGAGTACGCAGTGGCCGTGGCCCCGTTGGGCACCAACGGCACCGACCTGGTCGGTCTGCTCATTCGCCCGAGCCAAGCGCCGGTCCGCCCGTTGGTGTCGGAGGAGCCCTCCGGCGTCGAGGCGGCCGGCTTTACCGAGCCGGTTCGACCGTCGGTTGTTCCGGGCGAACCGACGCCTGCGGTGCGCCCGCCGGTTGGCGAACCGACCCCCGCGCGGCGTCCCGCCGACCCGGCCGCTCCCGCCGAGCCCGACCCTGCCGAATCACTCAACCCGATCGGCGGCCTTGCTCCGGTGCCGGGCGGGCTGCTTCCGCTCCGCCCGATCGTGCCCGTGGAACGACT
>CAYPWB010000239.1:0-1236 GCA_964414315.1 uncultured Planctomycetaceae bacterium | reverse complement strand
CGCACGGCCGACCGCGCGACGCTGATCGCCGCATACTGGACCGTTCGGCAGCGGGCGGCCGCCCGGCAGGTGTGGCAGCAGCACGGCCAGTGGCTCGAAGAGCTTTCTTTCGCCTTGCCCGACAACGCATCGGACGGCCGGCGGCTTCGAGTGGCCCGGGCGGCGGCCGCGGCGTCTGCGGCCGCGGCCCACGCCGACTTGGTCGACGCGCAATTCCATCTGGCCGAGGCCGTGGGGCAAAGCGCCAACCGCGTGTGGCCGACGGCCGTCACGCGGCCGCACGCCGGCCCTTATCTGCTGAAGAGTGAGTCGCTGCCGCCCGAATTGGCCCGCTCCTGGCCGCTGCGTCGGCTGGCCGATATGGTTCCGCGTCTTTCGGGCAATGTACGGGAGCAGGCGACCGCGGTGGTCGAAGCCGACGCCGCCCGCGTGGAAGCCGAAGCCGCTTGGCTCGACGGCGCTGCGCCGTTCGAGGACGTGCTCCGCGCCCTCGACCGGCAAACCGACCGGACCCTGGCCTTCCTCGCCAGCCTGACCGCTTACAACCGGGCGATTGCCGACTACGCCCTCCGCGTCCTGCCCGACACCACGCCCGATGAGCAGTTGGTCAAAACGCTGGTGATGGCGGAGTAGGCGGAAGTTCGTCTTTCCACAACCCGGGGTACAAACGCGGTGCCTGGGCGATTCGAATGCTTGCCGCCGGGCCGGGCTGTAGACTACACTGAACGGGAGGCATTTGTCGGAGGAAACAAGATGACCCTTGAAACGATGATCGATACTCTAAGCCGTGAAGAGAAGTTGGCGGCGATGGATCTTATCTGGCGGGATCTGGCGGCTGATTCGCAGTCGTTCGACTCGCCGGAATGGCATGAGACTACAATTACCGACAGGCTCGACAACCCCAGCTCGGGACCGGCGCTGCCACTGGCAGAGGCGAAGGCGGAAATCAAGGATGCCATCAATGCGCGTCGAGCTTCGGGCTGAGGCCCGCCACGATCTGGTGCAAGGTCCCTGGTTTTACGAGCAGCAGCGCAAGGGCCTTGACGACTATTTCACGGACTGTCTCTTTGGGGATCTGGAGCGTCTCGAGGCGGAAGCAGGAATACACGAGACTGTTTTCGGCTTGCATCGCAAACTGTCGAAGCGGTTTCCATTTGCGATCTATTACCGGCTCGAAGAATCCGTCATCGACATTGTCGCAATTCTCGACTGTCGGCGAGATCCAAATGCGACCGC
>CAYPWB010000238.1:0-9650 GCA_964414315.1 uncultured Planctomycetaceae bacterium | reverse complement strand
GCGATTCTTTCCGGCCGGTGGCCAGGGTGGCCGTGATTGCTTGCGCGTCGGCTCCTCCGGCCCGACGCCTGAGGAATTGGCTGCGCTCCAGGCCCTGGAAGCGGCCGAGACGCAGTGGAGGGACCGAACGAGGAGGCGTTGGCCGCCGGACCGGGGGGCGAACCGCCGCCGCCGTCGGAGCACGAGCCGGACCCCACACCGCAGCCGGAGCATAAGCCGGAAACCGAGGTAGAAGGAGTAGAACCGGAGCCGGACTCCGCCTCCGGGTCGGTTTTCAGCACCAGGGCGCCGCGCTCCGGCGACGGCGCCTCGGCGGCCGACGAAGCCGCCGCCGGGTCCTGCCCCGGACTCCGCAACGCCCAGCCCAGGGCTGCGGCCAGCAACAGCACGGCGATGCCCGCGGCCGCACCCAACACCCATCGATTCCCGTTCGGCCGGGAGCCGGGCGGCGCCGCTTCGCGTCGACCGGGGATGATTGCTCGGCGAGTGCCGCGGCGGCGCCGGTGAAGTCCCACGCGGCCGCCTTCTCGGCCGAGACTCGAGTCACCAGGTGCGGTTCGAGGACACGGTGTTGACCGAACGGCTCGCGCGGCGGAAGGACGCGCTGGTGGAGCAGGAGATTATCCGGGGAGCGATCGAGTAGATGACCTCGCCTCCCGTATCCGCGATGCTCGACACGGCCATCCAACGGGAACCGCAGCGGCTGGTCCGGTTCAACCCGCGACGCCAGCCGCCCGGGAACCTCCAGCCGCAGCCGCACCCGATCGGTCCGCACCCCTGCCAGCACTGGAGCGCCCACGTGAAGGTACTCGCCTGGATGGGCCATTCGCCGGGTTACGCCTCCGTAGAACGGCGAACGTAGCGTGGCTTCTTTCAGCTCCTGTTCGGCAATGGCCAGTGTGGCCCGCGGCTCGGCCGGCGAGGCCAGACGGTGCCGGGCCTCTGCATGGCGTCCTGCACCGAGATACCCTCGCTGGGCGGAATCTGGTATCATTGACGAAGTCGCGGCTGGTGGACCCGTCAACCGCATGCGAACGGGAAAGCATTTCCTGGAATGGACCATGATTCCGAACCTCAACGCCGAAGGCCACCTGCCCCAGGCCTTCACCGAGCTACTGTGGAAGAGATGGGCGCACGGTTTGGGCGGGATTCAGAATTGCCGCGAGTGCAGATGGAATCGCTGCGCTGGCTGGTTGAATTGGCGCGTCGGGCGGGCGTCCGGCGGATCGTCGTCAACGGCAGCTTCGATACCGACAAGCTGGAACCGAATGACGTGGACTGTGTCCTGCTGGTTGAAGAAGGGTTCCCGCGCGATGAAACGGCGGAAGCAGAATTGCTCGGCGGCCTGCCTTTCATCAACGTGGAAGTGGTGGATCTGGAATGTTTTGAGCAGTTTACGGAGAAGACTTTTGCCACCGATCGTAATTTGGTCCCCAAGGGGATGATTGAGGTGATGCCATGAGCATTGAAAACCAACGGCAATGGGAGAACACCCGGGTTAAGCTGCAGGAACTCGAGCAGCTTTATCAGAGCAAGCAGCAAGAGCCAATGGGTCAGCACATTCGCGAGCTGACATTGCGTTCGCTCAAGAAACGAATCAACCAGTTCAAGGAAGAGATCGCCCGATACGAAGCGAGGGCCAACGCTTCGGCCAGTAGTGGCACGTAAGCAATTCACGCAAGGGGGACGTCACGGATCTGGCGTGATGTCCCCTTTTCCTCTCCTCCCGTACCCCAGGCCAGTGGGTCGGTCTCGTACGCCCGCTTGATAAGCATCGCTCACATCTGGCTGTATCGGCTGGGGGCCGCAGCTTCGGCCGCGTTGCCCGGCTGCTCCGCTGCCTCGGCCTCTGCGGTCGCGCCACATGCCACGAGCCCCATTGCCATTGGCCCGTCTTCTGTTTCGGCCGAGGCTCCTGGCATCGCGCCCGCACGGCCACCGTGCGGCTGCCGGGCGATCGTCTTCCGTTCCTCCTCGAAAACGTCCCGATGTCAGCCGATTTCGGTCCGTTCGGCTTGCAGTTCACGCTGGATGGCAGCCATTTCCCGGCGGGCCTCGGCCCCATCTTCGACCAGCCGCCGGGTGCCTTCGGCACACGGGAGGCTCAGGCTCCGTGCGGGTCGCCTTTGACAAGCCCGTGCTTCGCAACGGCGTGCTCCCGTGCCCAATCACGAGGGAGGCGCCCGAGGTCGGCACGGACGACATGGCCTACTACTGTTTTGCCCTTGCGGTGTGGAAGTCAGACGTCATCGCGGTCGAACTGCACGTTCACGAGAGGGAAGCCAATGGGGCTTCAAGTGGGGCACCAACTCGGGCCGGTTGGCGAATTACGGCGATTCCTCGAGCGCTCCGAAGCGAGTTAACGTCTCGGGTGGCGGTGGGGTGGTGGACAACTACGCCGTGCCGGTCGGGTGGGTCGACGCCGACACGTCCGGGACGATGACGCTGTACTTCGACGAGCGGGACGGCAGCAGCGGCGGAAGCGACCCCCGGACAATGATCGACGGCGTCGTGCTCCAGCCGTACGAACCGCTCTCCGGCGTCATCACGCCGTTGCGGGCGCTGGCCGATATGAATCGCTATGGTCCGGGTGATTGGCAGGGGGCTTCGGTCAATCACCAAGGCGACGTGACCTGGACCGTCCGTGCCGACGGCTTTCCCGGCGGCGACGTCGACCTGGGCGAGGTGCCCGACTCCCTTGTGGGCGGGCGGATCGCCCACTGGTACGTTCCGAGCAGCCAGGGCACCGTCCCCCTGAGCCTGTACTACGACCTGGGCCGTCCGCTGGACGTGGAAACCGCGCACCTCTGGTGGCGCAGACCCGCAGCGACCGCATGACGGAGCAGGGCCTGCCGACCGACCTGGACATCGACTTCCTGCCGTTGGGCGCCGACCAGCCGGAAGGATGGGACTTGGCGACGCTTCCAGCGGTAACCGGCTGGCAGCCGGCCGTTGAGGGCCTGGCCCCCGCGCTCACGGAAACTCCCTTCGGCAGCGAGCAGACCTATGATCTGCCCACTTTCCGGGCCCGGTATCTGCGCCTCACGGTGAACGACGCCTACAACAGCGACGGTACCGTGGGTGGACTGAGGCAGATCGCGTTCCAGGCGACCGATCCGATTCCCGAGCCCGGCACAGTCCTGCTGTTGGTAATCGGGATGGCGGCGGCGGCCTGTTGCCGCCGCCGACGAAGGGCGCTCCCCGAGCGCGCGAGGGACAACCATCGTGTCGAAGAGGAGCCCAACAAAAGGGCTCCCGAGACATCTATTCTTCCGGCAGGTGAAAGCTGGGCAAGGGAGGATTCCTGCCGTACCCCATGGCCATGTGGACCACGCAACTCCGATAGAGCGGGTCCTGCATGAGGCTCGCGCGGCGGTCGACGGCGGGAATGGGTGTCGCGTAGATGCGCAGTTCCCCGGGCACCGACGTAATGATCTCCTCGCGCCAGTCGCCCCACAGGTCCAGCCAAGCAACCTGGTGCCCCTCGATGTTGCCGGTTATGGTCCGAGTCGGGGTCGCGTATTTGAACACCTCCCCTCCGACCAGCATCTCGCGCTGGAGGTCACCGTCCCAGTGCACAGCCGAGGGAGAGTAAGTCTGCCAGGGAACTGCGTCATCCTCGGCGAGTACCCCGCCCCCGGCGCTGCGGACCCATCTTTTTCCAATATTCTTGACCCGGCTGTAGCACTCCATGCCGGGAACGCCGGGATCGAGATCCGAGACGAGTCCTGCCCCGTGGACGTGGTGCGTCTGACGGCGAATACCCCATAGCTTCTCACCCGTCCGGGCGTCCACCAGGCCCAGTCCGTCGTTCAGCGGGGCATTCATCGCATCATCCCCGTTGCAGGCATGGTAATACATCTCCAGGCCGGGCCGTGCAGGGTCGATGTCGCTGACATAGATCGTGTCCAAGTGCCCCATGCCAATCGACCACAGCCCCTGGCCATTGTCGTCGATAGCACAGGAGCCGAGAAGGACTTCGTCGCGCCCGTCGCCGTCGACGTCGAAGGTGTGCATTTGGTGGGCGCCCTGGCCGTAATACAAGCCGACCGATTCTTCGCTGGTATCCCAGTGCCAAAGTTCTTCCAATTCGCCGCCGTGGAACTGATAGGCTGCCAGCTTCATGACCGTATACGTCCCCCGAGCCGGCAGGATGCACGGCGTCTTGCCGTCCAGATAAGCAATTCCGATCTGGTTGCGAGGCACCAGGCGGGTGTCCCCCAGTGCGGTCCGCGAGGGCCATGGCGCGCGGGCCAACTCCTTCCCGGTCATCCCGTCGAAGATCGACAGGTGCTCCGGTCCCGTTCGGACCCGCCCGTCCGGCTCCCGGTAGTCCTTGTCCGTCGGTGCGGTCTTGGCGGCCACCTCGGCCCGGCCGTCGCCGTCGAAGTCGTAGACCACATAAGGCGAATACCAGATGCCGGTGATGATGTTCCAGCCAAGGTCTCTGCGCCACAGGAAGGTGCCGTCGGACAAATAGGCTTCCAGCTTGTAGGTAGTCTCTGCGGCCTTGTGGTGCGACGGGTCGATATTGACGTTCGGCACCTTGATGACGAAATCGTATCGGCCGTCTCCGTTGAGGTCCCCGATGCCCACCATCTGAAAATCGTAATCTCCCTGCAGCGCGATGGAGCGGTATGGACTTGCCTCGGTGCCGGCAGGAATTTTGCAAGGTTCGGAGCGTTGGCCCTGCTGACCGTTTGCAACGGGGCGCACGAAGTAAGAGTTCTGCACATCGGGATCGAACGTTTCGTCCACGAAATCGGTCGTCTCAGAGATGGGACTCTGGTTCAGTTGGATCGGCTCCCGGTCGCCGGCGACCCGATACAGATTGAAGGCGACATCCTCGGGGTCGCGATTCAGAAGGCGCCACTGGATGTAGATACGGCCCTCTTCACAATGCCGGGCCACCAGGCCGCGGCCCAGGTTTTCTTGGACCCGATCCTGTCCGAATGCCCACCCCTCGACCTTCCGCTTCCTCTCTCCTTGTCGCGTGGTCCTTCCCATACGAAGATGCACGTCATCGACCCGCACCTGCGTATCGCCGACGCCGCACAGCCGCACGTAGATCCGGTTGTACCCCTGCGGAATGGTTGCCGTGGTCTGCAATCGCTCCCAATCACCGGAGCCGTACCGGACAGAGCAGCCGACGCGCCAGCCCGGCATGCCTCGGCGTTCGCCCAACGCCAATATCTCCAGTTGCACGCGTTCGGTATCCGCGTATTGAACGAGGGCGGAAGCGGTCCATTCCTGGCCCGGCTCCACCGCGATTCGGCCGTGGTTTGCCAAGACCCAGTCGTGCCAGCGCCGAGGCTTGCCGCTGCGCTGGATCCTGACCGCCCGGCCCTCGCCATCCGGGCCCGGACAGAACTCAATACTGCCCGCATTGTCCATGGCTTTCCACGACCATCCGCTGTCCCCGATCGTTTCACCCTGCTCAAAACCGCCGTTTTCTACTTTCTCCTTGGCGTCAACATGCCCTGCCCCCGTACCGCCGAGCGCGCCGGCGCACCAGGCGACCAGCATAAACGCGGGCAGGGATCGGTAATTCTTGGACACGTCGGCGAAACTGCCAAAACCATTCCTGGGCATGAACCTTCTCATTGGATTTCAAGCCTGCACTTTCTAGCTGGTTGGAGGATGTCGGACGGCCGACGCATTCGGACGTCGAGTGAGCCGGACGTTTTGTCGCGGCGACCACAACACGGAGACGCCGCACGCGTTGTCATCGCTGGCGTCGGCCCGGGCGGAACTTTCCCCGAAGTGCCATCACGCGGAATCGCCGTAGCCGATCAGTTGGCGCAACTCCCCGATGTGCTTCTGCCCCACCTCTCGCGGCGTCGCAGTGTGCTGCTTGCACAGCGCGGCGGCGTAGCCGGTGGCAACGCCCATCTGCCCGCAGGTTTTCATCACCCGGGGGCCGCCCAGGCCGATGTGCGAGCAACTGAAGCAACGGCCGGCCATCATCAGGTTTTCGATGTCGCGGGAATAGAGACACCGGAACGGCACGTAGTAGAGGCCCCCGGTTTTTCGGAACGCCGCTTCGGAGAGGAAATCGGCAGGATGCCCCTTTTCGGCCCGCTGGTAATGCACGTCGATGGCGCGTTTTTCCTCCACTACGGTGTCGGGGAACTCTCGTCGCTCGAGCATATCGTGCATGGTATAAAGGTAGTCGCCCAGGATTCGGCGCGACTCGCGTTTCCCGGCAACGTAGCCGATCCACTGAAGTGCACGTTTGGCGTGTTTCGGATCCTTCTTCGCATTGGCGAAGGCCCCATAGATGGCCCGCAGCAGATGGTCGCGGATCTGCTCGGCGTCCCCAACCTGGTTCAAGTCGTTTGCGGTGTATTCCCAGTACCACTCCCCCGCCGTCGCCTGGTGCGATTTTGCCACGGGCACGGCCCAGGGGACGTCGGGAAAGGTCGACGCTTCCTCGACGTTGCCGGAATACCAGAGCACGCTGGCCCCCATCACCTTGTTGTCCGGTTTCTCGGGGCTCCACAGCCGACCATACCGATCCCAGCCTTCGTCAAACTCGCCGCGAGCCTCGCGTCCATAGCGGCATTGGGCGCCGCCCCAGTAGCCGAGCCAGCCGTCGCCGGTAGCGTCGATGAACACGGGTGCCCGGAAACGGCGCAGCAGCCCCGTGGTTGCCTCCCGGGCTTCCACGCTGGCGATGCGCTCGCCTTCTTTTTCCAGTCCGCAGCACAAGTGAAGCGGAAACAGCGCGACGCCGGACGCGGCCATCGTGGCTTCGCGCTTCCGTTGGTCGGCTCGCGCCTTGTCGCTGCCGTTGGGGTAGTGCTCCGTGTCGATCGTCTTGAGGATGTCCTCGCTCTTGCCGCTGATGCCGATCGTGTGCACCCGGATCTCTTCGCTCGCGTTCCCGCCGAAAATCGGCCGGTCCTGCAGGAGCGCCACGCGAAGCCCCCGCGATCTTGCCGCCAGCGCCGCGGCGCAACCGGCGATCCCCCCGCCGACGACCACCAGGTCGAAGTGATGCTCGGGCACGTTCTGCTTGGTGCGGCCACTGAGACGGTCTTTCCAAGCAGCCAGTTCTAACAGATCGTCATTCGGCAGTTTGGGCGAGGGCTCCTTCGAAAAGTAGATGGCGTCGCACCGCGCCTCGAAGCCGGTCAGATCCCTTAGCGCGACGGTCACCTCGCCGGGAGCGGTCCGCTCGAACGAGCCGCCCTTCTGCCATGCCCAACCCGGCTCGGTGCCAAACACCGCATCCTGCGGCGCGCCGTCGACCAGCAGTTTGAAACGCCCTGGCGCCTCCCAGTCGCCGGGACACCAGTCGCGGGTGCGGACCCACACCTGCCAGCGTCCCGCCTCCGGCAGCGTCAGCGTGGCCTCGGCGTCTCCGACCGGCCGGCCCAGACCATGCGCCAGTAGATAGCAGCCGCCCATCTGCTGGTAATGCTGCGTATCGAGCTTCCAGCCACCCCGTTTACCGAACAACGCGGCCTCCAGCAGTGCGCCGGACTGGTCAAACGCATCGTCTTTCGTCCCAAATGCGTAGCACGGCGCAACCGCCGAAGTCAGGCCGATGCCGCCGACAATGCGGATAAACTCTCTGCGTTTCATGACGGACTCCTTGATTTACTGTTTACGAGACGGCCCCCGTGAGCCAGGCGCCGGCCCGCTGCGGAGGGCGCCTGAATTCCGCTCGCTTGCCATTGTACCTCAAACGCTTATCCGCGGCGCGTCCCCGCTCCGCGACGAGAGCGACCCGGGCTCTTCCATTCCTGGATGCAAATCGAAAGAAAGCAGCACGCACGCTCCGCCGTGCCGTTGGCCGAAGTGCCAAGACATTTCAAAGTGCCTGCAGATAGCTTGCACCTGGAAACGGAAGAGCCGAAACCCGGCACGAAGACCGCCGGCGGCTACGACGCTCGTCTTTCGCCGCGCGGATTACTCTCCCGACTGGCGATAGTATTCACGGCACTCCCTTTCGCGCCCGCGGACGACCCGTCTGCCCTTCATATCGCCCGAACCGGCCGTCACGATGGTGCACTGGCCTTGATCATGGTCCGTCCCGAAATAGGCCACGACCCAATCTCGCGTCTTCCCCAACTCGTGCGCGCGTTTCGTGTTGGAAAACAGAAGAGTGATGTCCCACGATCCGTGCTCTCGTTCCATGACAGGCAGCCAGGCTTCGCCCGACGGATTGAATCGCTTGGGGGCGATCCGTCTCAATTCGCCCCGCTCGGCCTTTTGGCGATATTCCCGGTCGAGTTCGAGTATTACCTCCACCGGGGGCTCCGACGGAGGTTGTCGGCCCTCGGCACGCCGACGAGCACGGCGCGCCGTGGAACGGCTGAGCATCCCAGCCAGCGCGTCTCGAATTCCCTGGAGTCGCTTGCCTCCGATGCCGTCGACACGCGACAGCCGACCGTCGTGGGCCGCCTGCTCGAGTTCCTCCAGGCTGGCGACGTCCAGTTCGTCGTGGATCCGCTCGGCTAACTCCTCGCCGATGCCGGGAACCCGGCAGAAAAGGTTCTCAGGAGACAACTCGCCCTCCAGGCGGTTTCGCAGGCCGAGCCTGCCGGTTTCGACGATTTCTCCCAGCGCGGAAGCGAGCCGGGGTCCCACTGTTTCCAACTGACGCAAGCCGGGCTCGCCTCTTCGGCGGTAGATGTCGGCAACCGGCTCGTCCAGTCCGCGCACCACGCCGGCCGCCCGGCGGTAGCTCCGCGCACGAAAGGGGTTGGCCTGGCGCAAATCCAGCAGCCTGGCGGTCTCGTCGAGAATAGCGGCAATGCCTTGGTTAGTTACGGCCATAACGTTTGGAGGTCATTGGACAGGTTGATTGTTGCGTGGGAGACGTTCCTCCGCCGCGAGGTCTCGTGCCTCCGCCTGGGCCGATGGCGACACACCTGCGGCGATGGCGACACAACAGTTGCGTGCAACTTTCGCGCCGTCAGCCATGCGGCGGCGGCAGGACGCAAAACGGCGAAGTTCAACCGTATAGCACGACAGACTGTCGTGGCCGACGGAAAAAAGCGTCTGGCAACAGTCTCGCCCGGCAGGCTGGCACGTTCCTGGGGCCAAAGCAAACGGCGCGGTTAAAATTGGGTTTCAGCCCACCAACGCGGGCTGCAGGGAGCCACACCCTGGCCCGCGTTACTCGTAGCACGGCCCGCATCTGGGCGACCCATCCTTACGGCTTCGACTGTTTCACAAAACGTCGGGGCCGGAAAGCTCAACCTCAAAACGCTTGTGAGTGTCAGACCAAATTGTGACTATTGCACCCAAGGCGTGTACGGCTAGCCCGGATTATTCGTAATTGCGGGAACAAATTGGCCTCCGGGGGTATCTAAGTGGTTGAACGGCTTACACTTAGATACCCGCACGGAGGTTGACTATGGATTCGCAGGCTGCGTTTGAGTTCTCTCTGGATTTTGGCACATCGAAGCCGGTTGTGGTAGAGCCCTCGACGGCCCAGGTTTCCAGCGATGCGGGGCTGCTGCTGTTTCGGCAACGCGATGAGCAATTGGGCGTGACCGAGCAGTTTGCCGCGGCTCTGACGGACCCCCGAGACCCCGACCGGACGACGCACACCTATCTGGAAATGGTGCGTATGCGGGTCTACGGCGTCCTGGCCGACTACCCGGACCAGAACGACCACGACGTGCTGCGGAGCG
>CAYPWB010000237.1:0-9718 GCA_964414315.1 uncultured Planctomycetaceae bacterium | reverse complement strand
CTCTTTAGCAGAATGGGGTTTTTCGCAGAGTGGGGGTCTATCGTCCGGCGCCAGCCTGCTCCCCAAGCAACCGCTCCACGGCGGCTTGGACGGCCTGGTTGTGGCGGACGATGAGGTGGCGGCTTGGGGCGTCGTAGCGGATGACGCCGGGGCCGCCGGCGTCGGACCAGGTGGGGCCGGCAATACGGGTGCAGATTTGCTCGATGAGCGTTTGCCCGGTCACCAGTCCGTCGAGCAGGGGGGCCACCGAGTAGAACTCCAACTCCATCGCCTCGTCGAGGCCGGCCTGGGTGCTCACCTGGATGGTGCGGGCGTCGAGGGCGCGCCAAGCGAGGCCGAGCGGGCGCAGCAACTTGTCGAGCGCGGCCTCGAACGGCTCCTTGACGACCGCCACCGAGGCGGGCTCCGTGTCGGCAAGCCCCTCGGCCGCCAGCGTCCGGCGGTCGAGCACGATGTCGGCCCCGGCCAGCCCGCCCAAGTGCCCCAGAACCTCGATCAAGGGGGTTGGTTCGCGGAAGTTCGCCGTCACTTCCCTTTGCAGAACCTCCGCCGCCCGGCTTCGGCGCGTGGCCAGGTCGAACCACTCGACGGGGAACCGGCTGCGTACCGGCAAACCGCGTGCCCTGCGAAGCTTCTCGCAGAAGACCAGTACACGGTGATGCGTCGCCGCCGTCTGTTCGACCTCCAGAGCGCTGCCGCCGGCCTCGATGCTCCCGGGGCCGCCCTGGCTCTGCCACGACTCGGGCTCGACCAGGTCCTGGATCAGGCGGCCCAATTCCGCAATGGACGTCTCGTCGGCGGCCAGATCGTCGACGCTGTACCGGCGGCGAATCAACCGGCTGGCGGCGGCCTCGGGGCGGGTTACGACGATCTGGCCCGACTCGGCGATGTAAACCAGTCCGCGCTCGGCCAGCACGGTTTCCAGCAGCGTCGCCAGTGTCGCGTCGTTGCGCCGGACCGAAACCGGGGTGCGCAGCGAAACGCCGAGCGACTCCAGTGCCCACGGATCGAACGTTACCGGCACTCCGCCAAGCTGGGCCAGCAACGCCACGGCTTGTCCGAGCGGCGTGTCGGACACGGCGAACTGCGGAACCGGCTCGGCCAGTCGGGCGGCCACGTCGATTTTCGGCAGGGGGGGGCGCGCCGGCTCCTCGGGAATGATTTCCGTGGATTCCGGTCGCGGCTCGGCGGGCTCGGCAGGCTCCGCGACTTCCGGCGCCGGCTCGGCTTCATCGCCCAGCGCCGCCACGGTCACCTGGCTGCCGCTGTTGATCGTGGCCAGCAGTTCGATCACTTCCGGGTCGATGTCTTTCGAGATGAACCGCACTGAGCCGTCGGCCATGCCGGCGAGCATGCCGCCAAGCTGGCCGCTCCCGAATCCGTCGGGGCCGTTGACGTAGGGGCGGGTGGTGAGCGGGCGGACGGTGGCATGGCCGCCGGCGGCCCACGCGCCGGGGTCGCCGGTCACTCCGAGTATGGCGATGGTATTCGACGCGCCGTCGCCGATGTCTTCCGGCCGCGTGCGGCGACCGAATCCGAACACGCCCGCCCGCGGATGGTCGGCCGGCAGGGTGGCGGCATCGGGCCCAATGCCCGCAACGCCCACGTAATGGCTCACGGGGTATCCGGCCGCCGTTCGGCCGGGCCCCATCGCCGGATTGACGAAGCGGTCGAGTTGGCGGCGGGTGACCGGGCGGTTCTGCGGCGAGTTCCAGGCGTAGCCGAAACGCAGCGAGCGGTGCCAGTCGGGGTGGCCTAGGTAGGGCAACAGTTCGGCAATCCAACTCAGTCGTGTCTCAGGCGGCAAGAGCGACCCGCCCGCCGCTCCCGGCGGGAAGTCGCCCTCGGCTTGTTGGTAGTCGATCAATCCGGCCATGATTTTCCGCTGCCGCTCGGCGTCGGCTGCGAGCGCCGCCTCGAGCCAGTCGGCGCGGAGCGACGACTGGGCCGCGAGGGTGGCCGCGGCCAGAGTCCATGGTCCTGCACCCCAATCGACTTCCACGAGAACCCGTGCATCGTCGACGCGCCACGCGACCGACTGCAGCGCGGTCGACGCTTCGGTCAAGAACGCGGCGTACATTTCCGATGCATCCCCCCCCTCCGCTTCCGGGCCGGAGAGCGCGGCTGCCCGGGCGCCGACCGCCTGCTTCAGCAGCGGGACAAAGCCGTCGAGCGCGCTGCGAACCTCTTCGGCCGCTGTCTCGCTTTCACAAGCGAGCGTCAGTTCGCAGCGCAGCCGGCCGGGCCATTGGAGCACGGCGTCGAAACCGGCAGGCAACTCCAGGATGGTGCGCCAAGCGAAGCTCGCCTGCGGCCACACGTCGAGCGCGGCGACCGGTAGTTGCCACCCCGCTGCCCGAGCCGCGGCCAAATCGACCAGCAGTCGGGCATCGGCACGGCCGAGCGACGGCCGGCGAGCCAGCATGCTTCGAATCCAGTCACTCTGAAACTCGGGTTCCGCTCGACCGGCCAACTCAACCAAAACGGCCTCGTCGCCCGTGAGCAAGGTGCGCTCGTCGAGCACGGCGAACGGGTGAGTCCATCCTTCGTCCAGACGGCGGCACGTCGCTTCGCCCAGCATGATCGGTACGGCCTTGCCCCGCGATTCCAACAGCGTGGCGTCGTGTCCGTCGTTGAGTTCCACGAGCAGAACCAGCCGGTTGGGCCACGCGGCCAGGTCGGCGGAGACGAGGCGAATGCGTCGGACCGACTGAAGGTCGAGCCGCAGCCCCTGCAACGGCGCGGCCACGGCCGGATGCCACCAGTCAGCCAATGCGTCAAGCAGCATTCTGCCCTGAGGCGAGATGACCCCTTCGTTCATTCGCAGATCGGCAAGGAGGGCGGTACGGTCGGGCAGCCAGCGGAGGTCGAAGTGGTCGGGGCCCTCCGACGCAGGTTCCTCCGGGGCGATCGCGGGCACATCTTCCTGCTCGATCTCGGCAACGCCCGGCTCCGTCGGCTCGGGATTGCGATCGGAGAAAACGGCCCAACCGCCAATCAGGACCACCAGTCCGGCCAGCGGAACGACCGACCAAAGGAGCCACTTCCGCCACAGCAGTTCGGCCGGCGATGCGAAGTTGGGGGGGTAGCCCATCGGGTGTCCCGGCCCCGGGGGCGGTTCCGGGACTGGTGCACCTTGAAGACCCGCCGCGGCCGGCGGAGCCGGAGCGGCCGGGGAACCGGCGGGCGGAACCGAAGCTGCCGCCGATAGGCCCGCCGCCGCGGCCTTCTGCGGCCGGACCGGTTTCCGGTGCTTCCGTACCCGCGGAACCGCATGGTTGCCAACCGGCGGCGAGGTCGCCACGTCGGCGGGCGGGTTGCGGTGCCTTCTGCGAGACGGTCCGGTGCCGGGCGAGGCATCGCTCGGGCCCTCATCGCGGGGCGGCTCGCTCTGCGGAGGCCGCCGGCTGCCGGACAGGCCCGAATCGCTCGCCTCCACCGGCGGAGAACCGCTTGCATGCACGTCGTCCGCATCGTTCGAGCTCCGGCCGTCCTTGGGCAACGCATCCTGCGGACTGGGCGGAACCCAATCGTCCGGGGGGGCTATCTGCACCATGCTGCCGCACTTGGGGCAGGCGACAATCGCTCCGATGGCATCGGCGCTTTTCACCGCGAGCCGGGCGGTACAGGTAGTGCACGAGATGGAGAATAGCGTTTTCTGCACGATTGCGCCGTTTGTTCCGATCAGAAGAACCCGCCCCTTCGGCAACGCCGCGGCACTGCCGTCACCCTTTCCCTATTGTACGTTGTTGGCAGCCGTCTGTCATGCCGCCGTCGGCGCCGGGGAAGAGCAGCCCTCCGATTCCGTGTTTTCGCCCGACGGCCGACTTCGCCGCCCACCCTACCGCCGGCGGCGTGGGAGCGGCACAATAGAGGATTCGCGCGTGACGCGCATTTTCCCGCGGCGCTCCCTCCAGGGCGCCGCAGCGGAAATGCGGCATGGCCAGTCCCAGGAATCGTAACCGTTCACCGGGGACTGTCCCGATTTTCGCGGCACAAAGGGCGTTTTTGCCCAATCATCCACCGTTTCCGCCGCGAAAATGGGACTGTCCCCTTCGTATGCACGGTTACCAAGAACCCTTGCTCTGCCACCAGAGAGGTATCTTATGAGCGGCGACAGTTTGCGAATCCAGCGGATCGATACTTCGCGCGACAATGCCCAGCGCGGCATTGCCGAACTGCGCCGACGGCTGAGCCCGCAGGGCAATGTGGTCAGCGAGGCCGGGCGGCAGCGAACCATCGAGGTGTTTGGTGACGCGCTGAGCCCGAACGAGGTCGTTGCCCGAATTTGTCGCGACGTCGAGACCCGCGGGCTCGACGCCGTGCTCGACTACACGCGCCGCATCGACGGGACCGAACTGACCGCCGAGACGATCCGCGTGCCGGAGGGCGAATTGCGGGCGGCGTACGACGCGGCCGAGCCCGAGTTCCTCAATTCGGTCCGCCGGGTGCGCGAGAACATTGCCGAGTTCCAGGACGCCATCCTGCATCGCGATACTCGAGTGGAACGCGAGGACGGTTACCTGGTGCAGCGATATCGGCCGATCCGGCGTGCGGGCCTTTGCGTGCCGGGCGGGGCCGCGGCATATCCCTCGACGGTGCTCATGACGGCGGTTCCGGCCCAAGTGGCCGGCGTGAAGGAACTGGCCGTCGTCGCCCCGCCCACTCCGTTCGGCGCGTACAATCCCGATATCCTTGCGGTTTGCCACGAGCTGGGCATTACCGAGGTCTATCGGCTGGGCGGCGCGCAGGCCGTGGCGGCCCTCGCCTACGGGGTCGATGGAATCCCGCAGGTCGATAAGATCGTGGGGCCGGGCAACCTGTTCGTCGCGTTGGCGAAGAAGCACGTGTACGGCGAGGTCGACATCGACTCGCTGGCCGGGCCGAGCGAAGTGGTCGTGATCGTCGACAGCTCCACCGAGCCGGAGTTCACCGCCGCCGACCTGATCGCCCAGGCCGAGCATGCTCCTGGGGCCAGCGTGCTCATCGGCTGGGAGGCCGAGGTGCTCGACGCGGCCGTGGCGGCCCTGGAGCAGATGCTCGGCCGGCTCGAACGGGGCGATTTGGCGCGGCAGAGCCTCGAAGAGTTCGGCGCCGTGATCCTCGCCCGCGATGCCGACGAAGCCTGCGCCCTGGCCAGCGAAATTGCCGCCGAGCACTTGCACATTGCCACTGAGAATGCCGACGTGCTGGCAGAGAAGATCCCCTACGCAGGCGCCATTTTCATGGGTAACTACACGCCCGTGGCTCTGGGCGATTACGCGGCCGGCCCGTCCCACGTCCTGCCCACCAGCGGCACAGCCCGGTTCGCCAGCGGTCTTTCCGCCAACAACTTCCTGCGGGCGAACAGCATGATCCACTTTGGGCAGGAGGGGCTGCGACGGCTCGCCCGCGACGTCCGTGTACTCGCCACCAAGGAAGGACTCACCGCGCACCGCGAAAGCGTCGACGTTCGACTGCAGGGAACGGGGTAAAGCCCGCGGAGAATGGAGAGAAGGTCGAACGTCGAACTCCCAACTCCCAACTTCCAACTCCCAACTCCCAACTCCCAACTCCCAACTCCCATGACGTACTTTCGCCCTGAAATTGCCGCGATGACGGGCTATGCGCCGGGCGAGCAGCCGCAGACGGCTGATTTCATCAAGCTGAACACGAATGAGAATCCTTACCGCTGCTCGCCGGCCGTAGACGAAGCGCTCAGCGAGGCGGTTGCCCGCGGGTTGAACAAGTACCCCGATCCGACGGCCGGCGCGTTCCGCCAAAAGGCGGCGGAGGTGCTGGGGGTCGAGCCCGATTGGATTCTGTGCGGCAACGGTAGCGACGACATCCTGACGATCGTCACCCGGGCGCTGGTTGGGGCAGGGGAGTTGCTCCGGCTGCCGTATCCCAGCTATGTGTTGTACCGGACACTGGCGGAAATCCAGGGCGCGCGGAGCGAGGAGGTGCACTTCCAGCCCGATTGGTCGCTGCCCGAGGCGTTCAGCGCCGGCCACGAGGACCTGAAGCTCGTCTTCCTGCCGAACCCGAACAGTCCGTCCGGCACGATGGTTTCGCCGGAGGCGATCCTGCGGCTGGCGGAGCGTTTGCCGTGCCCCCTGCTGGTCGACGAGGCCTACGTCGATTTCGCCGAAACGCATTGCCTGGACCTGGTGCGGCAGTGCGAGCGGGTGATGGTATCCAGGACTTTGAGCAAGTCGTACGCCCTGGCGGGCCTGCGGTTCGGCTACCTGGTGGCCCAGCCGCGCCTGATTGCCGAGTTCGCCAAGGTGAAGGACTCGTACAATTGCGATACGCTGGCCATCGCCGCCGCGGCGGCCGCGGTGGGCGACGCGGCGTGGCTGGCCCAAACCCGGGCGAAGATCGTCGCCACGCGGCAGACGCTTGCCGACGGCATGCGCCGGCTCGGCTTCGACGCGGTCCCCTCGCAGGCAAACTTCACGTGGAACACCCATCCGGAACAGCCGGTCCGGCCGATCTTCGACGAGTTGCGGCGCCGCCGCATTTTGGTCCGATACATGGATTATGCGGGCTGGGGCGACGGGCTGCGCATTACCGTGGGAACCGACGACCAGATCGGGGCCTGCCTCGACGCCCTTGCCCGTATTGTATGATTGTACGAGTGACCGTTCCCCGGGAGGCTGTCCCCCCTCGCGTGCATTGAGCTCCGTTCCCTATGCCCGAAACGAGAATCGCACCGATGCCCCGAACCGCTACGATCCACCGCAAGACGGCCGAAACGGATATCGAACTGTCGCTGAACCTCGACGGCGCCGGGCAGGCCGACGTGCAGACCGGCGTGGGTTTCTTCGACCACATGCTCACGCTGCTGGCGAAGCACGCCGCCTGCGACCTGACGCTCCGCGCCGCCGGCGACCTCGAGGTCGACCAGCACCATACGGTCGAGGACGTGGGCATTTGCCTCGGGCAAGCGGTCGAGCAGGCCTTGGGCGACAAGCGGGGCATCGGCCGCTACGGCCACTTCACCTTGCCGATGGACGAGGCGCTGGTTGCCAGCGCGATCGATTTGGGCGGCCGCGCCTACTTTGTGTGCCGAGCGGATATGCCCAGCCCGAAAATCGGCGAGTTCGACAGTGAACTCGTGGCCGACTTCTGGCACGCCTTCGCCCAGAACGCACGCTGCAACTTGCACATCGAGGTGCGTTACGGGCGCAACAGTCATCACATTGCCGAGGGCATTTTCAAGTCGGTCGCCAGGTCGCTCCGAATGGCCCTGAGTATCGACCCCCGCAGCGAAGACGTGCCGAGTACGAAGGGCACGCTCTGACCGGTCCGCCGGATCGCGCGATACACGAGAGCACCCGGCCCCCTTCCCGCCTGTGGACCGGTTACAATGGTGATGTAGAACAATTGAGTTAAGGAGTTCCAGCCATGGGCTGCCGACACTGCGATGGGAAGGGATGCACGGGCGCGTGCAAGAAGGATAAGAAAAAGGGAAAGAAGAAGGGCAAGAAGGGCAAAGGAAAGAAGAAAGGCAAGGGCGGCAAGAAGTGAAGCGAGTTGCTGCGGCAGGACGCAAGCCTTCGTCTGGCCGGGCTGGGAGCGAGAACGATGCGAATTATCCTGGCGGCCCCGCGGGGGTTCTGTGCCGGCGTCAATATGGCAATCGCCGGCTTGGAGCAAGTGGTTGAGCGCTACGGCACGCCGGTGTACGTGTACCACGAGATCGTGCACAACCGCTGGGTGGTCGAGGGATTTCGCCGGCAAGGGGTGGTGTTCGTCGATAGCCTGGACGAGGTTCCCGAGGGCGCCACGCTGGTGTTTTCTGCGCACGGGGTGGCGCCGGAGATCGGTCGCCAGGCGGCGGCTCGGGGGCTGCGCGTCATCGACGCGACGTGCCCCCTGGTTACCAAGGTCCACCGCGAGGCCATACGCCTTGCCCGAGAGGGATATCATATCGTGCTGATCGGCCATGCCGGGCATGACGAAGTGGTGGGGACCCTGGGCGAAGCGCCGAAATCGATTACCCTGGTGCAGAATGTCGAGGATGTCGAGCGGCTTGATCCGCCCGACCCGGCGAAACTTGCCTATCTTACGCAAACAACACTTTCGACGCGCGATGCCCAGGCCATTATCGAGAGGCTGAAGCAGCGTTTCCCGCAGGTAGTCGGGCCGTCGAAAGACGATATTTGTTACGCTACCCAGAACCGCCAAAACGCGGTGCGCGAGTTGGTCTTGGGGGCCGACCTGCTGCTGGTGGTCGGCAGCCGAAACAGCTCGAACAGCCGACGTCTGGCGGAGTTGGGTCGGGCGGCCGGTGTGGCTGCCCACCTGATTGACGGACCGGACGATATCCGCGACGAATGGCTCGACGCCGGCCAAACCGTGCTGATTACCGCCGGCGCCAGCGCCCCGGAAAACGTGGTGCAGCAGTGTGTCTTGCGGCTGCAACGGCGGTTTGGAGCGTCGGTGGAGCAACGGGACATTTGTGAGGAGCAGGTGCGGTTCCCGCTGCCGGCCGAACTGCGCGAACCTTGGTGAGATGATGCAACCCATGCCAAAGAAGACGGTAACGCCCGCCATGCAATTGGCGGAACTCGAACTTTTCCTGGTCAGCGTGCCGCAGGCCGAGGCGGCCCGCTCGGGGCGGTCGCTGCTGGTCCGCCTGGTGACCGACGACGGGCTGGAAGGCTGGGGCGAAGCGCCGACCGGCTGGCGGAGCGAGGAGTTGGCAGGACGGGGTTCCGCGCTGCGCGCCGCCATCCTCGGACGCAATGCGTTCGACATTGAGGAAATGCTCACGCTCGACGTGTTGCAGAACGCGCCGGTCCGATGCGCCGTCGAAATGGCTGCCTGGGACCTCATCGGCCGCCGTGCCAACATGCCGTTGTGCCACTTGTTCGGCGGGTGTTACCGGCGTCGGGTCCCGCTGGCCATTCGGCTTCGCACCGATCCGCCCCGCGAAACGGGCAAGCTGGCGGCCGAACTGGCCCGGCAGGGCTTTCACGCCCAGGTGCTCGAGGCGACCGGCGAGCCCGATGCCGACCTGGCCGCAATCCGGGCCGTTCGGGAGGCGGTGGGCGACCGGGCCGAACTGCGCCTGGATGGGGCGGAACGGTTCGACATGGAAACCGCCCGCGACCTGTGCGCGGAACTCGAGTTCGACGCGGTCGAGTTTCTCCTCGACCCCCTCAACACCCGGCAGCTTCACGCGGCGGCCGTGCTGGGCCGGCAGACGACGGTGCCGCTGGGCGTATCGAGGGCCGTTGCCGGGCCCGGCGACGTGCTGGCCGTGGTGCGTTCCGGCGCCGCGCGGTTTGTCGTCCTGCGGCTGCCCGAACTGGGTGGACTGCTCGCCGTGCAGAAAGCGGCCGCCGTGGCCGAGGCGGCGGGCCTGAAGGCCCTGGTTTGCACCGGCCCTTCGCTTGGAATCGCCACGGCCGCCATGCTCCAACTCGCCGGAGCGCTGCCCGTGCTCGACGGCTGCAACGAGTCCGACTATCCCCAGTTGCACGACGACCTGCTCGCCGAACGCCTGGAACTGGTCGACGGCATGCTTACCGTTCCCGAGGCCCCGGGGCTGGGAATCACCGTCGACCGTGGAAAACTCGACCCGCATCAGGCCACGTGAGGCGGCTTGGGATCGGCAAAGAAATAACTGTCCGATGTCCCCTCTCCCTCGGTGGGAGAGGGTAGGGTGAGGGTGGTGAAAACTCGCCAGCGGAGAGGTTGCCGTTTCTGTTCCTCTGCTGGGCCGAAG
>CAYPWB010000236.1:0-9740 GCA_964414315.1 uncultured Planctomycetaceae bacterium | reverse complement strand
GCCACGCCCGGGAGCCGTGGCGTATCACGGACGACTCCGACGGCGCGGGCCGGCTCTTGGTGCGGTCGGCGGCGTGGCGTTTGCGCTTGGTCATACGTCCGTAACCGTTCCCAGGGGACTGTCCCAATTGTCGCGGCACAGAGGGCGACTTGCCCAATCGGCCGGCTCTTCTGCCGGGAAAATGGGACTGTCCCCTTCGCATCCAGCAGAGGAAACGGTTTGCCCTGCTACCCCGTAAATGGTCGCACAATCTGTCGTTCCTTCCGGCAGCATAGCCCGAGCACGCCTCCTTCGCAAGCAGGGTGCAATTTCGACCCTCAAGCCTTACCGCCCGACCATTGACGTGACCCACTCCCCTCCATATCTTAGTACAATGGGATGGTCGCCGGATTCTCGGGAAATCCGGAGAGCGCAAAGCCTTACAGTTTACTTGGGCGAACAGCGGAGGGGGCGAAATGCCCAAAATCGACGATATTGAAAAGGAATTGGAATCGCTCTCGCGTTCCGAGAAGGCGCAATTGCTCCAGCGGATCGTTCGAGATTTGTGGGATGCATTTCCCGGCGTGGAAAGCACTCCCGGCGTGTGCGGCGGGGAGCCTTGTATTCTACGCACCCGCATTCCTGTTTGGATTCTGGAGCAGATGCGGCGGCGCGGCATCTGCGAAGCCGACATCCTGCGCAGCTACCCTACCCTCCGGGCGGAAGACTTGGCCGCGGCCTGGGCCTACGTGCGCGCGTACCGTGGCGACATCGACCGGCAAATCCGCGAGAACGAGGAGGCTTGACCGGTGGCGCGACTGTATGCCAACGAGAACTTTCCGTTTCCCGTAGTGGAAGGATTGCGCCAACTCGGGCACGACGTACTAACGATTCAGGAAACCGGCAAAGCCGAGCAACGGACGCCCGATAAAGACGTTCTCCAGTTGGCCACAGCAGACGATCGAGCGGTATTAACACTGAACCGCAAGCACTTCATACGGCTTCACCAGGTGCAGCCGAACCACGCCGGGATTGTCGTTTGTACGGTCGACGCCGACTACTCCGGCCAAGCCGCGCGTATCGATGCCGCGCTCGGGACAGCGGGTGAGCTTCGCGGCCGGTTGATCCGCGTGAACCGCCCGCCGAGCTAAGCGAAGCAGCAAGTCACGAGCCATGCGCGGGAAGCGTTCTCGCGACCGGTAGGCCGGAAACAAGGGCCTGACGGCCCCCGCTCGCCCGACGGTTCGCAACGTCCGGCTTGGCCGTTCGCGCGCCTTACCCGTCAATCTTTCCTGTGCCTTCGCGGCCTCGTCCCGGTTCCGCTCCGGCCGGCACGCTCGAGGATGGTTACGAGCAGCAGCACGCAGGCGACCATCAGCAGCACCACGCCGGCGCCGGCCGTGTTGACCTGGTGCAGCAGTAGCGCGCCGAGCCCGCAGGTGGCGGTGGCAAGGTAGATGGTGAGCACGGCCTGGCGGGTGGTCATACCCAGTTCGACGAGCCGGTGGGAGAAGTGGCTTTTGTCGCCGTGGAAGGGGCTGCGGCCTTGGCGCAGGCGGATGGCCACAACACTCACCGTATCGTACAGTGGCACGGCCAGCACGCACAGTGGCGCCAGGATGGCGTGCCGCGGAACGTTCTCGCCGGCAAAGGTGGCCGTGAGCGTGGCCATGGCCAACAGGTAGCCGGTGAAGTACGCGCCGGCGTCGCCCATGAACAGGCGGGCGGGCGGGCGGTTGTGCCACAGGAACCCGAGCAGCGCCCCGACGAGCACCAGCAGGAACCCGCCGATAAAAAGCTGCGGCTGGTTGGTCGCGGGAGCGGGCGCCAGGAGCATGACGGCGGCCAGCATCGCCGCGCCGATGGCGGCCACCCCGGCCGACAGCCCGTCCATGTTGTCGAGCATGTTGAACGAATTGACCAGCCCGACGATCCACACCACACTTAGTACTGCGGTAAGCCAGGGAACGTCAAGGAACACCGTCAGCCGCCAGCCCAGGGCCACCATGGCCGCGGCCACGGCCGTTTGCACGCCGAGGCGCACGCGCCAGTCGAGCCCGCGGCGGTCGTCGGCCAGCCCGAGCAGCAGGAGCACGGTGCCGCCGGCCAGCATCGTCCACAACCGGCCCGACTGCTGCCACAGGCCCGGCAGGTGCGGGGCGACGAACTCCGGCAGCCAGGCGGGCGGCACCGCGTGGCTGTCGCTGCGCAGAAGAAACCAGAGGGCGAGTTGCCCGGCGGCCAGCGGCAGCACGACGGCCAGCCAGATGGCCAACCCGCCGCCGGTGGGCACCGGCGAGGCGTGGATCTTTCGCTCGCCCGGCTGGTCGATCAGCCCGAGCGCCGGGCTGATGCGCCGGGCCAGTCGGCCGGCAGCCAGGGCGATGGCCATGCTGGGCAGCAGCGAGCCGACGACGAGCCACGTCATGGCGCGGCCCCCTCGCGCAGCCGCCGATGCAGCCAGTCGCGGCAGCGGGTGAAGAACGCCTGGTAGTCGGCCCGGCGGTAATCGGCGAACGTGAACTCGTGATGCTCCCATCGCCCGTGCCGGAAGAACAGCGTCACCTCGGCGTAAATGCCCCGGGCCAGGTAGATGCGATGGGCGAAATCCTTCGTCGACGAGAGCACGAGCTTGCCCAGGGTCAGGTAGCCGGGATCGAGGTTCAGCGGCCGCGGCTCGGCGTGGCGATGCTCGGCGGCATACTCCTCCTCCCAACGATTGGTCGCCAGTTTCGTTTCGGCCGTCTCATCGAGCGAATACGGCTTCTCGAACGCGAAGAATACCTTCCGCAGCCCCTCGCCCATGCTCTCGCGGTAGTAGTCGGTCTGGTCGAAGCTGAACGGCGGGCTCTCCATCGCAATGGGACCGAACTCGGCCGAGGCCTTGGCCCGCGCCCACGCCAGCGCCGCATCGTGCCGGCTGAACGCGGCCAGCATGAGCAGGGCGGGCGGATGGGGTGCGGGTTGGCCCATGGCTTTCAATGGAAGTGGTTCGGGGAAACGCGGCGACTTGTCATTCTATCAGACGCACATTGCTCTGACGAAAGGGGGCAACGGCCGAGATGGGAAGAGAAGAAGGCAGGCATGGAATGGTACCTTGCCAGAGCAATATCGCAAGTTTACACTATACCTTCCGTTGGGGCCGGCGGCAAGCCCACCGCAAGGGCGGCAGATCGGCACAAATCCACAGGGCGGCAGGGCCGCCGACCAATGCGAGCTTCCGCTCGAAGCCAAGGCCACGACTATGTGAAGAAGTTCACGATCTTTCGCCTTAGTAGTACAGATTGCCGCGAGCGAGGTGCCCATGACGGTCGAATACGAAATGACCCCCGAGGATTGGGTCGCGTTCAACCTGTACCACCATCGCCGGTCGCCGACCGCGCGCCGCCGATACCTGTGGTCTTGGCTGTTTCCTGCCGGAGTGTGGCTGTTTGTGTGCACGGCCCTATGGCACCTGGCCGACCGCGGGCGGGGCACGCCGCTGCAGACGTTTCTGGCCCTGCTGCCGTTGTTCGTCGCTGCGCCGATTTACTTGCTCTGGTACCCTTGGGCATATCGGCGGAACCTGCGGCGGATCGTCGCGGGCATGATGAGCGAGGGAAAGAACCGGCGGTTGTTCGGCCGCCACCGCGTGACAATTTCCCCGGATGGTATTGCCGAGAGCGGCGAGTTCGGCCAAAGCACCACGACATGGCAGGCGGTTGAGCGCGTGGTGCCGGACGGCGAATACGCCTACGTGTACCTGAATGCCTTGGCTGCGATCGTTATTCCCCGGCGAGCGTTCGCCAATCCGGCACAGTTCGACGAGTTTGTGCGCACGGCCGGAAGATACCATGAAGATGCGGCAGCTTGATAAGGCAAAACAAACGCTCTGCTGGTCGATTCTCCTCGCTGGCGGTGGATTGGCCTTCTGATGCCTGCTACTTTCGCCGTTTCGCCTTGCCTCGCCCCTTCGCCGTCCGTTTCGTTGCCCGCTTGGGCTTGCGGGCGGCCTCCTCGCGGGGTTGCGTCCGGGCGGGGCGCTTGGGGCCGGCGAGGCGGAAGTCCAATTCGCGGCGCTCGAGGTCGACCCGGGCAACGGCCACTTCCAGCACGTCGCCCAGGCGGAACTGGTTGCCCGAGCGGCGGCCGGCCAGCGTGTGGGCGCGGCGGTCGAAGTGGTAGAAGTCGTCGGTGAGCGATTCGACGTGCACCAGGCCCTCGGCCGGCAGTTCGATGCCCTGCACGAACAGGCCGAAGCTCTCCACGCCCGTGACCACGGCGGTCATCTTCTCGCCGATTCGCTCGCTCAGGTAGCTGAGCAGTTTGATCTTGGTCAGTTCGCGTTCGGCCGCTTCGGCCCGCCGCTCCCGATCGGAGCAATGCTGCCCGAGCACCACCAGGGCGTCGTAGTCGTTCACCGGCTTCTTGCCGGCCAGGATGGCGTCGAACAGTCGGTGGATGGTCAGGTCGGGATAGCGGCGGATAGGCGAGGTGAAGTGGCAGTAGCAGTCGCTGGCCAGCCCGAAATGGCCCTCCTCCTGCGGCCCGTACACGGCCCGCTGCATCGAACGCAACACGGCGAAGTGCACGGCGTGCTGCTCGGGGCGGCCGGCCGTCATGTCGAGCACCTTTTGCAGTTCGAACCGGCTTTCGAGGCTGATGACGTCGAACCCCAACTCGCGCACGAACTCGGTGAGCACCTTGAGTTTGCGCGGGGCGGGCGCCTCGTGGATGCGACGAAGGAAAAACAGTTCCCGCTCGGCAAGCTGTTCGGCCACCGCCTCGTTGGCCGCCAGCATGAACTCCTCGATCATCTGATGGCTTTCGGTGTGCTGGACCACGTGGGCGCCGGTGACGCGGCCGTCCTTGTCCAGATCGACCTTCAGTTCCGGCATGTCGAGCTCCAGCGAACCCCGCTCTCGCCGCCGGCGGCGGAGCGTCATGGCCAGTTCGTGCATGTGGGAAAGCAGGCCGCACACCTTCGTGCCCCAGCGACGTCCAAACGGGGCGGGCTCGGCCAGGAACTCGTCGATCTGCTCGTACGTAAACCGCTTGCTGCTCTTGATGGCCGCCGAATGACACTCGCTATGCGTACGCACTCCTTCCGGGGTGAACTCCATGATGACGGTCTTCGCATACCGCACCTTCTGCGGCTGGAGGCTGGCCAGGCTGTTGCTGATGATCTCCGGCAGCATGGGCAGCACGCGGTCGGGCAGATAGACGCTGGTGGCGCGGTCGCGGGCCTCGCGGTCGAGCGCCGTGTTGGGACGGACGAAGTGCACCACGTCGGCAATGTGCACGCCCAGCCGCCAGTGGCCGTTGTCGAGCTTCTCGAGCGAAATGGCGTCGTCGAAGTCGCGGGCGTCGACCGGGTCGATCGTGACGATCGTCTCGGCGGTCAGGTCGAGCCGGTCGGCCAGGTCGGTTTCGTCGAACTGCCGGGCCTGCTCGCGGGCCTCGTCGAGCACGTCGGCGGGGAACTCCTCGGGCAGGCAGAACTCCCGCAAAATAGACAGGGTATCGACCCCCGGCTTGCCGCGAGGCCCCAGCACTTCGGTGATGACCCCTTCGCCCTCGCGGGTCGGCGATGGGAAGCGGATCATCTCGAACACGACCTTATCGTCGGGCTGGGCATTCTTCGCCCCGGGGTCGCCCACGGCGATCGGCTGCGCGAACACCCGGCCGTCGACCCACACGTAGGCGCCTTCGGCCTCCTCGAAATACGTGCCCACAAACTGCTGCGTTTGCCGCTGGAGCACTTCGACAATCTCGCCGCGCGGGCCGGGATCGCCGGGTCGCTGCCGGTTGAGCTGCGCGAGCACCACGTCGCCGGAGGCGGCGTCGGCGGTCCACTTGGCCGGGATGTACACGTCTTCGGGCGGCTCGGCCTGTTGGCTGCGGACGAACGGAGTGCCGGTGGCCGGGTCGTGCCGCCGCACGAATCCGAAGCCCGCCTGCATCCGCTGAAAGGTGCCCACCACGCGGCCCGATTTGGGGCTGTCGGGCTCGGCCGGTTTGACCAGGTGGTTCGCCCCGTACGCGAGCTGCCCCCGGCGCACCAGCCGCTTCACGGCGCGCTTCGCTTCCCGCACCTCCTCCTTCGATAGGTTCAGTCGCTCGGCGATGACTCGGGGTTTGACCGGCTGGTAGCGCGGGCGAGTAACAAAATCGAGGATGCGGCGTTCGAGGTCAGTCGTGTCCATGGACGTTTCCCTTGTAGATTTTTCGCCCCAACGCAGGCTGGTAGGTGGTCCATGGGCTGTCGGTATTCGGATCGGCCTTGAGGATGAGGCCGAATGCGTTGATCTTCGAGTCCAAAAGGTCAAGGCAGTGCAGGGCGAGGGCTTCGAGCGTCATGGGCACCTTCGGGCTGCCGTACTCGTACTCGCCGTGGTGGCTCAGCAGCATATGCTTCAGTTGCAGGACAAGCTCTTTGGGGAAAGGTTCGCCGCCCAACCGTTCGGCCTCGGTCACCTTCTCGGTGAGCATTTCGACGGAAAGGACCACATGCCCGAGGAGCTGGCCCTCGTCGGTGTACTCGAGGCCGCTCTGAAAGCCCAGTTCGCGCGTCTTGCCCATGTCGTGCAGCATCGCACCCAGGATGAGCAGGTCGCGGTCTACTTGCGGGTAGCAGGGGGCGATCCGGTCGGCCGCTTCCATCATGCTCACCGTATGCTCCAGAAGCCCGCCGTGGTACGAATGATGATGCTTCGTGCCCGCCGGTGCCAAAGTGAAGCGAGTGAGGAACTCGTCGTCGAGCAGGAAACATTCAGCCAGGGTTTTCAGGTGCGGGTCGTGCACGCCACGGATCAGTTCCTTCAGCCGCGCCAGAAGCCGGTTGGCGTCGACGGCCGGCTCGGGCTCGAAGTCGACCGGGTCGACCTCCTCGCGCGGGACCGGCTCGATGCGCCGAGCGATCATTTGCATGGCGCCCTGGAATACCTGCGTATTGCCCTGCACGCGCACGTAGTCGCCGTCATTGAACGCCTGGTAGATCGCCTCGTCGGCGTTCCACAACCGCGCGCTGATGGAGCCGGTGCGGTCGGACAACTCGACCTGCAGGTACAGGTTGCCGTTCCGGTTGGGCCGCAACTGCTTGCCCGAGGCGACGAACACCTCGTCGACCGTATCCTGCTGGCCCAACTGGTTAATGAACTTCCGCGACATGCATCGCCTTTCGGGGGGAATATGGACCGAGATAGTACGAGGGGGGCTTCCATCGAAACCACCGATTTTACGGCACCATGGAGGGCCGCACAAGGGGCGTTCAGGCGGTGTGGGGCACGGAAGGCAACGGCAAAAAGATGTGGGGCAGAAGGATTGGGGATTATCGTGTCAGGTGGCGAAGCGACTTGGCTCGCGATGTTTGACCGCGAGGCGGCGCCGGCCGACGAGGGGTTCCCATCGCGCTGTACTACGAACCTCAAACATCGTGAACTTTTTCACAAAGTCGTGGCCTTGGCTTCGAGCGGAAGCTCGCATTGGTGGGCGTCCTGCCGCCCTGTGTTGACCTGACACATTTATTGCATTCCACTATCTTTTTGCCCCCGGTTCTGATGCCGTCAGGACAACCGAGATCGGAGGGGCTCGAGGACCGCTCTTTCCCCCCGACTTGCCGGCGAGGGTGCCTTTCGCCTAAAATGCGCCTTTTCGTTCCGGCAGCCGAGCGCCGGCCCCGCACCTGAATACCCCCTGCCTGAAGGCCCAACTCCAATGCTCTGGACCCGTTCGTTCATTCCCACCATGAAGGAAACGCCCGAAGGGGCGGAAATCCCCAGCCACGTGCTCATGCTGCGCGGCGGTATGATCAGCCAGGTGATGGCCGGGGCGTATACGTACCTGCCACTGGGCCTCCGGGCGCTCCGGAAGGCCGAGGGCATTGTGCGGCAGGAGATGGACGCCGCCGGGGCGGTCGAGCTGCTCATGCCGTCGATGTCGCCTCTATCGCTCTGGGAACGGACCGGCCGGGTCGACGCCTTCGGCGACGTGCTCGTGAAGCTCACCCTGCAGCGGCCGGGCAGGAAGGTCCACGTGGCGCTAGGCCCCACCCATGAGGAGGTCATTACCGACCTGGTGGCCCACCGCATTTCCAGCTACCGGCAGCTTCCCGTCACGCTGTACCATATTTCAACGAAGTTCCGCAACGAGGAGCGGCCCCGCTTCGGCGTCATGCGCACCAGCGAGTTCCTGATGAAGGACGCGTACAGCTTCGACCCGTCGCTGGAGTCGCTCAACGAAAGCTACGAGAAGATGTACGCGGCGTACTGCCGCATATTCGACCGTTGCGGGCTGGAGTACCTGCCGGTCGAGGCCGAAAGCGGGCCCATTGGCGGCGACGCCAGCCACGAGTTCATGATCCCCGCCGAAAACGGCGAGGACACCGTCCTCCATTGCCGCGATTGCGGCTACGCGGCCAACCAGGAGCGGGCGGAAATCGGCACCCGCGACTGCTCCCGACCCGACGTGCCCGAGCAGGAGCTGCGCAAGGTGCCCACGCCGGGGGCGAGCACCATCGAGCAGGTGAGCGAGTTCCTGAAAATCCGCCCGCGCGACCTGATCAAAACGCTCATTTACGAGGCCGATGGTAAGCCGATTGCCGTACTGCTGCGGGGCGACCACGAGGCGAACGAGGGGAAGATTCGCCGCGCCGCCACAGCCGCGGAACTGGCGCTGGCCTCGCCCGAGGTGATCGAACAGGTGACCGGCGCCCCGGTCGGGTTCGCCGGGCCGGTGGGTTTGGCCGGGAAGCTGCCCCTCTACGCCGATCTGGACTTGCGCGCGATGGCCAACGCGGCCACCGGCGCGAACGAGGCCGACGCGCACCTGGTGGGCGTCAACCCGGGCCGCGATTTCACGCCCGACCACTTCGCCGACCTGCGCAACGCCCGGCACGGCGACCCCTGCCCCCGCTGTTCCAGCAAGCTGGCCGAGCGGCACGCCATCGAAGGCGGCCACGTATTCAAACTGGGTACGAAGTACTCCGAAGCCCTCGGCGCGAAATTCCTCGACCAGGCCGAGCAACAGCAGACGGTTATCATGGGCTGCTACGGGATCGGCATCAACCGCATCCTGGCCGGGCTGATTGAGATAAACCACGACGCGCACGGCATCATCTGGCCGGTGGCCCTTGCCCCGTACGAGGTGCTCCTGGTGCCGATGAAGGCCGATGAAGCCACCATGCAGGCGGCCAACCGGCTGTACGCCGACTTGCAGGCGGCGGGCGTCGACGTGCTCATGGACGATCGCGACGCCCGGGCCGGCGTGAAGTTCAACGACGCCGACCTGATCGGCATCCCCTTGCGCGTGGTCATCGGCCCGCGGGGCCTGAAGGAAGGGCAGTTCGAGGTGAAATGGCGCTGGGAGAAGCAGCCCTCCATGCTGCCGGTCGACGGCGGCGCGGAGACCATCGCCGAGTGGATAACGGGGGAGCGGGCCGACAACGCCCGATTCCGAGCGGCGCGGAACGCCGCCTCAAGCCTGGCGCGGGACTGACAGCCTTTGGAGTATTGTGTCCTGCACTCCAACACGAGCATAAGCCCCCAAACCAGCCGTAGTACTCACCACCAGACGACCAGTTCGCAATGGAGTTCACAATGCCCGCACAGTTCGAACCTGTTCAACGATCGCTTCTGGGTTGGATGTTTATGTCGTTGGGGCCCTGGTACAGCATCCTTTTGCCGTTGGCGGGGCTACTGTCCTTCGTGTTTGCGTTGGTCATTGTGCTGCGAGGCAACGGACCGATGGCAGTGGCCGCGCTCATGCTCGTCGTACACGTTCCG
>CAYPWB010000235.1:3104-9783 GCA_964414315.1 uncultured Planctomycetaceae bacterium | reverse complement strand
CTTGCGTGCCGCCGCCCATGCCGCCACCCATGCCACCCATCCCACCCATGCCGCCGCCGAACTGGGCCAGCACGGGCACGCCGACAAACGCGGCGGGCAGTTGCACGTTGAGCGGCTGCTCGGTCTTGTTTTCGATGAGCACGTTGGCTTCGGTGGAGTCGCGGGGGATCAGTTTGACCTCGACTTGCCCATCTTCAATCGCCTGGAACAATTCGACCGAATCGTGCTCCGGATTGAACTCACCCGACCGGAGCGGCTTGCCCGACGGACTGGCCGCCAAGGCCACCCCGGTCGCCAGGAGCAGCGCGATGGCGGACACGGACAAAGAAGAACCCCACTTGCGCATGGAAACCGACATGATTTAGCTCCTCCGCTACCTATGTTCCGGACGGTTACGGGGCAGCCGCGCGACGCGCCGATATCGCCCCTTCACCTAATAGCTTAATCAGGCCGCGCCGGAAAGGGAAGCGGAAAACCTGCCCGAATCGCGCGATTCTTCCGAATGCGGCGATCCGTCAACCCGGAGCGTTGCACATTCCGTCGGGCTGCATAAGCCCACCCAGGCGAGCAGATGGTTTTCCCGGTATGTGCGTCTTGAGGAGCCGGGGGGAAGAAAGGATACGGATAGAACGGGAAAAGGGGAAAGGGGAGAAAGGGAAAGGAAATGGGATGAAGGGCACGAATGCCGGGAAATAGCCAGTTCGCCCCGGCCGCGGGTTTAGGCAGGCCCTGCCTACTCTCGATTGTTTTTCCCCTTCTCCCTTTTCCCCTTCCCCCTCTCCCACGCCGACCCGGCGGCCTCCCTTCTCCGCTCCCCTTATCCCCTCGCTAGCCCCATTCCTGTCCCCATTTCCGCCCGAATCGCTTCGTTCATCAGTTTCTGCGTATTCGGAAGTGCCTTCCTATCTCCGCTCGCTTGCCAATCCGCGCGGTATGGTTGACAGGCAGCGGAAGCATCGTTTACACTTCGCGGCTTCTAGGTTTGCCACATTCCTTCAGCCTTACGAGTTAGGAGAAATTGAATGATGTACCTGTACTGGGCGATTGCCTTCGGCAGCTCGCTCGTGGCCCTGGTGTTTGCCTACCGGTTCTTCACCGGCATGCTCAAGGCCGACGAGGGCACCGACGAGATGAAAGACATTGCGCAGGCCGTCCGCGAGGGGGCCAACGCGTACCTGTGGCAACAATACAAGATCGTGGCCATCTTCTTCGTGGTCATCTGTGCCCTGCTGGCCTACATGGCCTTCGGGCTGAAGGTGCAAAGCGTTTGGGTGCCTATCGCATTCCTCACTGGGGGTTTTACCAGCGCCCTGGCCGGGTACATCGGAATGCGAACGGCCACCCTGGCCTCGAACCGAACCGCGGCGGGTGCCCAGAAATCCCTCAACCAGGGGCTCCAGGTGGCCTTCCGATCGGGTGCCGTCATGGGCCTGACCGTGGTGGGGCTCGGCCTGCTGCACACGACCGTCTGGTTCCTGCTGTTGTACCTGATCCTGCCCGCTTTGGGGGCGTCCACCATGACCCTGGCGGAAATCACCGTGGTCATGCTTAGCTCCGGCTTGGGTGCCAGTAGCCAGGCGCTGTTCGCCCGCGTGGGCGGCGGCATCTTCACCAAAGCGGCCGACGTCGGCGCCGACCTGGTCGGCAAGGTCGAAGCCGGCATTCCCGAGGACGACAAGCGCAACCCGGCCACCATTGCCGACAACGTGGGCGACAACGTGGGCGACGTGGCCGGCATGGGCGCCGACCTGTTCGAGTCGTACTGCGCGTCGATCCTGGCCACCTCGGCCCTGGGCGTGGCCGCGTTCTCCGCCACCGACCTGGATTTCCCAATTCGCGAAGGGTACACGGCTGCCGATATGCAGATGCGCGCCCTGTTCCTGCCCATGGTCCTGGCCGGCGTGGGCATCCTGCTGTCGGTAGCCGGTGTGTTCATGGTCCGCACCGAAGAGGATGCCACGCAGAAGACGCTGCTGAAGGCGTTGGCCCGCGGCGTCGATCTCGCGTGCATCGGCGTTCTGGTCCTTTCCGTCGTCTTGGTATTGTGGATGCTGCCCGGCTTTGGTTGGATTGCGGGAAGCGTTATCGTAGGCCTGACCGCCGGGTGGCTCATCGGTAAGTGGACCGAGTACTGCACGAGCGACGAGTTCGCCCCGACGAAGAAACTGGCCGACCAATCGCTTACCGGCGCCGGCACCATTGTCACCGCCGGCATCGCCGACGGCATGCGGAGCGTTTGGGCGCCGGTCATCATCGTCGTCGCGGCCACGATCGCGGCATTCGGCTTCGCCGCGCAAGGAAACTTCAACGACGTCACCTGGTTCGGTATGGGCCTGTACGGCGTGGGCATTGCCGCCGTGGGCATGCTGAGCACGTTGGGCGTGGGTCTGGCCACCGACGCCTACGGGCCGATTGCCGACAATGCCGGCGGCAACGCCGAAATGTCGGGCCTCGACCCGATGGTTCGCGAGCGGACCGACGCGCTCGACTCGCTGGGCAACACGACGGCCGCCACCGGCAAGGGCTTTGCCATCGGCTCGGCCGCTCTGACGGCCCTGGCCCTGCTGGCCGCCTACATGGAAGAGGTGCGCATGGGCTTCGAGCGGTGGGGCGGCGACGTGGTCGCCCGGCAGATCGAAGAGCCCGAACCCGGCCAGCTTTACAAAGTGAACCGGAACTTCGTGGTCGAGGTCGACGAGGACGAAGCCGGCGCGACGACCTCCCGGTCCTACCTGGTCATGCCCGACGAAATCCGCCACCGGCAAAACCGCGAAGCTTGGGCGGAGCTCGATACTAGGCAGGGTCCTGTGATGATCCCGCCCGAGGTGGTTGCCGTAGGCGATGTATACGGCCAGACCGACGTGGCGTACTTTATCGGCAACAACGGCCCCCTGACAGGCGTGCAGGAAGCCAACATGCTCGACTGGATGAACTACTACGAGGCCAACCTGATGAACCCGAAGGTCATCGCCGGCGTGTTCCTCGGCGCGATGGTCACGTTCGTGTTCTGCGCCATGACCATGCAAGCGGTCGGCCGCGCGGCGTTCGGCATGGTGGAGGAAGTGCGGCGGCAGTTCCGCGAGAAGCCGGGCATCATGACCGGTGAGGACAAGCCCGATTATGCCACGCCCGTGGCCATCAGCACCAAGGCTGCGCAACGCGAGATGATCGTGCCCTCGATCCTCGGTCTTGCCGTGCCGGTCGTTACCGGCTGGATCTTCGGCGTGGCCGGCGTGGTGGGTCTGCTGGTCGGCGCGCTGACGTGCGGCTTCTGCTTGGCGGTGTACATGGCCAACGCGGGCGGCGCGTGGGACAACGCCAAGAAGTATATCGAGAAGGGCGCGCACGGCGGCAAGGGCACCGACGCCCACAAAGCGGCCGTCGTGGGCGACACCGTCGGCGACCCGTTCAAAGACACTTCCGGTCCCAGCCTGAACATCCTCATCAAGCTCATGAGCGTGGTGAGCGTCGTGGCCGCCGGGTTTGTCGTGCGTTACAGCCTCGTGGCGCTCGGATGGTTCTGAGCCCGGGCCCATGGCCGATATCGACCAATACCTGCGTTCCCAAAGCGAACGCTTCGAAGACGACCTGTGCGACCTGCTGCGCATTCCCAGCGTGAGTGCGCTGCCGGAGCACACGGAAGATGTCCATCGAGCCGCCGACTGGTTGAACGACCGGTTTCGGCGGCTCGGCTTTTCCTCCGAGGTGGTTGCCACCGAGGGGCATCCGCTGGTGATTGCCGAATCGCCCCAGGTCGAGGGCGCGCCGACCGTACTCGTGTACGGCCACTACGACGTGCAGCCGGCCGATCCGCTCGAAAAGTGGACCACGCCGCCGTTCGCGCCGGCCCGGCGCGGCGGCAATCTGTACGCCCGCGGCGCTACCGACGACAAGGGCCAAATGCTCACCCACGTGCTCGCCGCCGACGCGTGGGTGGCCTGCCGCGGCGGGCTGCCGCTGAACCTGAAGTTTGTCATCGAGGGCGAGGAGGAGGTGGGCAGCCGGGCGCTGGAGAAGTACCTGGCCGAGCAGCCCGACCGTCTGGCGGCCGACTGCGTCGTCATTAGCGACGGCGCCCAGTTCGCCCCGGGTGTACCGGCCATCTGCTACGGGCTGCGCGGCATCGCCTATTACGAGTTGAACGTGACGGGCCCGAACCGCGACTTGCACTCGGGCTCGTTCGGCGGCTCGGTAACGAACCCTGCCGGCGCGCTGGCCAAGGTGCTGGCCGGCATGGTCGACGAGCGCGGCCGGGTGACCATTCCGGGGTTCTACGACGACGTGGTGCCCTTCTCCGACCGCGAACGCCGCCTGCTGGCCGATTTGCCGTTCGATGAGGCCGAGTACCTGCTTCAGTTGGGCGTAACCGGGGCCTGGGGCGAAGAGGGCTACACGCTGCTCGAACGCCGGTGGGCGCGGCCCTCGTACGATGTGTGCGGGCTGTGGTCGGGCTACCAGGGCGAGGGCGCCAAGACCGTCCTGCCCGCCACGGCCGGCGCCAAGTTCAGCTTCCGGTTGGTGCCCCATCAGGACCCGCACAAAATTACCCAGGGCCTGAAGTGGCTGCTGACCGAGCTTTGCCCGGCGGGCATCGAAATGGAGTTGCTCGATTTGCACGGCTCGCCGGGGCTGCTGGTGTCGCTCGAAAGCCCGTACGTCGAGGCGGCGTCGCGGGCCATCGACCATGCGTTTGGGCGTCGGCCCGTGTTCACCCGCGAGGGCGGGTCCATTCCCATCGTCGCCGCCCTGCACGACGCCCTGGGGGCCGATGTCCTCCTGTTGGGCTGGGGGCAAAACGACGATAATACCCACGCGCCCGACGAAAAGATTTCCCTGGCCGACTTCCACCACGGCATCGCCGCCAGTGCCCGGTTGTGGGAGGAACTGACGCGAACCCTTTGAAAACGTGGGCTAAGCTTCCAGCTTGTCATCGTCCGTGGGACAAGCTTCCAGCTTGTCATTTCCGCCGACTGACCTGGAAATTTGCCCTGTATGAACAAGTTGACAGGCTGGAAGCCTATCCCACGGAACTTATCCCCCTGAGAAACCATGCTCGACCGCAAGTTCATCCTCGAAAACGCCGAACTCGTCAAAACGAACTGCGCGAACCGGAATGTGCCGGCCGATGTCGACCGTTTCGTAGCGATGGAAACCCAGCGGCGCGAGTTGCAGGTGCAGGTCGAGGACCTTAACCGGCAGGCGAACGCGGTGTCGAAGTCGATCGGCAAGGCCAAAGACGCGGCCGAGCGGGAAGATCGCAAGGAGCAGGGTCGCCGGCTGCGCGAGCAAACCAACCAGCTTCGCGAGCAACTCGACGCCCTTGCGGCGGAAATCGACGCCATCCACCGCGCCATCCCGAACCTGTCACACCCCGACGCGCCCATCGGCGAGGACGATACGAAGAACCGCGAAATCGCGCGCGGCAAGACCGCCCCGCCCAGCTTCGACTTCCAACCGCTGGACCACGTGGACCTGATGGAGAAGCTCGACCTGGTCGACTTCGAGGCGGGCGGACGCGTGGCGGGGCACGGTTTCTACTTCCTCAAGGGCGATGCCGTCCTGCTTGAACTCGCCCTGCAACGTTATGCGGTCGAAACGCTTATGGCTGAGGGCTTCACGCCCATGACCACGCCCGACCTGGCGCGAAACGACGTGCTCGAAGGCACCGGCTACATTCCCCGCGGGCCGGAAACGCAAATCTACAGCATCGAGAACAGCGACCTGAGCCTCGTGGCCACCGCCGAGATTCCCCTGGGCGGCCTGCTGGCCGGGCAAACCGTCGACGCCGACCGGCTGCCCATCAAGCTGTGCGGCACGAGCCACTGCTTCCGCACCGAAGCCGGCGCACACGGCCGGGCCACGCGCGGGCTGTACCGCGTCCACCAGTTTACTAAGGTCGAAATGTTCGCCTTCACCCGGCCGGAGGAGAGCGACGCCATGCTCGAACACTTGCGCGAACTGGAGTGCCGGTTGTTCGACGGGCTGGCCATTCCCTACCGCGTGGTCGACACGGCCACGGGCGATCTGGGCGGCCCGGCCTATCGCAAGTACGATCTGGAGGCCTGGATGCCCGGCCGCGGCGAGTTCGGCGAGGTCACGAGCACGAGCAACTGCACCGACTACCAGGCCCGGCGGCTGGGCATCCGCTACCGCACCAAGGGCGAGAAAGGCACCCACCTCGCCCACACGCTCAACGGCACCGCCATCGCCATCAGCCGCGCGCTGATCGCCCTGCTGGAAAATCATCAGCAAGCCGACGGCAGCGTCACGGTGCCCGAGGCGTTGCGGGCGTGGATGGGGAAGGAAGTTCTGGCACCGGCGAGGTAGGGCCGATTGTGCATGCATGGTGGGCCGAGGTCGTCGGCCCTACGCACTGCGCAACTACACGCTCTGACGCCTCTCGAACCTTCGCACGTCCCTCAGTGCTATCCACAACGGCACCGCCGCGGCGGGGGCGAAGGCAAAGTCGACCAGGATCCACCCCAACGGCAGCCCGCGGATCGGAACGAACACGCCCGCCAGCACCGGAACCAGAGCGCAGCAGATCAATCCGAACTGGATGACCCAAACGTTCCGAACCGGGTCGCGAATGGCGCCGGCAAACAGAATGGCCAACATCAGATGGGCGAAGGCGAGCCAATCGTAGCCATACCACAAGAAGGGGTACTGCGCGCTGATC
>CAYPWB010000235.1:0-3004 GCA_964414315.1 uncultured Planctomycetaceae bacterium | reverse complement strand
TGATAGGTTACCGCGTGTCCGCCGATAACCACAAAAGGTACGTCATGGTTGCTGAGCACGTCGAGCAGGCGAAACGGGCCGCCAATGTCCATCGATGACCTCGGTCCGGCGAGACGTCAGGTTTCGGGTAAGGAAGTGGTGATATCCGTCGGGCGATGCACACAGCAGGCGGAAGGACGCCTCCTGGAGTTCCGCCCACTCGTCAAGGCGATCCGCGGCGGTTCGGCCGGCCTGCAACCCTCGCATGTAGCGCGAACGAAGCTCCATCGCGGTGCAAATGCTCTCGCCTTCTGCCGACATAGCAAGTGTCCCCGGTTGATCCCAATCCTGCGGACCGACGATCGGCCATGCGTCGGCCGACCACGCAAGCAACTTACCATACAGGGAGGCGAACGTCAAGAAGGGCGAACAGGCCGAACGATGCGATCATCGGCATCATCTTGGCGCGGCAAAGCGTTCGCATGTGTTGTTTCCTCGATCAAGGTCGAATGTCATGCCTTGACGTCCAATTCTCACCAGCGGTCCATTCACAGCGGCTGCCACGGGAAGTCGTTCTTCCAACCGGGGTCGCGGTTGAGGTATTGGAGGAAGGCGCGTTCGACCTCGGTCTTCGTCAGGTCGCGGGTGCATCGGAAGTGGCGGTCGGCGCTCCCCTGACGGTATTCAAGCGCGTACGGGCCGCCGCCTTCCCCGGAAGCCTGGAGGAACACCTCGTCGGACTCGGACAAGATGATGAACTCGCCGCGTCCCGCATCGTCGGCGAACGCTTGGCGGATGTCCGCTTCGGTGGCGTCGGCGGAAGCAATGGATTGTGCGCACTCGAGTCGCATCGTTTCACTCGCCGGGCTTAGCTCCGACTTGCCCTCGCGCCCATGCGGCTCCGGACCGGGAGCGGTGTGGTGGGGAGAGTGACCTCGATTCGTTTGCTGCACGAGATACAGCACCAGGATAACCACTACCACCGGAATGCCGACAAACAGCAGCAGAATCGCGGCGATAATGAGCAGTTCGAACGGTCCGGGTGCAAACATCGGTCGTACTCCTGTGTATCAAGGGCAGTGTGATTCTCCCAGCACCTCCGCCGCTTCGCGGCATAGGTCGTGGGCAAGGTCGGCCGTCTTGGCTTCGGCGATGGCGCGGACGATCGGTTCGGTATTGCTGGGGCGGACGAGGAGCCAGCGGTCGGGCCAATCGAGCCGCAGGCCGTCGAGCCGGTTGGACTCGGCGTCGGCGAAGTGCCGCTCCAGGGCGTCGAGCCCCGCCGCCACCCGCTCTGCCGGAAGATCGATTTTGGTCTTGACGATCTCGTACCGCGGCAGTTCGTCGGCCAGTTCGCCGATGGGTGCGTTGCGGGCGGTCATGGCATCCAGCAGCAGGGCCATGCCCACGAAGCTGTCGCGCACCATTCCGACGCGCGGGTCGATGGGCCCGCCGTTCCCCTCGCCGCCAAAGACGGCGCCGTGCGCGAGCATGGCGTCGACCACGTTCGCCTCACCTACCGCCGCGCGTGCCAGCGGCACGCCGTAGCGTTCGGCCAGGTCCTGCGACATGCGGCTGGTGGCGCAGTTGATCACCACCGGCCCCTTGCGTTCGCGCAGCACATGGTCGACGCACAGGGCCACGGTGTACTCCTCGCCCAGGTAGCGGCCGTGCTCGTCGATAACGGCCAGCCGGTCGGCGTCGGGGTCCTGGCAGAAGCCGATTTGTGCGCGCGAGGCGGTCACTTTCGCCCGCACGCCGTCGAGGTTCTCAGCGGTGGGTTCCGGCGGATGCTCGAACTGCCCGTCCGGGTCCTCGCCCAATACGGTCACGTAGCAGCCGAGTTCCTCGAGCACGCGGCGGCCGAGGAACCCGCCGGCGCCGCGGTTCGCGTCGAGCAGCACGAAGTACTGCCGCTCGCGAATGGCGGCGTAGTTGACAATGCTCAGCACGGCGTGTAGGTGGGGCGAAAGGACGTCGACGCATTCGCGGCCGGCGCCGAGGCGGTCGTGGGGCGCCCAATCGATCCGGCCGGCCCGGTAGCGGTCGAGCACCTCCCGGCCGGGCCCGGCGGGAATGATGCGGCCGTCGGCCGAGAACAGCTTCAGCCCGTTGTAGGGCAGGGGATTGTGGCTGGCCGTGATTTGCACCGCCCCGCCTGCCCGAACCTCGCGCACCAGCACGCCCACGCTGGGCGTCGGCAGGATGCCGGCGTCGAGCGTATTGCGGCCGGCGGCGTGCAAGCCCGCATGGATGGCCTGGGCCAGCATCCTGCCCGACGGGCGGCCGTCGCGACTGATGAGGATCGGTCCCGGCGGCGCGATGCCGGCAAACGCCGTCGCGTATCGGATGGCCACCTCCGGCGTCAGGCTTTCGCCGATGATTCCCCGCAAACCGGAAACGCTAATGATGGGCTCAGGCACGATGAACTCCTGGAAAATGGGGCTTACGGAACGGCAGTATAGGGGCAATGGCACATTCTGGAAAGGGAGTGTCCTCGGGGGGCCCCCTTGGTGCGAGGGAACTGCGGCGCAATAATCATGGAGAGAAACCAACTCGAAAAGAAGCGATCCATCATGCCCGACAAACAAACTACCCTGGCCCAAATCGACGCGGCCGTGCGCGAGGGCAAGCTGTCGTCCGCAGCGGCCGAGAACATTCGCGTCTGGCTGAACGAGCCCTACTACGAGGAATACGCTGAGCAGGTGGCCGACCACGTGGCGGCCGGCAAGTGGCGCGAGCTGGACGACGCCTTCTGGACCGTCATCCCCTTCGGCACCGGCGGGCGGCGCGGCAAGATGTACCCGATCGGCACGAATGCGATCAACGACCGCACCATCGGCGAAAGCGCCCAGGGCCTCGCGGATTTCATCAAGGACCAGCTTGCCGGCAAGCCGCTCCGCTGCGCCATCGCCTACGACACGCGGCACCGGTCGCGCCATTTCGCCGAGCTGTGCTCGCAAATCATGGCCGCCGCCGGGTTCACGGTGTACTTCCTCGACGGATACCGCAGCACGCCCGAGCT
>CAYPWB010000234.1:0-9823 GCA_964414315.1 uncultured Planctomycetaceae bacterium | reverse complement strand
CTGGGGACGGTTGCCGCGCCCGCCTCAGAAGAACTGCGCCAGGTAGTTCGGCACGCGGATGTCGAGCCAGAAGCGAGGCGACCAGGGCCTCGGGCCGGAAACGAATCCCAAGTGGCCGCCACCGTCGGTAATTTCAACCGTTACCCGGTCCGACATATTGCGAGGGTGGGGTATCAGGTGGAGCGGTACGAGCGGATCGTTCGAGGCATTGAGAATGAGCGTGGGAACGGGCACGTATTTCAGAAGCACGTCGGATCGGGTTCTGGCGTAGTAGTCGCCGGCGCCGCGGAACCCGTGCCACGGTCCGCTGATGCGGTCGTCGAACCTGAAGAAGGTGTTCAACCGGCGCAGCTCCCGTGGGGTGATTCCCAGGTCGACGCCCAGCGTCTTCCGCTTCCGTACCACGTCGGCCCGGAGGCTCCGCAGCAGGTACCACTGGTACACGCGGGAGAAGCCTCGCTCCAACTTCTTGGCGACGAAGCCCAGGTGAAACGGGGCCGATACACCGACGGTGCAAACGATGGGTACGGCCTGGCCGCGTTGGCCGCATTCGCCCAGCCACTTCAGGCAGATGTTCGCGCCCACCGAGTAGCCCACCACGGCGATCGGCGTGCCGGGCTCCTGCCGCGCGAGGCGGCGGACCAGGTAATCGAGGTCACAGGTCATGCCGCAGTGGTAGCTTCGCGGCAAGCGGTTGGGCTCACCCCGGCCGCGGTAGTTCAGCAGCACGCCGCGCCAACCCCGCGCCGCGCACGCCCGCAGCAGACCCCGCGCATAAGGCGAAGCGGAATCGCCCTGCAGGCCCGGCAGCACGACGACCATCGGGCCCTCCGTGCCGACCCAGTCGAGTCGCACCACGTCGCCGTCGGGCAGTTCCAACCGTTCCGAGCGCATATCGAGCGGAACTCGCCGCACCAGGGCCGGCCAAAGCGTTTGCGCATGCCCTCCGCGCAACCACCAACTTTCCCGAAACGACGGTAACCTGTGAACGGTTATCATTGTCGCATGCTAACATGCCACAACCAGCCCGTCAACGATAGCGATGTATACGACGAACCTTCCCGATCGTGAACTTGTCACGCCGTCTTGCCTTGCCTTCGAGCGGAAGCTCGCATTGGTTGGCGGCCCCGCCACCCTGTGCTTGCGGCATAAATTGTTGCGAATAATCGCCGGTTGGCGCGAAGTCGGTACGAGCTGTGTTGTCCGGAGCCCCGGACGCGCCGGCCTCTTGCCTTCTTAAAACTATTTGCTACCATTGATCGGAAGTGCTTGTGTGCCCGCGACCAGTCGCATGGCACAAGCAAACACTCCAATGACCGGTCCGAATGCAAACGAGTCTTCCAGCCGATTCGGGACCGCTGCCTGAGAGCCCTGCCTAGCGCATCTCCCGTTGCTACGGCGACGGGGTTCCATAACGAGTGAAGCGATCTCGCTTCCGCACCACAATTCCGTTTGTACTGTTCGCGGGGGAAACCGGTTCAGGGAAAGACCGGGAAAGTCCAATGTGTGCGAAGCACCCCTTGGGCCGTTCCGGAGAATTGGACCTGCCTCGCGTGTCTTCGCGACGGTCAAAGGACGAAGGAGGTGGAGTATGCGCAAGAGCTGTTGCGCGGGCAGTCCGTTGTCGCGGCGTTCGAGCCGTCGCGATTTTCTCACCGTCGGGGCCTTGGGGGCCTTGGGCCTTTCCTTGGGCGATCTGTTCCGGTTGCAAGCAGTGGCCGACGACGCGCCGGGCGGGGCTGCGAAAGTGTCCACGCCGAAAGCGCAGCGTGTGCTCCACATCTTCCTGCCCGGCGGCATGGCCCACCAGGAATCGTTCGACCCGAAACCTCTGGCGCCCTTGGAGTACCGCGGGTCGTTCGGGGTGGTGAAGACGAAGCTGCCGGGGGTGCAATTTTGTGAGACAATTCCGAAGATCGCCGGCGTGGCCGACAAGATGACGGTCGTGCGTTCGATGTCGCACGGTGAAGCGGCGCACGAGCGCGGCACGCACAATATGTTCACCGGCTACAAGCCCAGCCCGTCGCTCGTGTACCCCAGCATGGGCAGCATCGTGAGCCACGAATTGGGCACGCGGAACGATCTGCCGCCCTACGTATGCGTTCCGAATCAGCCCGACCCGTTTGCGGGCACCGGCTACCTCAGTTCGGCGTACGGTCCGTTCAACTTGGGTTCCGACCCGGCAAGCGGCGGGTTCAAGGTGCGCGATCTGGCGTTGCCCAGCGGTGTGGATGAGGACCGGTTTGCCCGCCGGCGCAGCATGCTCGACGCAGTGAACGAACACTTTGCGGGCAGGGAGAACGCCGACGCGCTCGACGCGATGGACTCGTTTTACCAGCGGGCGTACCAGTTGCTCCGGTCGCCGGAAGCCCGCGAGGCGTTCAATATCGACGCCGAGCCCGAGGTCGTGCGCGACGCGTACGGCCGCAATCAGGCGGGGCAGCGGATGCTCCTGGGCCGGCGCCTGCTCGCCGCCGGCGTGCGTCTGGTAACGATGACCTACGGTGGCTGGGACTTCCACCGTGATATTCTCGGCAGTACGCGCCGCCTGGCGCCCGACCTGGACCACGCCTTGGCTGCGCTGATCAACGACTTGGACCAAACCGGCCTGCTGGAAACGACCCTGGTCGTGCTGTCGACCGAGTTCGGACGCACCCCCCGGATCAACTCCGACGCCGGCCGGGACCACTGGCCTCGCGTGTTCAGCATCATGCTGGCGGGCGGGGGGATTCGCCGGGGGCAGGTTTACGGCGCGTCGTCGGCCACGGCGGCCGACGTCGAAAACGATCCCCTCTCGCCGGAAGACCTGTTCGCCACGATGTACCACCTGATGGGCGTCGACTTCGAGAAGAAGCTGCTCGCGCCGGGCGATCGGCCGATCGACATCGTCAAGGGCGGCACGGTGCGCGAGGAACTGCTCGCGTAGCGCAGCGTCCGTCGGCAGGGGGAAAGCGGGACAGGTCCGATTTGCCGGAACGGCCCGAAGGGTGCTTCGCACAAATCGGACCTGTCCCGTTTTCCCCCTGCCGCATATCACCGCATACCGGTTGAGGAACCCGCCATGAATCCGCTATTGCTTCTGTTGGCCGTGCCGCTGTTGGGCGCCGATCCGCAGCTTCAGCAAATGGTGCCGCCCGGCGTCCAGCGCGGTATCGAAACCGAAGTTCGGCTGGTCGGCGCCCGGCTCTCCGACGCCGCCGAGCTTCTGTTTTACGAGCCGGGCATCCGCGTGGTGTCGGTCGCGCCGGACGAAAGCAACGCGAACGTCTGCATCGCCCGGCTCGCCCCGGAGCCCGAGTGCCGGCTCGGCGCCCACGCGTTTCGCATTCGCACCGCCTCGGGCATTTCGAACCTGATGACCCTGAGCGTGGCGGCGCTGCCGGTGGTCGAGGAGGCCGAGCCGAACAACGATTTCGACCAGCCGCAGCCGATTGCGCTCGGCACGACGGTCCACGGGGTCGTTCAGAACGAGGACGTCGACTATTTCGCGGTTGAGGCCAAGGAGGGGCAGCGCATCACGGTCGAGGTCGAGGCCATTCGGTTGGGACTCACGTTCTTCGACCCCTACCTGGCCATCCTGAACGAGGACCGTTTCGTGCTGGCCGCATCCGACGACACGCCGCTGGTATGGCAGGACGCAACCTGCTCGATTGTCGCGCCCGCCGACGGCCGATACATCGTCGAAGTGCGCGAAAGCGCGTACGGCGGCTCGGGCCTTTCGCGGTACCTGTTGCACGTGGGCGAGTTTCCGCGCCCGATGGCCGTGTACCCCGCGGGCGGCCGGCCGGGCGAATCGCTCGAAGTGACGTGGCTGGCCGACGTGCAGGGCGAGTCGACCCTGCAACTCACCCTGCCGGAATCGGCGGAGGAGGAGTTTCCGCTGTTCGCGCTCGGCGAGAAGGGCATCAGCCCTTGGCCGTATCCGTTCCGAGCCGTCGATCTGCCGAACGTGCTGGAGGTCGAGCCGAACAACGCGCCCGATCAGGCCACGCCCCTTGAGGCGCCGGCCGCGATGAACGGCGTTCTGGCCGAGCCGGGCGACGTCGACCGGTTCGTGTTCCCGGCCAAACAGGGCGACGTGTTCGACGTGCGCGTGTACGCCCGGGCGCTCCGCTCGCCGGTCGACTCGGTGCTCGATGTAGCGAAGCTGGGCGGCGGCAGCGTGGCGAGCAACGACGACAGCGGCGGGCCGGACAGCTATGCCCGCCTGCGCGTGCCCGACGACGGTCAGTACGTCATTACCGTGCGCGACCACCTTCGCCGCGGCGGGCCGGAGTTCGTCTACCGGGTCGAGGCAACGCCCGTCGAGCCCGAACTGTCGCTCAGCCTGGTCGAGCGCACCGCGTTTGTCGACGTCACCGCGCCGGTGCCGCAGGGCAACCGCCTGGCTGTGCTGGTGCGGGCGCAGCGCGACGACTTCAGCGGCGAGGTCGAAATGGAGCTTGAGGGATTGCCACCGGGCATTTCGGCCGAAGTGCTGCCGATTGCCGCCGACGAGGTCGACGTGCCCTTGTTGCTCTCGGCCTCGCCCGACGCGCCCCTGGCCGGGGTCCTGGTCGATCTGGTGGGCCGGCGCCCGGGCGAGGGAGTTGCCGTCGAGGGCCGGCTGCGGCAGCGCACGTCGATGGTGCGCGGCCGGAACAATCGCGAGGTGTGGAACCAGTACACCGACCGAATGGCCGCGGCGGTGACCGAGGCCGCGCCGTTTTCCATTGAAGTCGTCCCGCCCAAGGCGCCTCTCGTCCAAGACGGATCGATGGAACTGAAGGTACAGGCCGCCCGAACCGAGGGGTTCACGGCGCCCATCACGCTGGCCATGCTGTACCATCCGTCGGGCCTGTCGTCGCCCACGTCGGTGACCATTCCCGAGGGGCAAACGGATGCGGTTCTGCCGCTGACGGCTTCCGGCACGGCGAAGGTGGGCACCTGGCCGATCGCCGTCATGGCCGACGCCACGGTGGACGGCGGCCGGGTGACGGTATCGTCGGCACTCACGCCGTTGCAGGTGAGCGAGCCGATGCTGAAGCTTGCGTTTCCCAAGGCCGCCGTCGAGCGCGGGGCCTCCCTCGACCTCGCCGTGGAGGTGACGGTCGCCACGGCGTTCGACGGCGCCGCGCAAATTGAACTGCGCGGACTGCCCCCGCACGTGAGCACCGAGCCGCGTGAAATCGCGGCCGACGTCGCGCAGGTGGTGTTCCCCATCGCCACGACCGAGCAATCGCCGGTGGGCCAGCATAAGACGCTCGTTTGCCAGGCGGTGGTGACCGTCGAGGGCGAGCCGGTTACGCATGTGATTGGCGGCGGCGAGCTTCAGATCTTGCGTCCGCCGCCGAAACCCGCAACCGAACCGGAAGCCGAGCCCGAACCAAAACCCGAAACACCCAGCGAAAAACCGCTAAGCCGCCTCGAACAACTGCGCCTCGAGCGCGCGGCCGGCGGAAAGGAGTGACCGAGCATGCCAACCCATCGTTGTGATCGGACCATCGCCGCTACTGTCCGGTGGTTGCTGCCCGCGGCCCTGTTGCTGTTTGCGGCCGCCGGCGCGCGGACGGCGGAGGTGTCGAGGATCGACGTCTATCCGCCGGATATCAATCTGAGCACGGCGTCGGACCGCCAGGCGTACATCGTCGTGGCCACGCGGGCCGACGGCGTTACGCTCGACGTGACCTCCGAGGCCGCGGCCTCGCCGGCCGATGCCGCCGTTGTTCGGCTCGATGGACGCACGCTGCTCCCCGTGGCCGACGGCCAAACGACGCTACGCGTGGAGCATGCGGGCCATGAAGTGTCGGTACCGGTCCGGGTGGCCGATGCCGGAACCGACCGGCCCATCAGCTTCCAACTCGACGTCATGCCCGTGTTCATGCGCGGCGGGTGCAATACGGGGGCGTGCCACGGTTCGGCCCGCGGGCAGGACGGGTTCCTGCTGTCGTTGTTCGGCTTCGATCCCGAGAGCGATCACTTCCGTTTGACGCGCGAAATGCCCTCGCGGCGACTGAACCTGGCCGTGCCGGCCGAGAGCCTGCTGCTGGAGAAGGCGGTGGGAAGTGTGCCGCACACGGGCGGGAAGCGGTTCGACGTCGATTCCGAATACTACCGCACGCTGCTTCGGTGGATCGAGGCGGGCGCCCCGGCCGACTCGGGCGAGGTGGCTTCGCTCGAGCGGCTCGAACTGTTCCCGCCGGAAATCGTGCTCGAAGGTCCGGACGCGGGGCAGCAGATGGTCGCCCGGGCGGTCTACTCCGACGGCACCGACCGCGACGTAACCCACCTGGCCGCGTTCCTCTCGAACAACGACAACTCGGCCGAGATCGATTCGACCGGCATGGTTCGGGCGGCGAAGCGGGGCGAAGCGTTCCTGCTTGCCCGGCTCGATACCGAAACGGTCGGCAGCCAGGTGCTCGTGCTGGCGGCGGGGTCGGCGTACTCGCCGTCCGACGAACAGCCGGCCAACTACATCGACGAACTGATCGACGAGAAGCTGCGCAAGATTCGCATGCTGCCCAGCCCGCTATGCTCCGACGAGGTCTTCCTGCGGCGCGTCACGCTCGATATCGTCGGCCGCATGCCGACCATCGAGGAACAGGAGCAGTTCCTAGCCGACGCCTCGCCGGCGAAGCGCGACGCCGTGATCGACCGCCTGCTGGAAAGCAAGGAGTTCTCGGAGATTTGGGCGATGCAGTTCGCCGAGATGCTCATGATGCGGTCGACGAACCAGCTCAGCTACAAGTCGATGTTCCTGTACTGGGATTGGCTGAACCGGAATATTGCCGACAACGTGCCGCTCGACGACATGGTGCGGGAGCTGCTGGCGTCGACCGGCGGCACGTTCAGCGCGCCGGCGACGAACTTCTACCAGGTGGAGAACGATACGCTCAAGACGGCCGAAAACGTGGCCCAATCGCTCCTGGGCATTCGCATGCAGTGCGCCCAGTGCCACAACCACCCGTTTGACCGCTGGACCATGGACGACTACTACGCGTTCGCCGGCTTCTTCGCACAGATCGGGCGCAAGCCGGGCGAGGATTACCGCGAGCAGATCATCTTCGACCGGGGCGGCGGCGAGGTACGCCACCCGGTGGGGAACCGCGTGGTGCCGGTGAAGTTCCTCGGCGGCGACCGGCCCGAGGTGGCCCCGGGCGAGGACCGCCGCGCCGTGCTGGCCGAGTGGCTCACCGCCCCCGACAACCCGTACTTCGCCCCCGCCATCGCCAACCGCGTGTGGACGCACTTCTTCGGCTTGGGCATCGTCGAACCGATCGACGACGTGCGTATCAGCAATCCGCCCAGCAATCCGCAGTTGTACGAAGCGCTCGGCCGCAAACTGGTCGAGTACGATTACGACCTGAAACGCCTGGTGCGCGATATCTGCCGGTCCAACGCGTACCAGCGCAGCACGCAGGCAAACGAGAGCAACCGGGAGGACCAACGCAACTTCGCCCGGGCGAGGGTGCGCCGGCTGCGCGCCGAAATCCTCCTGGACAGCATCAGCCAGGTAACCGAAACGCGCGACAAGTTCCGCGGCCTGCCGCTGGGCGCCCGGGCCGTGCAAATTGCCGACGGCGCCACGACGAACTACTTCCTGACCACGTTCGGCCGCTCGCCGCGCGAAACGGTGTGCGCCTGCGACGTCAAGACCGAACCGACCCTGTCGCAAGCCTTGCACCTGCTCAACGGAGACACCGTAGCGGGGAAGGTCGTCCAGGGCGGCGTGGTCAAGCGGCTGCTGGAGGCGGGCAATACGCCCGAGCAAGTCGTCGAGCAACTCTACCGCCGCTGCCTGTGCCGGCCGCCCGGCGAACAGGAACGTGCGGCGCTGCTGGCCGCCGTGGCCGAGGCCGACAACACGCAGGCCGCCCTGGAAGACGTGTTCTGGGCCGTCTTGAACTCGCAAGAGTTTCTGTTCAACCACTAGCCGTCAAGATTGAGAGACGTTGCCATGCGCGCCGCTTCCACCGCTTTGCTTTCCGCCGCGGTTCTCGCCGTCCTGGCCGGCGTTGCCCGGGCCGACCTGCCCGAGGTGCCCGGCTTCGTCGAGCACGTGCAACCCATCCTGCGCCAGCACTGCGTCGTGTGCCATAACCAAAATCGGGCGTCGAACGACCTGGCGCTCGATAGTTTCGAGGCCGTGATGAAGGGCGGAGCGGGTGGTCGGGCGATCGAGCCGGGCAGGCTCGACGAGTCGTACCTGTGGCTCCTGGTCAACCACGACGAAGAGCCCGTCATGCCGCCTGCCCAGGACAAGCTGCCCGAGGCCAAACTGGCCGTCCTCCGGCTGTGGATCGAAAAGGGGGCACCCAAGGAACCGCCGAAACCCAAAATCACCTACGTCGAACACGCGCAGCCGATCCTCCGCGAGCACTGCTTCAGTTGCCACAACCGCAACCGGGCGCAGAACGACTTGGCGCTGGACAGCTACGAAACCCTGATGCGCGGCGGAGCGGCCGGGGCGGCGGTCGAGCCCGGCAACCCGGGCGGCTCGTATCTGTGGCGGCTGGTGAGCCGTGAGGAGGAGCCCTTCATGCCGCTGAACCAGCCGAAGCTGCCCGAGGTGAAACTCGCCGTGCTCGAAAGCTGGATTGCCGGCGGAGCACTGAAGGACGCCGATTCCGAGTTCACCCCGAAGAAGGGTCCCACCGTCGATCTGAGCGTGACCGTAAGCGGGAAGCCGGACGGACCGGCCGCCATGCCGGAAGGACTCGGCGCCGAACCCGTGGTGGCCGCGCCCCGCGCCGGGGCCGTCACCGCACTGGCCTCCAGCCCCTGGGCGCCGGTAGTGGCCGTGGCCGGCCAGCGGCAAATCGTGCTGTACCATGCTGGGTCGCTCGAACTGCTGGGCATCCTGCCCTTCCCGGAGGGCGTTCCCCAGGTGCTGCGGTTCAGCCGCTCCGGGGCGCTACTGCTGGCCGGCGGCGGGCACGCCGCCAAGCTGGGCAAGGTGGCCGTGTACGATGTGCGCACCGGCAAACGCGTGTTTGCCGCGGGCGATGAACTCGACACCGTCCTGGGCGCCGACATCGACGCCGGCCAGCGACACATCGCGTTGGGCGGCCCCGAACGCCTGGTGCGCGTGTTCGCCGTCGAGGACGGCTCGATGAAGTTCGAAATCCGCAAGCACACCGACTGGGTCCTCGCCGCGCAGTTCAGCCCCGACGGCATCCTGCTGGCATCGGCCGACCGCGCCGGCGGCGTGCACGTGTGGGAAGCCCACTCGGCCAACGAGTTCCTTAACCTGGCCGAGCACAAGGCCGCGGTGACCGCCATGAGCTGGCGGGCCGACTCGAACCTGCTGGCCACCGCCAGCGAGGACGGCACGATCAAGCTGTGGGATATTGTCGAGGGCAAACTTCTTCGCAGCATCAACGCGCACTCGGGCGGGGTGACCGCGATCGACGTCGCCCGCGACGGCCGGTTCGTATCGGCCGGCCGTGACCGGCAACTGAAGCTCTGGGACGCCGGCGGCCAGCCGGTGCGCACCCTCGGCACGATGGACGACCTTCCCCTGGAAATCGTCTTCACCCACGACGCCGCCCGCGTCGTCGCCGGCGACTTCCAAGGCGAGGTGCGCGTCGTCCAAACCGACGACGGCACGCCGTTGGGCACCATTACGGGCAATCCGAAGTAGCGAGAAAAGCTGCTTCTAATGTCGGCCGGAATTCGGGGAAGTCGGACGGGGCGGCCCCGGGTGAGCGATCGCCGGGGGTTATCCGGCCTCGCGATGTCGAGCGGCCGGGTTCATCCATCTGTGCCGCCGATCGATTGACACCCGACAGCCCGCGTTTCATAATGGCGCCGACGGCGGAGAGAACGGGACAGGTCCGATTTG
>CAYPWB010000233.1:0-9826 GCA_964414315.1 uncultured Planctomycetaceae bacterium | reverse complement strand
ATGGCGTTCGGAGTGATCCTGATCGGGCTCGGCGTCGATTTCGGCATCCACTACACCGCGCGGTATCTGCAACTGCATTGCGACCTTCGGAACTGCCGCGAATCGCTGCTGCAAACGACCCGCGGCGTGGGACCGGGCATCGTGACGGGCGGAGTCACCACCGCCATCGCGTTCTTCATGGCGGGCGTGACCGATTTCAAGGGCGTTGCCGAGTTAGGCATCATCGCCGGCGGCGGCATCCTGCTTTGCCTGCTGGCCGCCCTCACCCTGCTCCCGGCCATGATTTATCTGAGCGACCAGCACCGGGGCTACAAGCCGCTGCCGGTCCCCCTCGACCTGCACAGTTGGATGGCGCCCATCTTCCGACGCCCCCGGCTGTTGCTGCTGATGACGGTGGCCGCGAGCGCGGCGATGGGCTCGGGCATCGGCCGCCTCTGGTACGACCACAACCTGCTGAACCTGCAGCCCGAGGGACTCGAAAGCATCGAACTCGAAAAACGGCTGCTCAGCGAAAGCAACCGGAGCGTCTGGTACGCGCTGTCGATCGCGGAGAGCCCGGAGCACGGCCGGCGCCTGAAGGAGGCGTTCGAGCGCCAACCGTCGGTGGAACGGGTGGAGAGCCTGGCGCGGTTCTTTCCCGCCGACGACGAGGACAAGCACCCGGTGATCGCCCGAATTCACGAACGTTTGGCCGGGCTACCCGAACGGCCGCCACGCATTCCGGTCGATCCGCCCGCCGAACTCGGCCGCTCGCTGGCACGCATGCAGGAAACCTTGGCCGGCGACGCGCGCATGCTGCGCACCCAACGGCAGCTTGAACATATTCGCGACATGCTGCGGCGCACGCCCTTGGCCGAGTGTTACGAGCGGCTCACCGAATACCAGCAGCGCATGGCCGGCGACCTGCTCAGCCGTCTGCACATCTTGCGGACCATTGCCAACCCCGAGCCGCCGCAACTGGCCGACCTGCCCCAGGGATTGGTCACCCGTTTCGTGGGCCAGGACGGCCGTTACCTGCTGAAAATCTACGCCCGAGGCGACATTTGGGATATGGAAGCCATGCGACGGTTCGTCGGCGAGGTGCGGGCGGTCGATCCCCGGGCGACGGGCAATCCGTTGCAAACTTACGAGGCTTCCCGCCAAATGAAACGCAGCTACGAGCAGGCGGCCTGGTACGCCCTGGCCGCCGTGATGGTCATCTTGTATTTCGACTTCCGCAGCTTGCGGTACACCCTGCTGGCCATGCTGCCGGTCGGACTGGGGATGCTGCAACTATTCGGCCTGCTCGGCTATCTGGACATTGCGCTGAATCCGGCGAACATGATCGTGCTGCCGCTCATTCTCGGAATCGGCATCGACGACGGCGTGCATGTGGTGCACGACTTCCGCCTGCAGAAAGGTCGATACCGGCTCAGTTCCTCGACGGCCAGCGCGGTACTGATCACCTCGCTAACCACGATGGTGGGGTTCGGCAGCCTGATGATTGCCAGCCACCGGGGCCTCCAAAGCCTCGGCCGCGTGCTGACCATTGGGGTGTGCTGCTGTCTGTTCTCGTCACTGGTCATTCTGCCCGCCTTGCTCACCTGGATGCGCCAGAATCATCCGGATGAGGTGGATGAAGAGACCCCGCCCTCGCAGTCGACCGCTCGGCGGATCGTGCGTCGGGAGCCGGGCCATCATCCGGGCACCACCCGCCCTGCCGTCCCGCACTACGGAGCCCCCCGAGGGACCGAGCCCTCGCGATTGGAGCCGAAGTAGGTCCTCCACGCTGCCTTCCACCCCCCCCACGAGCGGAGCCATGCGGCTTTCGGACCGGCACTCACCGAACCGTTGCCAATCGGCAAACCCCTTCCCTACCGAGCCCGGGCCTGTTACACTATGAGTTTCCGGTAATTTCCGGCACGATTGTCTACCGAATACCTCCGGAGGCCCAACTCCGCCCTCGGTTCGCCGGGGATGGCGTAGGTTCACGACGGAATTCCAGCAACAACCAGCCTTTTGGAGCGGCGAAAAGCCGCCTGCACAAAAACCATGGCGAAACCACAGCGCAAAATCAAGAAAGCCAACCACGGTAAGCGTCCCGCCAACAGCCAGGCGCGTAAGCGCAAGCGGCAAGTCGTCCGCACCTGAGCCGGGCAACAGTCCGATACCTCCCTCGTGCCTCGCTTGCCAGGGCGCGGAGCGGTTCGCTCCAGCCGGCCGAGGCGGATGATCCAGGCACCCTCAACCGATAAGGAGTCGGGCGTGGCCAAGAAACCGCTGATCCTCGACTTCGCCGAGTACGACCTCGACCACGTAGTCGCCGACATCGAAGAAATCCGCCGATACAATCCGCAACGCTTCGAAATGGAGCAACTCACGGCCATTTGCCACGAAGACACGAAGCGGCATATTGTGGTCGGGTATAAGGACCTGGCTCCCGACGAGTTCTGGGCAAGGGGCCACATGCCGGGCATGCCCCTGATGCCCGGCGTCATCATGTGCGAGGCCGCCGCCCAGGTGGCCGGGTACTATTGCAAGAAGCACGATCTGCTGGAGGGTATGGTGGGCTTCGCCGGCCTGGAAGACGTCCGGTTCCGAGGCGTTGTCCGTCCCAAGGAGCGTTTCGTCGTCGTCGCGAAGTTGCTGAAACATCGGCGACAGATCATGACCTCCGAGTTCCAGTGCTTCGTCGGCCACAACCTCGTTTGTGAAGGAATTGTCAAGGGAATGAGCCTCCCGGTCGACTTGCTGACGGCCGACAGTGCGTGAGCCCACGCCATGTTCTTCCCCTTCCACGACGAGAACCCCACCGAACGCACGCCGGTGGTCACTTTCGGCCTCATCGGGCTGAACGTACTGGTCTTTCTGTACGTGGCTCAGCTCGAGCCCACCCAGCGCCGGCAACTCAATTTGGTACGCGGATTCATCCCCGCCCGAATCGAGCAACTCGCCGAACCGGAACCGATTGCCGTGCCGTTCGCGCCGGCCTCACGCGATGCCTTCGGCCGGGGCATTCCGGCGAAACAAGTCGTGCTGCCGCCCGAGCCGCGGGAAATCCTCCTGTCGCTGTTCACCAGCATGTTCCTTCACGCCGGGCTGTGGCACCTGTTGGGCAACATGTGGTTTCTCTGGCTGTTCGGCAACAACGTCGAGGACCGGCTCGGGCCGGTGCTGTTCACCGTGCTCTATCTGGTGGGAGGATTGCTGGCCGCCTGTTGCCATTGGCTGACCGACCCGACCGCCACCACGCCGGTCATCGGCGCCAGTGGGGCCGTAGCCGCCGTGCTGGGCGCCTATTTCGTCACATGGCCGTGGGCCCGCGTACACACCCTCGTGTTCCTGTTCATCTTCATCACGGTGGTGAGTGTGCCGGCGGTGGTCGTCCTGGGGGTGTGGTTCCTGGGCCAGCTTCTTGCCGGGCATGAGGCGCTGCAAGCGGGCCAAGCGCATGGGGTTGCCTGGTGGGCCCACGTGGGCGGATTCGTGGCCGGAATGGTCCTGATGCCCTTGTTCGCCACTCTGGTCGGCGGGTCGAAGCCTGCGCGGCAAAGCGATTCCGGATGGTAGGAAGTTTTCCATGGGCCGTCGCGCGCTCCGAAGAATCGACCCGAATCTCAACCTCGACGGGTGGTTGCTCGAACTCGATGCGTTGCCGCGCCCGGCGACCGCCGCCGAGGTTTTCGGCCGCGAGGCGCCCTGGGAAGTCGAGGTGGGTTCGGGCAAGGGGCTCTTCCTGCGTTCCGCCGCCGCCGCCCAGCCCGAGCGATGCTTCCTCGGCTGCGAGGTGGTTCGCAAATACGCCCGGTTCACAGCCGCCGGACTTGCCAAACGCGAACTCACGAATGCCAAAGTGATCGCAGGCGACGCCCTCCGCCTGTTCGCTGAGTGGCTGCCCGACGAATCCGTCGCCGCCGTGCACGTCTATTTCCCCGATCCGTGGTGGAAGATGCGGCACCGTAAGCGGCGCGTGATGCGCGATTCGTTCGTGCGCGACGTCGAGCGCGTACTCGAACCGGGCGGCGTGCTCCACTTCTGGACCGACGTGGCCGAGTATTTCGAGGCGTCGCTGGAGATTCTCGCCACGTGTGCCGGGCTCGACGGACCCCGCCCTGTCGAGGAGAGGTCCGCCGAACACGACTTGGACTACCGAACCCACTTCGAACGCCGCATGCGGCAGCATCGCGCCGAAGTGTTTCGCAGCGAGTTCCGGAAGGCGTAAGGGCTTGTTACCGCGAGGTCGCCCCCTCGGGCCGGATCACCACCAACGGCGCGCCCCGCCCCATCCAGCGACCCGGATAATGGAGATTATTCGAGGTCCACTTGGGCGAATAGTCGCCGTGGAACGGATCGGTGGCGGCTTGAGGACGGCTGTTCGATAATCCGAACCATCGCATGGCCGCCAATCGGTTCTGCCGTTGGGCCGCGCGCTGCTCAGCCTTCTGACGCACCGCCACCGCCGGGTCGTGGTACTGCTGCCGGTATTGCTCGTAGAACCACATTTCCGGCGTGGGCTGGAGTTCCCCCACGGCAATGCGCGTTTCCGATCGAATCGGCTCCACCCCCTCGGCCCGGACCATCGCCGGCGCCAGCGCGGCCGTCAGGCACGCACAAATGAACAATTTTCTCATCGAGATCCCCCTTGTTGAAAAGCCGCAGCTCACCTTGGTGCAACGGTTCGGACCGAGCCGCTCCCGTTCCCGCGGCCGGAAAGACATTTCGCCCCCCCGGGCAAACGCTCCGCGGCTCCACCACGATCGTGCAGCCGTCGGCCGATGCACACGCGTATCGACAGCCCCGCAGAACTTCAGCGTTCGCCCGGACCCTCCCAAGGAACCGAACGAACGCGCCAGTCGAGATAGGGCTATTAAGAGATTCGGTTTGCAAGGGCGGTTCGGATGAGGGTGATTCTGCCGATTGTGACGATCGGCGCGCCTCCCCGAGCGGCTGGCAAAGAGACAGCGGGCCCTAGGTCAGCGGACCGCTGGGCGCATAGATCAGGCGACGGTAGTCTCGAACATCGCCGCGTACCACCAGCACGTACAGCCGATCGCCCTCCTTCCAAGCGGAAGCACAAACCCCGCCGGTCGACTGAATTGGATGCGTGGCCGGACGGGTGCGGGTAATTTCCGAATCGCCCGCGGCCATCACGTACAGGCTTGCATCGCGGCCCTCGGCGGAGGGAAAATCGTAGGCCACCGCCTGACGCCCCAGCAACCCGCGAACCACCCGCCAGCGTAGCTCCGGCACGCGGGCAACCGCCCGGCTCATGGGGAAACGGTCCGGCGGCGGGGTTTCGGAAACGAGCCGACCCCCGAGCCGCTCCGACCGGGCTTCCACCGCAAATTGCTGGACAACCGCCGCAAGCACTCCGGCTTCGTCGCGCGGCTGCGTGGTAGGCCATCCCAGCCAGAAGGCCGCCAATAGCGACGCGGCAACGGCCACAACCGCCGATGCCGCAATCCAACGGCGGCCTCCCCGGCGGGACGCCACCCCCACCCGGCCCGTCGATTCAGCCTCCAGACGAGCCAAGATGCGCTGCTCCAGGTCCTCCGGAACCGGGATCTCGCCGAAGGCGGCAACCAGCCGCGCGTCGGTACGCTGCAGCCGATTGTGCAGTTCGCGGAGGTTCGCGTCGGAGCCCAGGGCCGCCTCGAGCCGCAACTCGGGCAAGGCGGCATCGTCGGTGCCCGGACGACACGCCTCCAGGGCCTCGATCACTCGGTCGTCGTTCGCGGGGTCGCTGCCCATCATCTTATCTCTGCCTTCCTTCCGAATGGACGGTGACAGGCGAAGCCGCCTGCCCGGCCGTTTCGTCTTCCGCGCTCTCCTTGCTCAGAAGCTGCGAACGCAACTGCCCCTTCGCCCGGGCCAGCCGGCTCATGATGGTGCCGATCGGAACGTCCAAAGCCTCCGCCATTTCGCGATAGCTGAGTTGTTCGTAGTAAAACATGACAACTACCACACGGTATACGTCGGGCAGAGCATCGAGGGCGGCCTGAAGCCGCTCCTGGTCGACCTCACTTTCCCCGACTTCTTGGGGGACGCTATCAATATCCAACTTCAGTTCGGTGGCGGGGGTCGGCTGATCCTTCCGGCACTCTTTCAGGAAGTGGTTGCGGAGAATGGCGAAAAGCCATCCTCTCGCCTTTTCCTCCTCACGCAATTGCCCCAGTTTCCGCTGCGCCGCCAAGAATACTTGCTGGGTCAGGTCCTCGGCGTCGGGGATCGAGCCGGTGAGCCGATAGGCGTATCGGTATACCGGTGCGTGAAACTCGGCAACGAGCTGGGCAATATCCATAGGGTGACTTTCGTCGGCCGCAGCCGTCCCCTCTCTTAGAGACAGTTTTGCTGGAAAATATTCCCGCCCGATTTCCGAACTGGTGTATATTTTAGAAACTCGGGAATAAAAACACAGGACCCGGAGTCTACAAAGTTGGGGAGGCGGTGTTCCGTTTCCCCAATTGCGGACATCGGTATTTGCCGGCATTGCGATTGGCGCTGTCGGTTCGTTTCTGAAGCACCCCTCAAAACCCGAAAGGTGGTCACAATGAGGTACTTCGCTCTGTTTTTGATGCTGTTCAGTCTGTGCGTATTTTCGGTAGGCTGCACCGAGCCCGCCCAAACGCCGACCACGCCCCCCGCTGAGCAAGATGGTGGCGAAACGGAAGGTGGCGAAACGGAAGGCGGCGAAACGGAAGGCGGCGAGACGGAAGGTGGCGAAGAAGCACCGGCCGCGCCCGAGGAATCCCCCGTTGAATAGTCACGCCGACGCCGCCTCGTCTGCGGGCTCTTCCTGAGAAGAACGCCCGCGGCCGTGGCAGGCGCTGCCGATCGGCTGCCCTTCGCAATGCGGCCTTCGGATCAGGGAAGGGGTCCTCCGGGGCCCCTTCCGCATTTCTTGAGGTTCCAACGCGCCCTCACACGCTCAGAGGCTATTTGGGCAGGTTCGTGCCCACTTCCCCTCTTCCTCCGGAAGAGGGGAGTTTTCGGAAAGCCTCTTACACCGACCTCTTGGGTCGAGGAACCGTGCTGGGTGTTTCGCCCCGCGCTCCGTGTTTGCGTCGTCGGCCGCGGCTTTGCCGCGTGGCGTGCTCAAGGTCGGCCTCGTCGACGGCCTTGCCCATTTGCTTCCGCATTTGCTCGATACGGTCGCGAAGCGCCGCGGCTCGCTCGAACTCGAGTGCCTCGGCCGCGGCATGCATCTCGGCCTCCAATTCGCTCAGGTACTCCTCGGTGATGTACTGCGACGGGTCCTTCCGCCCCACCGCCGCATTCGCGCGTTGGTGGGCGGTCGCCTCGGCCTCGATGCCGGCGCGGATGCTCTTGCGGATCGTCGCCGGCGTGATGCCGTGCTCCTGGTTGTACTGCGCCTGCAGGGTCCGCCGACGCGCGGTTTCCTCGATCGCGCGCTGCATGGAGTCGGTTACGCGGTCGGCGTACAGGATCACCTTGGCGTTCACATTTCGGGCGCTGCGGCCGATCGTCTGCATGAGCGAGGTTTCGCTGCGCAGGAAGCCCTCCTTGTCGGCGTCGAGAATGGCCACCAGCGACACCTCGGGCAGGTCGAGTCCTTCGCGAAGCAGGTTCACGCCCACCAGCACGTCGAATTCGCCTTGGCGCAGGTCGCGCAGCAGCTCGACACGTTCGAAGGCGTCCAGATCGCTGTGCAGCCACTTGCACCGCACGTCCTGTTTGTCGAAGTAGGCCGCGAGGTCCTCGGCCAGGCGTTTGGTGAGCGTGGTCACGAGCACGCGCTCGCCGACCGCAGCCCGCCGGCGGATTTGTTCGGTCAGGTGCGGCACCTGGGTTCGGGCGGGGGCGACCTCAATTTCGGGGTCCAACAGGCCGGTGGGGCGAATCACCTGCTCCACCACACGTCCGCCCGCCTGCTCGATTTCCCACGCCGCCGGAGTAGCCGAAACGTGGACCGCCTGGTTGATGCGCCCGAGCCACTCCTCGAACCGCAGCGGGCGGTTGTCCAGCGCGCTGGGCAACCGGAACCCATGCTCCACCAGGTTCACCTTCCGGTTGTGGTCGCCGTGGTACATGCCGCGAATTTGCGGAACCGTCACGTGCGATTCGTCGACGAACAGCAGGAAATCGTCCGGGAAGTAGCTGAACAGCGTGTCGGGCGCCGCGCCGGGTGGACGGCCCGAAAGGGGCCGGCTGTAATTCTCGATGCCCGGGCAGTACCCCACCTCCTGCAACATTTCGATATCGAACCGGGTTCGCGCGCTGAGTCGCTGCGCCTCAAGCAATTTGCCCTGCCCCTTCAGTTGCTCCAATCGGTCGGCCAGTTCCTTGCGGATTTCGGCCACGGCCCCCTCGATGCGTTCCTCGGGCAGGACGAAATGCTTGGCCGGGTAGACGAAAAGCCGCTCCTGCCGCTCCAACACTTCGCCGCTGGTGGGGTTGATGAACGAAAGCTGTTCGACCTCGTCGCCCCAGAACTCCAGTCGGCAGGCGAATTGCTCGTAGCTGGGCCACACCTCGACGCAGTCGCCGCGAACGCGGAAACGGCCCGGCTGAAACTCGACGTCGTGCCGCTCGTACTGAATATCGACCAGTTTGCTGAGCACGTGGTCGCGGTCGACGATCTGTCCGACTTCCAAGGCTACCATCATGGCCCGGTAGTCTTCCGGCGAACCCAAGCCGTAAATGCTCGACACGCTTGCCACGATGACCACGTCGCGGCGGCTGACCAGGGCACTGGTGGCGGCCAGGCGCAGGCGGTCGATTTCGGTGTTGATCGAAGCGTCTTTCTCGATATAGATGTCGCGCTGCGGAATGTAGGCTTCCGGCTGGTAGTAATCGTAGTAGCTGACGAAGTAATGAACGGCGTTGTGGGGGAAGTAGTCGCGGAACTCGGAGTAGAGCTGCGCGGCCAACGTCTTGTTGTGCGACATCACGAGCGTCGGCCGGCCCACCGCCTCGATGACGTTCGCCATGGTGAACGTCTTGCCGGAGCCCGTCACGCCCATCAACACCTGATGCCCGCGCCCCTCGCGCAGGCCCTCGACGAGCGAGCGGATGGCCTGCGGCTGATCGCCGGCGGGCTGGTAGGGGCTGACGAGTTGGAAGGGAGATTCTTTCACGGCCGCTGCGTGGGGAGGGCGAGGCTGGACTGAACTTTCATTATACGCGCCGGCGGGCTGCCGTCTAAATGCGTTGACGTGATACCGGAGGGATCTCTTCGCCGGCGGGAGAGGGCAAAAAAATACCCCCGGGTTCCGCAAGGAAACCCGGGGGCGTGGAATAAATCCGGCAACACCTACTCTCGCACTTGTAGTACTACCATCGGCTCCGAAAGCTTAACTACCGTGTTCGGGATGGGAACGGGTGTGACCTTTCGGAACTGGTCGCCGGAAAGGGGCGACGGGGCCGTCTTTCAGGCCCCGACGCCAGGTTGTGGTCAAGTGGCGAGCCCGGTTGCCCACGGCACGTTGCCGGTGGAACGGGGCTCTTTCATCGAGCGCTCCTTTCGGCCGCTTGGCCGGGCTGGACTGCCCGGGGCGCGGCGGAAAGCTCATGGATGGAGCGTTGGATACATGTGGCCAAGCTTTCGCCCGTTAGTACCGGTTAGCTGAACACATTACCGTGCTTACACATCCGGCCTATCAACCTGGTCGTCTTCCAGGGGGCTTTCGCGCGGATGCGCTTACGAAACCTGATCTTGGAGCGGGCTTCACGCTTATATGCTTTCAGCGTTTATCCTTTCCGTCCTTAGCTATCCTGCCGTGCCGCTAGCGCGACAACTGGAACACCAGAGGGACGTCCTTCCAAATCCTCTCGTACTAAAGAAGAACCTCCTCAAGTTTCGAGCGCCCACAGCAGATAGGGACCG
>CAYPWB010000232.1:0-9854 GCA_964414315.1 uncultured Planctomycetaceae bacterium | reverse complement strand
CCCCTGGGAACAGTTCCGGGTCGGTCCGTCCATGATTCTGCCGCAGAAGCCGGCCGGTGTCAACCCCCCTGCGCCATCCGCGCGTCGCGCGCGAGACGGTCTTGGAGCACCACCGCCAGGCGGTCGGGAATTCCGCCCTTTTCGGCAAGCTCGTCGAGGCTCCGGCGTTCGGCTTCGAAGGCCAGGCGGCGGACGGTTGCCTTGTCGAGCGCGACGACCATGGCCGGATTGGCCTCGGTCAGGCGTACCACGTCGGCCAGCGCCTCCTCGCTCCAGTGCCGAACCCAGCCGGCGCACTGCTCGACCGTGTGGTCGGGGGCATCGCAAAGGCGGCGCAGGTGTGGCAGGTTCGCGTCGACCCGCTCGTTCGAAGAAGCCGCAGCCAGGGCCGTCGAATGGGCGATTTCGACGCGCGCCAAGCGGAGCGAGTTGCGCCATTTCTCCATCGCCCCAATCCGCTCCGTCAGAGCCAGCAGGAGATCGACCGCGCGCTGCTCGATGCCCGGCCGGCGCACGGCGGACGGCGGCACAACGCCGCGCAAGACTTCCTCGCGGCAAGCTTCCAGGTAGTGCTCGAACTCGCGCAACACGTGTTCCCGGAGGAATCCTTCCTCGAAAAGCCGCCGCCACACCGCGTTCACCTCATTGAGCACCAGCATCCACAGCACCCCGGAACTGATACGCTGCGGCGCCGTGGGCTCATCGGCCGGCGCCGGCGTGCCTGAAAGCCGCTCGACAGCCTGCCGATACTCGGCCGCCACGGCTTCGACGGGCCGGGTATCGAGAACGGGCCACTGCCGGGCGAGCGTTTCCACCTTGCTGAGGCCCTCCCGTTTCAGCGCCACCTCGGTATTTCGCAGCAGCGTCTTCTCGACGGGCGAAAGTGCGTTGAGGTTCAGCCAAGTCATCAACCGGCTGATTGTGGTCCCCTGAACCAGCAGCGTAAACAGCACGACGCCCAGGGTGCAATCGACAATGAGGGTTCGGTTTAGCTCGCCGCCCACCTGCGCGGGCGTCAGGCTCATGGCCAGCGCCACGGGCAGCGCGCCCCGCAGCCCACCCCAGAACATCATCGTCTGATACGCCCGGCCGATTACCGGTTGTCGGATGAGCCGGTTGATCAGCGGCACGAAGCCGAAAACGAGCAAGGCGCGTACCACGATGACGACGGCGACGGCCGCCAGTACCACGAGACCGACGCGGTAAAGCCGTTCCACCCCGTGCGCCAAGTAGTTTTCCGTCAGGCCCAGCAGCAGGAAGATGAAACTGTTGGCGGCAAAGCAGGCGAATTGCCAAAAGTGCGTGAGGTACTGCTTCACTTCCGGCGAAAACCGGGTGGAGCCGTAGTGGCCGACCACCAGCCCGGCCGCCACCACGGCCATGACACCCGACAGGTCGAGGTAGAACTGTGCGAGGATGAACGCTATGTAGGCGATGACGGCCGTGAAGGCGATTTCCACGAGCGGGTCGTTGTGAGCCAGAGCGAGGATCTGCACGATCGCGTAACCCACCAGCGCTCCGATTATCGCCCCGCCCAGGAACACCAGGATGAATTGCACCCCGGCCCCCGCGATCGTTGAAACCCCGAGCACCGCGCCGCCGGTGAGCAGGCCCAGCACGATGCTGAACATGACCATGGCCGTGGCGTCGTTGAAGAGACTTTCGCCGTCGACGAGCATCGTCAGGCGTTTCGGCGCCCCCAACTCCTTGAACACGGCGATGACGGCCACCGGGTCGGTGGCGGAAATGAGCGCTCCGAACAACATGGCCGCGCCCAGGGAAAGGGGCGTCAGCCAGCCGACCAACGCCCCGGTCAGCAGCGTAGCAAACACCAGCCCCGGCGCCGCCAGCAGCAGGACGGGCAGCAGGTTCTTCAACAGCAGCCGAGTGTTCATATTGATCGATGCCTCGAACACCAGCGTGGGCAGCAAAACGTACAACACGACATTCGGCGTGAAGTGAAGCTGCCCGAGGAAGGCCATGCCTTCAAGATGGCTCACCGCCCCGCCCAGCCCCAGACCCACCAGCACCAGACCGATGGTGTACGGGAAGCGCAGACGTTTGAATACAATGGCGAAGATGCCCGCGCAAAGCAGCAGCAGGACAATCGTCAGGACGGCGGTAACCGGTATGTCGTGCACGTTCCACACCTTGGGCGAATGGGCCTATTGCGCTTCCGGCAAATATACGTCGCCGTTGCACCAATGCCGGCGAGCGGGGGCTGTAAGGCCCCTGTTTCTGAACGGCCTGCGAGGGAAACCTCGCCCGCGTTCCGGTTGACAAGCAGGATGCTAATCCCGAGGTCTGGCGGCTCATCGGCGCGCCGGGCGCTTGACAACGATCGGCATCGATGCCACAGTGAAGGAGTGTTCGGCGAGCCTGAAAAGCACTGTTCCATTTCAACAGGTTAACGCATACGCCGGTAGGTGGTATGCCTTCGGCCGGAACAGTTGCCCGGCGACTCGCAATGCAGGAGAACAACTCATGAAGCTTAGTTGGATGACCGCGTGCATGTTGATTCTGCCTGTTGTCGGCCGGGCGGAGGAGCCGATCCGTTTCGACCGCGACGTGCGTCCGATTCTTTCCGACCGGTGTTTTCAATGTCACGGTCCGGACGCGCACGATCGGCAGGGCGGCCTTCGCCTGGATCGGCCCGACGGACCGGAGGGGGCCCACCGTTATGCGATCAAGCCGGGCTCGCCCGAGGAGAGCGACTTGTGGTACCGGATCACGGCCGAGGGCGACGAGCGGATGCCGCCGCCCGACTCGCCCAAGAAGCCGCTCAGCGAGGCCGAGAAGCGGGCCATCCGCCGGTGGATTGAGCAGGGGGCCGAGTACGAAGCCTTTTGGGCGTTTGTTCCGCCCCGCCGTCCCGAGCTGCCCGAGGTCGACGACCAGCGCTTCAGCCGCCATCCGATCGACCGGCTCGTGCTCGACCGGCTCAACTCGGAACAGTTGGCGCCCAGCCCTGCGGCCGATCGGCGCACCCTGATCCGGCGTCTGAGTTTCGACCTGACCGGCCTGCCGCCGACGCGTGCGGAAGTCCACCACTTTCTGGCCGACACCTCGCCCGACGCGTACGAGCGTTTGGTCGATCGCTTGCTGGGCAAGCCGCAGTATGGCGAGCACATGGCCCGATACTGGCTCGACCTGGTGCGATTCGCCGACACCAACGGCCTGCACCACGACCACTACCGCGAGTTGACCCCGTATCGCGACTGGGTCATCCGGGCCTTCAACGCCAACCTGCCGTACGACGCGTTCCTCAGCTACCAGCTTGCCGGCGACCTTTACTCCGAGCCGAGCCGCGACCAGTTGGTCGCTTCCGGGTTCCATCGATTGCACCTGATCATCGACCGGGGCACGGCCCTGCCCGAAGAAAGCTTCAACCGCAACGTCATCGACCGCGTTACGGCCGTGAGCACCGCCTTCCTGGGCCTGACGATGCAGTGCGCCATCTGCCACGACCACAAGTACGACCCCATCACGGCCCGGGAGTTCTACCAGTTCTACGCCTTTTTCAACAACCTCGACGCCGAGCCGGAGACGGGCGGCCGCCAGGGTTCCGACTTCCGGCGGGGCTTGCAGCCGCCGTACATCAGCCTGGCCACGCCCGAACAGCAGGAGCGGCTCGACGCATTGGATCGGCGCATTGCCGAGGCGCGAACTCGCCTGGAAGCGCTCGAGCAGCGGGCGAAGGAGAACGCAACGTCGGAGGGCGAAGGACCCTCGGCTGACGACTTGGCTGCCGCGCGGCAGGCCTTGAAGGAGGCCCAGGCCGAACGGCAGGCGTTCGAGGCGACGATTCCCATGGCCATGGTCATGCGGGAGCGGCCCGAACCGCGGCCCGCCCATATTCTCATTCGCGGCGCGTACGACCAGCCCGGCGAACCCGTCGAGCGCGGCACGCCGGCCTTCCTGCCGCCCATGCAGCACGACGGGCTCGCCACGCGGATGGACCTGGCCCGGTGGTTCGCGGCCCCCGATCACCCGTTGACCGCGCGGGTGGCGGTCAACCGGTTGTGGCAGCAGTTGTTCGGCGTCGGCATCGTGAAGACCTCGGAGGATTTCGGGGCGCAGGGCGAGTGGCCGCAGCATCCGGAATTGCTCGATTATCTGGCGGTCCGGTTCGTCGAATCGGGCTGGGACGTCAAGTCGCTTCTGAAGCACATTGTCCTGTCGGAAACGTATCGGCAGGCTTCCGCCGCCGCGCCCGAACGGTTCGAGGCCGACCCGGCAAACCGCCTCCTTGCGCGCGGCTCCCGCTTCCGGCTCGACGCCGAAGTCATCCGCGACCAGGTGCTGGCGACCAGCGGGCTGATGAATGACGAAATGTTCGGCAAGAGCGTCAAGCCGCCGCAGCCGCCGGGCTTGTGGAAGGCCGTGGCCATGCCCGACTCGTACCCGCGAGTGTACGTACCCGACACGGGCAACCAGATCTATCGGCGCAGCATTTATACGTTCTGGAAGCGGGCCATGCCGCCGCCGCAGATGACAATCCTGAACGCGCCGACGCGCGAGGAATGCATCGCCGGCCGCGAACGCACCAATACGCCGCTCCAAGCCCTGCTGCTGATGAACGAACCGGAGTACCTGAAGGCGGCGCGGCACCTGGCTCGTCAAGCGCTCACCGACGGCGACTCCGACCCCGCCGACCGCGTGGCCGTGCTCTATGAGACGATCACCTCGCGAGTACCCGATGCCGAGGAGACCGCCACGCTGCTCCAACTCGTCGACGACCTGGAGGAGCGCTATCGCCGCGACGCGAGCCTGGCCGATCGCCTGTGCGAAGGCGTCGCGCTGGGCGAGGGAAAGTCGGCCGCCGAACTGGCCGCGTGGACGATGATGGTCAGCACCATCTACAACTTGGACATTACCAGAACCCGAGAGTGACCCGGTACCATGCACAGAATCCTCGAAGAGCACGATCGTTTGCTGGCGCGGCGGCAGTTTCTGAAACAGTCGGGCATGGGTCTGGGAATGGCCGCGCTGGCCTCTCTGCTGCCCCAGAACCGCACGGCGCAAGCGGCGCCCCAGTTGCCCCCGCGTGCCAAGCACGTCATTTTCCTGTTCATGGCCGGCGCGCCCAGCCAGCTTGAAACGTTCGACTACAAGCCTAAGCTGAGCGATCGCTTCAAGGAACCGCTGCCTGAGAGCATTAGCATGGGGCAGCGCGTCACCGCCATGACCCGAGGCCGAACGCAACTGGTCGCGCCGTCGGTCTTCGAGTTCCGCCAGGGCAAGAGCGGCGCCTGGATGAGCGAACTGCTGCCGCACCTTTCCGGTATGTCGGACGAGATGTGCATCGTCAAGTCGCTGCACACCAACGCCATCAATCACGACCCCGGCAAGACGTTCCTTTGCACGGGCTCCGAGATTCCGGGCAAGGCGAGCATGGGCGCGTGGCTGAGCTACGGGCTGGGATCGATGAACCGCGACCTGCCCGACTTCGCCGTGCTGACCTCGGCCTACTGGACCGGCGGGGTCCGCAACGTGCAGGCCCTGTACAGCCGTCTGTGGGGAAGCGGCTTCCTGCCCACCCGGCACCAGGGCGTGGCGCTGCAAAGCTCCGGCGACCCGGTCCTGTTCCTGTCGAATCCGGCCGGCGTCGACGGCGGGGTCCGCCGCCGCATGCTGGACGCCGTGGGCCGGTTGAACCAGAAGCACCGCGAGGAAATCGGCGACCTGGAAATCCAAACCACGATTGCCCAGCAGGAAATGGCCTTCCGTATGCAAACTTCGGTTCCGGAACTGGCCGACCTGTCCACCGAACCGGACCATGTAACCGAAATGTACGGACCCGAGGTGGGCAAGACGGGCTCCTTCGCGCGCAACTGCCTGCTCGCCCGGCGGATGGTGGAGCGGGGCGTGCGCTTCGTCCAGTTGTTCCACCGCGGATGGGACCACCATTCCATCCTGCCGAAACAGTTGCCCGGCCAGTGCTTCGACGTCGACCAGCCGTCGGCGGCGCTGCTGAAAGACCTCAAACAGCGCGGACTGCTCGACGATACGATCGTCGTGTTCGCCGGCGAGTTCGGCCGCACGGTTTACTGCCAGGGCACGTTGAAGCGCGACGACTATGGCCGCGACCACCATCCCCGCTGCTTCTCCATTTGGCTCGCCGGCGGCGGCTTTCGCCCCGGCATCGTGTACGGCGAAACGGACGACTTCAGCTACAACATTGTCGAGAACCCGGTAGCCGTTCGCGACCTGCACGCCACCATGCTGCACCAGTTGGGCATCGACCACGAGCGACTCACCTATCCGTTCCAAGGACTCGACCAGCGGCTGACCGGGGTCGAACCGGCGCGGGTCATTGGGGACATTCTCGCCTGACCGGGCTTTTTCTCACGTAATCGTACACAGCCGACTGTCCTCTGCGGCTGCTAAGAGGGCCATTCCCCGTGCGGCCCGTGAACGGTTACCCTTGCGCTGCCTGTTCCGCCAAAACCGAATAGTCCAGTGCTGCGGCTTCGCCCCGCACTCGGAATCGTCGCGGCCCAGTTGGCAACCACGCGAAGGTTGAGGTATGTTTGCCGGGGCAGGCTGTTTTCGAAGCGGAAGCGCCGTCGCCTCTTGACGGGCAATCGCCTGCAGGGAACCTTTTCCTGCTTGCAGCACGAGGGATTTGCTTCGATGGCAGCGTCGGTCCAGTTCGAGCCCATGCCCACCGCCCCCTCATGGCGAGGGCCTTGGGCACCCATCCCGCGGCGCGGCCTGCCGGAGGTGTGGAAGTACGCCCTGGTTTTGATGGCCGTGTGGACCTTCGTGGCGGCCGGTTCGCTGGCGTGGAATCGCTGGCGGGTGCGGAAGTCGATCTTGGCGCTGGCCGAGCAGGAAGCGCTCGCCCACTTTCACAAGGATGTGTCGTATCGGCACTGGTCGGCGGGGTTGGGCGGCGTGTACGCCGCCGTCACCCCCGACACGCCGCCGAACCCCTACCTGGCCGACGTTCCCGAGCGCGACATCGAAACGCCCTCAGGCAAGAAACTTACGTTGATCAACCCGGCCTACATGACCCGGCTCGTCCACGAACTGGCCGAACGGGAATGGGGCGCGCGGGGTCACATTACCAGCCTGAACCCGCTGCGGGCGGAAAACTCGCCCGACCCCTGGGAGGCCGATGCCCTGCAAGCCATTGCCAACGGTGCCGATCAAGTCGCCACGGTCGAAACGCTCGACGGCGAACCGCATATGCGGCTGATCCGGCCCTTGAGGACCAAAGAGGCGTGTCTGAAGTGCCACGCCGCGCAGGGATACCAACTTGGCGACATCCGCGGGGGCATTAGCGTGTCGGTGCCCATGGCCCCCTTCTTCGCTGCCGAGCAATCCAAGACGGCGACCGACGCGATCAGCCACGGAGTCATCTGGCTGCTGGGCCTGGCCGGGATCGGCTGGGGCGCCCACCGGTCGCGGCGGAACGTCGAAGCCCTGGAACATGCCAACGTGGCCCTGGAGCAGTACATCGAAAAGGCCGAGGCGGCCACCCGCGCCAAGAGCCGGTTCCTGGCCAACATGAGCCACGAAATTCGCACGCCCATGACCGCCATTCTCGGCTTCACCGATATGCTGCTCGACGACGAGCACGTTGCTGAAGCGAGAGAGGATTGGGTTGAGTCGCTGCGAATCATCCGGCGCAACGGCCGCCATCTGCTTGGGCTGATCAACGATATCCTCGATCTTTCGAAAATCGAGGCCGGGAAACTGGAAACCTGTGGCGCCCGATGCTCGCCCGCCGAAATCCTGGCCGAAATGGCCTCGCTGATGCGCGTGCGGGCCGATGCGAAGAACCTGTCGCTGGCCGTCGAGTTCGCTTCAGCCGTGCCCGAAACGATCTTCACCGACCCCCTGCGTCTGCGGCAGATTCTGATCAACCTGGTCGGCAACGCCGTCAAGTTCACCGAAACGGGCGGTATCCGCGTCGTGTGCGCCATGGTCGAGCCGACCGGCGACCGGCCCAGGATGCGTTTCGACGTGATCGACTCGGGAATCGGCATGGCCGAGGACCAGCAGAGCCGGCTGTTCGTTCCGTTTTCGCAGGTCGACGGGTCCATGACGCGCCGGTTCGGCGGCACCGGGCTGGGCCTGACCATCAGCCGGCAGCTTGCCCAAATGCTGGGCGGCGACATTACCGTCGACAGCGCCCCCGGCCGCGGCAGCACCTTCCGCCTGACAATCGAAACCGGTCCGCTCGAGCACGTACCCATGGTCGACCACCACGCCGAAGCCCTTCGAGGCCGCAAGCGGCCGGGAGCCCGCCGCCGGCCTGCCGAACCAACGCCGCAACTCGACGGACGCATCCTCCTGGCCGAGGACGGGCCCGACAACCAGCGCCTCTTCTCTTTCCTGCTGCGCAAAGCCGGGGCCGAAGTGACGCTCGCCGAGAACGGACTCGTCGCCTACGAAAAGGCCATGGCCGCCTGGCGGGCCGGCAACCCGTTCGACGTCATCCTGATGGACATGCAAATGCCCGTCGTGGACGGATACACGGCCACCGCCCGGCTGCGCAGGGAAGGCTACGAAGGTCCCATCGTGGCCCTGACCGCCCACGCCATGGAAGGCGCCGACGCGGAATGCCGCGCCGCCGGCTGCGACGGCTACGCGAAAAAGCCGATCGACCGCGGCGAATTGCTCAACACCGTTGCCCAGTACCTGCGAGCCAACGAGGCCGCCGGTGGCAAAGCCGCAACGGCGGAAGAAGAATAGCTCGCGAGTCTGCGCCTCAGGCCTTCGGCCACTGCGCGTCGGAAAGGACGACGCGGTCGGCCCGGTGGTCCACGCGGAAGCCCCGTGGATCGTTGCCGAGCCCGAAGTAACGCACGTCGGTCTTCGCGCCGGTTCGGTCGATCCCGAACCGGCCCACGACGATCTCATGATCGGGGCCCGGCCGATTGATCGTCACACACGGAAGCACGAGGAACGTGGTGGGCGAGGCGGGCTGAAACTGCTGAATGTCGGCCACAACCCGCGCGGCCTGAAGATGCGCACTCACCACGGCGGCCACCAGGGCTCGGTGACTTGGTTCCACGATCCGCGGGTCGGCCAGGAGAGCAAGCCGGTCGAGGCCGTCGGAAGCGAACAACTCCCGCAACTCGACAATCGCCGGCAGCCCGGAGCCCTCAAACAGGGCGGCCAACGCGCCGCAGCATGCCGATTCGTTTCCGTAACGCTGCAGCCGGCCATACCGCCAGCCGCCCTCGGCCGGCTGAACGGCGGCATGCGAGTTGACCTTCACCAGCAGAAACTTGAATCCCCCGCGTGCCGAAGGCGTGGCGAAATGCTCTTCGGCAATGCGCACCGCACCCCATTCGTAACGCGCGCCAAGGTTGACCGTGTGGAACGCGCCGCAACAGCCGGGCTTCAAATCGGGAAGCAGTTGGCAAACGAACTCCTGGTCCAGCGTAGCCGTGCAAAGGCACTCGGACTCGTCGCTGCAACAGACGTGATAGGCGCCGACCACACTGGCGTCAAGACGCTCGGCCACTTTGCGCAACGCCGCCGATACGGCCGCCAGGGGCGTCTCCACTCCAATCAAGATGTCAAGCGAATCCATGCCGGGTCGACCGATCAGTCGCCAAAGGGGTCGTTCGGGTCGACCGGACCCGGAGCGGGGGCCATCACGTCGTCGGCGGGCTCCTCTTCCATGGCGGGCTCCTCTTCGGCTTCCACGGCCGGTTCGGCGGGCTCATTGCCAAAGGGATCGGCCGGCTGGGCCGGCTCGGCCCCGAAGGGATCGTCGGCCGCCGGCTCGTCTTCCGGCTCCATGGCCGGCTCGGCGGGCTCGGCACCGAAGGGATCGTCGGCCGCCGGCTCGTCTTCCGGCTCCATGGCCGGCTCGGCGGGTTCCGCGCCGA
>CAYPWB010000231.1:0-9877 GCA_964414315.1 uncultured Planctomycetaceae bacterium | reverse complement strand
GCCGCCAAATCGGCCAGCAGGGTGTCGAGTACCTGCTCCTCGTGAACGCTGAGGCCGCGGGTGGTCATGGCCGGCGCCAGTTCGGCGTCCCAGCGGGCGGTCACGGGCTTGCCCCGCAGCGGCGCGCCGTCGGGGGCGGCGCGATAGTCGGCGGCCGACATCCGCCACGCCGCCGCCCCGTGCCGCTGCGCCATCAGGTTGGCGATGCGCACGCCCGGCCAGTCGAAATCGCCGTGGTAGACCAGCCGCGCGCCGGCGGCGGCCAACGCGCCCAGCAGCAGCCGGGCCGCCGTCTTCGGTTGTCCGTCGATGCACACCAGCGGCGCGCTCCGCGCCCCCAGCCGGTTCGCCGCCGCGGCCAGGACGTTGACGTTCTCGCAGATGAATACCGTGCGGCGGGTCACGATGCCGGCGAACCGTGGCGGATGCCGCAACAGTTGCCGCACCGAAACGCGGTACGGTTCGCCCTGCTCGGCATGCAGCCGCAGGGCGCGGCCGGTGAGCGACTCGGCATCGCCCGGCAGGTTCAACACGAGCACCGGCGCGCTCAACTCATCGCACAGCACGCCGGCCGCGGCCCAGGCGTCGCGCCGGGCTTGCGCGTCGTCGGTCCGCTGGACGCCGGCCAGCCGGGCCGCGGCGCGTAGCACGAGCGTGCCCAGCGGCCGGCCGGCGTCCAGCGCGTGGCTGTCGCCGGCGGCCTCGGCCGCCAGTTCCGCCAGCGCCACGCCCGGCAGCGGGAAACGCAGCGCAATGCCGGCCGCCTGCCGAAGCAGCGCGCCGGCTGGCTGCGGATTCCGCCCGCAAAGTCGCACAACCAACCCGGAGCTGCGCAGCTCGGCCAGCCAGGGGAGCAGTTCGGGCCGTGGTGCGAGGACTCCGGCGGCCTCTTCATACACCGCGTCCCACTGCCGCTCGCGCTCGGCATGCGCTTCGGCCCGATTGGCAACCGGCCCGGTCAGCGCGACGACGGCCTCGGCCAGGTCGTCGCAGATTTCGGCACGCGCGAGCACCTCGGCCAGCTTCACCAGATCGACGTGGAGCGCGCCGGTGCGGGTCGGCTTGCGCCCCAGGAGGCGGTCGAGCACATCGCGCTGTTCGTCGGACGGCTCGGCGAGGCGAATCGTCCCTTGCAGCGGTTCACCCCGCTCCATGCGCGCGCGGAGGCGATCGACCACCCACTCGAGCGCCGGCGCTCCGAACGTCTGCCGCAATCGTGCCCGGTCCATCGTCGTGTTGCTCCGTCGTAGGCCAACCGTGGGATAGGCTTCCAGCCTGTCGATCGTGGGATAGGCTTCCAGGTAAGTCGGCGGGAACGACAGGCTGGAAGCCTATCCCACTTCTGTTTCATCTTCGCCGTCGAACAAGGGCAGGGCGGGCTCGGCGGCGGGCGGGCCGGCAAGCCGGTCGCGCAGGGCCTGCTCGTCGAGCGCACGCTGCCGGCCGTTCCACACCCAACGCGTGACGCCCACCGCATCGATGCCTTCGCGGGTAGCAAGCTGGTAAATGGCCAGCCCGGGCACGGTCGGGTAGCAGCCCCACTCCCGCTCGCTCGTCATCACGAAGTCGAGATCGAACGCGCGGAGCAGGTCCATGCACTTGCTGCGCATGTCGGTGTCGACCCCGACGAACGCCTCGTCGAGCAGAATCAGGCGCGGCGCCAAGGAATCTGCCGACCGGTAATGCGCAGCCGCCGCCGCCAACTGCGGCACGACCAGCGCAATGACCTTTTCGCCGCCGGAGCCGGTGCCGTGCGTCTTTCGGGTGAGGCGTTTCCATTGGCCCTCCTGCCTGCGCTGCACGACGAAACGGTGCCACTTCCGGTAGTCGAGCGCGGTGAACAGGAAGTCGTGCCAGGTGCCTGCCTCGCTTTCCGCCCGCGCAATCTGGATTTGCCGCTGCAAGAACTCGCCCAGCGCCTCGCGGTCGCGGGGCGACCACGTGCCGCCGGCGCCGAGCAGGCGTTTGCGGGCTTCGGCCAACCCCGGCGGGCCGTCGGGCAACGGCTCCCACTCGAACCGCAGCGTCATGCCCGTGCTCATCGGCCGCGAGGCCAGCTCGGTGTTGATGTCGCGCACCCACTGCTCGGCCGCGTGGATCAGTTCGTGCAAATGGATGGCCACCTCGCCGATCAGGTGATTCTCGATCACCTCGCGTTCCTTCGCGTCGAGGATCGTCTGGCGGTGGCCCACCTCGTCGCTCAGCGCGTCGCGAAGCTGGATCATGGTCAGTTCGCGGCCCTGATACGGCACGGTGACGACGAACAGGTCGTCGATCATCGTGCCCGCCGGCTGATAGCCGTGCGGCAGCAACGTCTCTTGAAGCTGTACGAAGTGGCGATGGATGCTGCCTTTCCTCCGTTGCCAAGCCTCCGGGCTGCTGTCCAGCCGGCCGAGCGAAGCCTCGACCAGTCGCGCCACCTCCACGGTTCGCGTGACCGACCAGGCGGCCGGATCGTCGTCGTCGGTTTCGATGCCCGCGACGTCGAGCAGCCGCGTGGCGGCCAGTCGCTTCATCACCTCGACGGCCGCCGCGCGCTGTTCGAGTCGCTCGCCCAATTCCTTCTCGAGGGTCTCGACCTTCTGCCGAGCCAAAGCGCACTCGGTTTCGAGCGCCGCCATGCGCCGGTTCGCCTCCTCCCGGGCGTCGTGCAGCCGTTGCAACTCGCCGCGGGCTTCTTGCAATCGGGCCAGCACCTGCTCGACGGTGGCGCCGAGGGCGGTTTCGAGTTCCTTCCGGCGGGAGGCGGCCTCGGCGGCTCGGATGCGGGCGTCGAGCATGCGCTGCCGGCACGTGCGCTGGTTCTCGGCGGCGGCGGCCGAGCGCTCGGCGGCGGCCTGCTCGGCCCGCCGGGCACCGACCAAATGCCCCAGCCGGGGCCACAAACCCGACAACTGGCTCCGATACTCGTGGACCGCCGCTTCCAATTGGGGCAGATGCTTCAGCCAGTCGGCCAGGCCGAGGTCGCGGGCGTCGGCCTGACATTTCTGCTCGGCCTGTTCGAAGGCGATGCGGCACCGGCCGACGAACGCCTCGGCTTCGGCCACCCGCTCGCGCGCCCGATGCACGGCGGCCGCCGCTGCGGCGGCGTGGGCATGCGCCTGCACAATGGGTTCAGGGTCGGGCGCGGCGGCCCGCTGGCGCTCGACCGCCGCCTGGCGCTCGGTCCACCGGTCGAGGTCGGCCAGCAGCGCGTCGCGACGGCGTTCCCATTCGGCCAGCCGGGCGTCGAGTTCGGCCAACCGGCGTCGGCGTTGGGCTTCGCGAGCGTCGGGCCCGACGTGCTCGGCCGCCGGCTTGGCCCAGGCCCCGTGCATCGGCCCGAGTTGGAACCGCCCGTCGTCGGCCACCCAAACGCTGCCCGCCCCCTCGCCCAGCCCGATGTGCCGGAGCACGGCCGCAACCACCTCGGGCGCGACCGCGCCGGGCAGCCGGCCGGAGCCGTCCGTCGCGGGCTTCAGGGCAAGGCCCAGGTGCCGGTCGTCGGGCGGCGGCGGGCTCGTGCCCACGGCCAGCACGGTATCGTACACCTCGGGATCGAGCAGTCGGCCGTCGGGCGTCAGCCAGGCGTCGAGCAGGTGCGACGCTTCGAGCGCAGCCTCGACACCGGCCCGGGCCGCCGGCGGCAACTCGGGCGCGAAGTCGGCCAGCAGCCACAGCGGGCCGCCCGGCCGGCCGTCGCGGGCCTCGGGCGATTGCGTGTAAGGCGCGGGCGGCGGCTCGTGGCCGCCGGCCAGGGCACGGTCGCGCGCCTCGCGCGTTTCGTCGAGGAGCGCGAGGCATTCGTCGAGCCGCTGCCGGTCGGCCGCCTTGCCCTCGGCCAGATGCTCGGCCGCCTGCCCGGCCGCCGCGTGGGCCGCGTCGGTCGACGGGCAGCGCCCGGCCGCCGTCTCGCTCCACTGCACCAGCCGCTCCTCCAGGTCGTCGGGCAGGTAGGGGCGCAGCGCGTCGGCCGCGTCGGACCACTGGCGGAACTCGGCCGCCAGCCGCGTGGCGGCCTCCTGGAGCGCGGCATGGGCGTCACGCTGCCGGGCGATGGCCTCGTCCTGCTGGCCGGCCGCTTGGGCGAGGCTTTGCGTGGCCTGGTTCAAGGCGGAGTGGGCCCGGTCGGCGGCCGCCTGAAGCTCGCGCACGTGCCGGACGCCGCGCAGATGCTCCTCGACGGCCCGGCGCAGTTCCTCTTCAGCGCGTCGGTGGGCGGCCGCGTCGGAATCGGCGTGCGGCTCGGCGCCGGGCAGCCACGTACGATGCACCGCCTCCATGCCCGCCTGACCGGCCGCTGCAAGCGCCCGCTCGGCCGACTCGTGGAAGGCGGCGCCCACTTCGGCGGCCTTCTCGGCGGCTTCCGCGGCCTGGGCTTCGGCCTGCTCGCGGAAGCCGGTCGCCCGCCGTACGTCCTGCTCGGCCGCATCCTGCTCTTCCGCGCGCTGGCGGGCGAGTTCGGCGGCCTCGTCGAGGCTTTGGGCGGCGCGCATTTCAGGGCTGGATTGGAGCGTGGCCACGCGGGCGGCCGCTTCCTGCTCGGCAAGCGTCATTTCCTGATGCCGCGCGACGGCCGTGTCGCGTTCGCCGGCCAGGCGCACCGCGTCGACCTCGGCCTCGCGCAGGCTCCGCTGCGTGCCGTCGTACTCGGAATGCGTCTTGCGCACGTCGTCGGCGCGGCGCAGGGCGGCAATCTGCCCGTACGCCTGATACTCCTGAAGAAACGCCTCCGTGCCGTGCCGCGCGGCCCGATACGACTCGAGTTCCGTCCGGTCGCTTTCGAGGTTGCGGAACGACTCGGCCACGTCGGTGATGACGTGTTCGGCCAAGGGCGGGAGGGCCTCGGAAAGTGCGGCGGAAAGCTTCTGTTCGTCGAGCTTTCGGGAGAGCTGCGGCTGGCGGAGCTGGATGAGCAGGTTCACCAGCGCGTCGTAGCGGTACTCGCCCAGGGCAAACAGCTCCCGGTCGACGGCCTGCCGGTACTGCCGGGCCGAGGTGAACAGCCGCCCCTCGCTCCCCAGCGCCTCGGTCAGCCGCTCCTGGGTGAGCACCTGGCGGGCCTCGGTTTGCAGGTGGAGTTCGCGTCCGATGCGTTGGGGCGTGATGAAGAACCACTTCGCCACGGCGGCGCGTCCGCGCACCGCCCGCATGCCGCAGCCCAGCGTGAGGAACCGGCTCGTGCCGTCCGGCTCGCGCCGCCCGAACTCGATCCACGTGTAACCCAGCCGATCGTCGTACCGGCCCATCAAGAGGTTCCACTCGATGTGCTTGGCCGGGTCGCGGTCGGGCTCCAGGCGGGCGGGCGACACCTCACCGTCGAGCAGGAAGGGCAATTGCAGGGCCAGCACCCGCGATTTCCCCGTGCCGTTGTTCCCACGCAGCAGCAGCCGCCCCTGCTCGAAGCGGAACTCCTCGTAATCGAAGCGGTACAGGTTGACCAGCCCGCAGCGCAGCGGCCGCCATCGCTCGCCACACGGCTCCGGAAGCAGCCCAGCCGTGGTCGGTTCGCCGTTTCCGTTCGTTGTTTCGTCCATCGACGTGTGTCCCCTGTTGGAGTTCACGTTTCAGCGTGCCGGATATCGCAAAACCCGATTCGCACGCGAAAGCGTGAACTCCAACGTCAAGTCGGTAACCGTTTTCGGGCCTTTCAGGCGTCGTGCAGTAAAGGGCGGTCTTTTCGCGACCGGCGGCGGCGGGCCGGCTCGGCCGAGGCATAGCGGGCGATGGCCGGAAGCGGATGCACCCCGTCCTCCGCCCGCCGCACCAGCCGCAACGCCTCGAACAATACGATGGTCTGCTCGACCAACTCCACTTCGGCCCCCGGCTCGGCGGCCGCCTTGCGCCAATGGGTCCGATGCTCCTTGATCAGCTTCGACAGGTGACGCTGGAGCGCGGCGTAGCCGACCGTGACGCTCCGGTCGCGGCGAACGTGCTGCGCCAGGAACTCGGCCAGCAGCAGGGCGATGTGGCCGTCGGTGCCTTCCTCGGGCAGACCGGCGTCGGTCAGGTCGCCCCGGTCGTCGACCATCGCGATGCCCTCGGCGTGAACCTCCGGCACCAGGCCCGTCCCCTCCTCGATCTCGCGCAGCACGTGCCCGCGCTGTGTGGCCAAGTAGGCCAACTCCTCGTCGCTCAGTTCTTCGTTGTAGAGGACCGGATCGTCGAGCAGGCCTCGCACGAGGCGGGACCGCACGCGGCGATTGCGGCCCTCTTCCGTTTCGGGAAGGGTATCCTCGGCGATGGCCGCCAGCCGCGCGCCGAACTCCTCGACGTCGACGGTCGACGGCCCGCGGCGCACGTTCAACAGCGCGCTGAGCAGCGGGCGGTGGATCGTGTACAGCACGTCGCCGCGTTCGGCGAGGAACTGCCCCTCGTCGCCGTGCACCCGGCGGAGCACCTGCAAGTCGAGCAGCAGGCGGGCCACCTGCACCAGGTCGCGGCGCTCGTCCCGGCTGGTCAGGTCGAACCGGATGCCCGCCTCGGCCAGGGCCGGGTCGCCGTGCACCAACTCCAGCACCCGGTTGGCCAAATTGCCGAGCGTGTTCTGCCGTTCCGACCGCTCCAACGCGGCCAGGAACAGGCAGAAGAGCACGTAACGCCGGCGGGAGAACGGCAGGCCGGTTTTCACGTCGCGCGCCGGGCGCGTGGGGTCGGAAAGCGTGGCCGGCGTCTTACGCAGCCGCGCGAATTCGGCGTCGACCTGCACGCTCCAGCCCGGATGCCGCGCGAACCATCGCCGCAGCCAATCGGCGTGGCGACGCACCAGCAGGAACTCGGCCGCGTGGGGGCCGGCCGACGTCAGCAGCGGATGGCGCAGCAGCGCCCGCACCGCGCGCTGCCGCTCGTCGATGGTGGCCGCCTCGACGCGCTCGTGGAGCGGTGCGCGCGCCGGCGTCTCGCGGCCGGGGGTCGAAGTGTCGGGCAATTGTGGCACGGTCATCCTCCCGCCGCGGCCGGCGCGTGCGTATCGGCAATCGCCACCACGTGATCGCGCCCCAGGAAAGTGCCCTCCGGCGTGACGATGGTGGCCACGAGGCCGTCGCCGCACGGAGCCAAGTGGATGCGCAGCGCGCCGTCGGCCGACTGGGCCTCGACCGTCTCGCCGGGGTGCGTTTGCCGCGCGAGGGCCTCGCCCAGCAGGTGCAGGAACAGGCGGAACTCGTCGGGGTTCAACTCGCCCAGTTCGGAAAGGCGCACCGGCCGGCCGGTGGCGAGCCGCTGCCGCGCGGCGGCCGCCTGTTCGGCCTCCCGGCGGGCCAAGTCGGAAAGCTGCGATTTACCCCCGCTGAAATCGACGATGCGGCCCGGCGGGCCGCGGTGCGTGTAGTGCCCCGTGGCCCGCAGCCGCGGCGCAATGCGCAGCGGCAGCGCGGCCAGCCAACTCGTCTTGGGCGAGACCGGCTCCTGGTCGCGCTGGGCGAGCGTTTCGGCGTCGATTCGCAGGTGCCGCGCCGGCGCCAGGCCGAACGCCGCCCGCCACAGCCGGTGCGCCGCGGCGTCCGATTCGGCCTGGGCGAACCATCGGGCGAGCGTTTGCAGGTCGGCCACGCGGTCGCTGCGCTGCACGCGGCGGTCGTGGATGGCCGCCACGGCGGTGAGCAGGGCGGGAATGGCCGCCCTCGCCCGGGCGCGGAGCACCTCGGCCTGCGACGCCGCGCCCGGCCGATGAATGAACCATGCCCGCAGGCCGTCCCAACGCGCCCGCCAGCCGGCGAGCGCTTCCCGCCGGTCGTCGTCGGTCACGGTGAGCGAATCGACCAGGTCGCGCCGCGCGGCCGCCTCCAGCAGCCGGTCGACGCCCTGCTGTTCAACCCGCTCCAGAAGGTCGGAAATTTCGACCGTGGCCAGCACCAACTGGCCGAGGAACCGTTCGAGATAGTCGATGAGTGTTTGCTTGTAGGCGAGGAACGCTTCGAGGTCGATGCCCTGCAAGTCGATGGTCCGCTGCAGGCTGCCCATGAACACCTGGGCCTGCGAGGTGAGTTCCTCGAAGCGGTGGCGCAGGTTGCGCAGGGTGAGGTGGACCTTGCTTTCGTCGGGGCTTTCGTCGGCGGCCAGTTCGAGTACCTGGTGGAGCAGGTCGCGAATATCGCCCAGCGCGGCGGCCTGAAGCTCGCCCGGCTTGTGGATGATGTCCCAGTAGACGCCGATCGCCCGCTCGGCCCCCTCGCCCTCGGCGGTCAACTGGTAGATGAAGCGGGGCCGGTAGAACTCCTCGACGGTGGCCACGTCGGCCGTATCCTGGAAGGGCTGGAGGTTGCCCCACTCGCACAACTGCTCCAAGAGCGGGCCGAGCGACTGTTCGTCGAGCGGTTCGAGCAGCGCGTCAGGCTCGACGGCGGCGAGGATATCGGCGGGCCGCAGGTGGAGCGAAAACCGCGTTTTGGCCTCGACGAACGCGCCCATGACGGCCCGATACTGCGCGGCCTTATCGGCAACCACGTAGGAAAAGGCTTTCAGGCGGGCCTCGTTCTGGAAATTCTTACCCATGCTCCCGTTGTGCCGTGCCTTCCGATCAAGCAGCCGGCGCCTGGAAACGGAAAGGGCCGGGGTTACGTCAGTCTACCAGCGGCGCGCGCGTCGGGCAAGCCGCAACGCGGGCTGTTCTCTCTAGCGGTCTGCGGGGCGTCCGGCCGATTGGGCGCGGGCCGCGCCGTCCCGGCCCCCCTGTTTCGCAACGCGAATGCTTGGTACAAAGGCACGCAATCGGCTTGTCTTGCCCGTGCCTTTAGACGCAAGGAGAATCCCATGGAAAAGTGGCCGCTTGGGGTGTTTGCCAGTATCGACGCCGGGCTGGGCGTCCAACTCGATGTTGCCCACGAATTGGGGGTGCCGACGGTCCAACTGCACGCCCCGGCCAAGGCGACCCGCACCTCGGAAAACGCCGAAAAGTTCCTGGCACGGCTGAAAGAACTGAACATTACCATCTCGGCCGTCTTCGGCGGCTTCGAGGGCGAAAGCTACGCCGACATTCCCACCGTGAAGCGGACCGTGGGCCTCGTGCCGCCCGAAACCCGGGCCGAACGGACCCAGGAGTTGAAGGAAATCGCCGATTTCGCCCGGCTGCTCGGAGTCGATACCGTCGGCCTGCACCTCGGCTTCGTACCCCACGACCGGAACGACCCGTTGCGGGCCGAGGTGGTCGAGGTGACGCGGGGCATTTGCGACCACTGCGCCGCGAACAACCAGCGGGTGCACCTGGAAACGGGCCAGGAAACGGCCGATACCCTGCTGGAGTTCCTCGAAGACGTCGGCCGCGACAACCTGTTCGTCAACTTCGACCCGGCCAACATGATCCTGTACGGCTGCGGCGAGCCGATCGAGGCGCTCCGCAAGGTGGGCAAGTACGTCCGCAGCGTCCACTGCAAGGACGGCTCCTGGTCGGACAAGCCCGGCGAAACCTGGGGCGCCGAAGTGCCGCTCGGCGAGGGCGACGTCGGCTTCGAGAACTTCCTCGCCACCTTGAAGGACATCGGCTACGACGGCCCCCTGACCATCGAGCGCGAAATCCCCCAGGACCCCGCTCGTCAGAAGGACGAGATCGGCCGCGGGATTCGGCTGCTCAACGAATTGAAGGCCAAAATCCTCTGAGTGCAGGAAGCAGTCATGTCGAAGAGCCGAATCCTCATTGCCGACGACAACGTACCGAACGTCGAATTGCTCGAAGCCTACCTGGCCGACGTCGACTGCGAAATGGCCATTGCAAACGACGGGCAGGAGACGCTCGACCAGGTGGCTCAGTTTCGCCCCGAACTCATTCTGCTGGACATCATGATGCCCAAGCTCAGCGGGTTCGAGGTATGCAAGAAGGTCAAGCAGGACCCCGCCACCCGAAACGTAATGGTGCTCATGGTCACCGCACTGAACGAGCCGGGCGACATTGAACGGGCCGTGG
>CAYPWB010000230.1:2541-9879 GCA_964414315.1 uncultured Planctomycetaceae bacterium | reverse complement strand
TCCCACCAAGGACTTACGCGACCTTGGCCCACCCTACACGAATAATCCGGGCTAGCCATTCGGCCGAACGGCCGGGTTCCGCCGGATAAGGCAGGCGGCGGGACGGAGCGTGCCTGCTCCCTTGCCGGGCTTTACACCCAGGGGCGGAAAACCCGACGAGGGCGAAGCCGGCGGTGGATTGGGCGTTGCCCCGGTCGAGTCGAGCTTCGTCGGAAACAGGTGGACTACGGCAGGAGGACGATCTTTCCGGTCAGCATACCGGAGCGGCCCAAGGTGCTCTGCTCTTGAAGCCAGTGCGCCTCGGCGGCCTTTTCCAGCGGCAGCACGCGGTCGATCAGCGGCCGCAGTCGTCCTCGGGCCATCCAACGGTTGATCTCGGCGGCGCACTTGCGTTGTTGGTCGGCCGGCGCGTTGAACATGGCGAAGCCGAGGAGCTTGCAGTCTTTCACGTAGAAGGAGCCGACAGGCAACCGGGGGCGACTATCGCGCCCGGCCATCAACACGATCCGGCCGCGAAGCGCCATTAGGTCGACGATACGTTCAAGATTCTGTTCGCGGAGCGTTTCATACCATACGTCGACTCCGTCGGGCGCAAAGCGCCGCACTGCCGCTTCCACGTCTTCCTTCTTGTAGTTGACGGCCAGGTGCGCGCCGAGTTGCCGGCAAGTCTGTACCTTGGCCGGCGTGCCGGCGGTGGTCATCACCCGGGCGCCGACAGCCCGGGCCATCTGCACGACGCAGGAGCCGACGCCTCCGGAGCCGCCGTGGACGAAAACCGTTTCGCCCATTTGCAGTTGGGCGTCGCGAAACAAGCCCAGGTGGGCGGTGATTCCGACCAGGGCGATCGCGGCGGCCTGCTGGTCCTCCACTCCCTCGGGGGTCGGATAGAGCCAGCATTCGTCGACGGCGGCGTATTCCGCGAAGGTGCCCTGGCGCCCCAACAGCCCCTGGTTACTACCCCACACCCGATCGCCCGGCTGAAAGCGCGCGGCCTCCGGCCCGACCGCTTCGACCGTTCCCGCCAGGTCGCAGCCCACGATGAACTTCTCCGGCAGTTCGACGGGAAGCATTCCCGCCCGAATGTAAGTGTCGACCGGGTTCACCGCCACCGCCCCGACCTTGACCAGGACCTGCGAGCCGACGGGAGTCGGCTTCGGCAGATTCCCGAACTGGATCGCGTCGGGAGCCCCCGTGCGTTCGATATAGGCTGCTTTCATCAGTTCCCTCGCGTTCAATGGGCGACACTCGATCGGACCGCTTTCCGACCAACCCCGCCAACTCGTGCAATGCCGCCGTACACGGCTCGGTGTTGCCCAAAACTTCCCACGGCCGACTCATCGGGCAGCCGCAGGCAGGAAAGCGGGTACCGCCGGCCGTTCTCCCACGGCCGGGCCCCCAGAACTGGGCATTCTTCCTCTCCGACGATCCGTGCCGCCTGGAGGACAATCTCATGCCGGTACGGCGTCGGACCGTCGACCGTCAGACAAAACCATACTCCCTTGCGAAAATCGATGCAAGCCGGGGGGGCGCGATTCGCGGCAAATCCCCCCTGAGGGGCAGGTTCTACCGAGACTCGCCGGTTTCGGTACAATACGAGGAAATCGGGCTCTTCCTTGCGGCCGCACCCGGGGCCGGGGCGCCTCGCATCCCGAGGCGCGAAAGCCCCGCGCCGCCAGGCCGTGAACCCTTGCCGTCCTCCAACCCCAGACCTTTCCTTGCCATGGAACCTTTCACCACCCACACCGGACTTGTCGCGGCGCTGGACCGCTCCGACGTCGACACCGACCAGATCATTCCGAAGCAGTTCCTCAAACGCATCGAGCGGACGGGCTTCGGCCAGTTCCTCTTCTTCGATTGGCGGTTGCTCGACGACGGCACGCCCAACCCTGAGTTCGAATTGAATCGGCCCGAGTTCCAGGGCGCGACCATCCTGCTGGCGCGGCGGAACTTCGGTTGCGGTTCGAGCCGGGAGCACGCCCCGTGGGCGCTGGGCGATTACGGGTTCCGCGTGATCATTGCGCCCAGCTTCGCCGACATCTTCTACAACAACTGCTTCAAGAACGGCATGCTTCCCATTCAACTCGACGAGGCCCAGGTGGACGAGTTGTTCTCCCGCGTCGCCGCACATCCGGGATACCGGCTGACCGTCGACTTGGAAGCATGCACTCTAAGCGACGAGTACGGCCTGACCGTTCCGTTCGCGGTGGACGAGTTCCGCCGGCATTCCCTGCTGCACGGCCTGGACGACATCGGCCTGACGCTCGCCCAGGAATCGCGAATTGCCGCCTACGAGCAGGCCCACGGCATTGGGTAGGCTTCAGCTTGCCGCCCCGCCACGCTCGTTGGATGCCCCCGGCTTGCCCGGGGGAGTCTCACGTTTTTCGCTACAATGCCGTGTGCCGTAGCAAAGAGTGTAACGATCCCCCGGGTAAGCCGGGGGATGCGAGGCCCTTTATGTAGCGAAGAGCGTGAAGCTCCCCCGGGCAAGCCGGGGGCATCGCAGGCATCTTCAGCCGAAGTCGAAGAATCGCTAGGCCGCTCCACTTGCGGAACCCGCGGACGCATTGTTCCTGCCGGTATTGCTAGCGTTGAATGCACGGCCGTCGTGTTGCGATCCAACGACGCGCCGGCTGCGTACTGTTGACGGAATGCCTCATCGTTGCCGAAAAGCAGCACCCTATCATGAGCTAATGATTCCGTGGCTCCCCGCACCGTGGCACTCGCTGCGAGCGCGGCCATGCCTCCTTGTTGACGGGCGCGTCTTGGACCACAATACCGGCCGAACCCAACCGGCCGAGAGTTGCGGCGCGGGATCGGATTTCGCGCCGCCGACGCATGCCGCCGAGGCGTAAGCTATGCTTCCAGTAATGCGAGGCGTCGTCGACGTCCGCAGCAACTCCTCGGACATTTGTCGCCCATTCGGGGCACCGCGGTCCGCGTCCTCTCGGCCGCCGCGAGGAAACCAACGACGCTACTGATCGAGCACCCTAGGGCCCCTGGCAGAACCCCGGCACGCGATCGGTTTCTCTCCGGAAATCGCTCAACGGCGCCGGTTTCGCCAGGCCCGCGAAGATTTTCGTTGCGGCTTCATTCGGCGCGCCGGTGCGCCTCTCCTCCGCGTGAAGCTGCCGCGTTGCACCTGGCGTGAGGAGGTGAAGTGATGCGATCGTCTGAAAAGCGGCGTGCCCGCACACGCACGGCGAGGCTGGAATCGTGCGAACCCCGGGAATTGCTCTCGGCCGTGCCGGCCTACGATTTCTGGGTCGAGGACCAGCACCGTCCGGAAACGGGCCTCTACGCCGACCTCAACCCGGCAGCGACCGCCGCCCATTCCCTGACCGGACTGGACCAGGCCCGGGCGACGTACGGTTTCACCGGCTCCGGGCAAACCGTGGCGGTAATCGACACGGGAATCGCCTACACGCATGCCGCGCTGGGCGGCGGCTACGGCTCGGGCTATCGCGTGGTCGGCGGATGGGACTTCACCAAGAACGTGGCCGACGCCTTCGACGCCGGGCCCTACGGCTCTCACGGCACCCACGTCGCCGGCATCATTGGCAGCAGCGACAGCACCTACACCGGCGTGGCGCCCGACGTCGACCTCGTCGGCCTCCGCGTCTTCGACGACAACGGAGGCGGATACTTCTCCTGGGTCGAGCAGGCGTTGTGGTGGGTTCACGAGAACCGCTTCGCCTTCGAAAACCCCATTACCACCGTCAACCTGTCGCTCGGAGCGAACTTCAACGGCGACTCCCTCCCCTCCTGGGCGATGCTCGAAGGCGCGCTGGCCCAATTGAAGGCCGATGGGATTTTCATTTCGGTCGCCGCGGGTAATTCGTACACCCAATACGAAACGCCGGGATTGAGCTATCCGGCGGTCAGCTCGCACGTGGTCGCCGTCGGCTCGGTCGATGCCAACGGCGCGCTGAGCAGCTTTTCACAACGGCATTCCCGCATGATCGCCGCCCCGGGCCGCTCCATCATGAGCACCGTGCCCGACTACGTGGGTAACTACAACGGCATTCACGACGACTTCGCCGCCTATTCCGGCACCAGCATGGCCGCGCCGTACGTTGCCGGCGCTAGCGCCTTGCTGCGCGAGGCCTACGCCTTTGCCGGAAGCCAAAGCGTCAATCAGGCGGCCCTGTACAACCTCATGTACAGCACCGCCGACACGTTTTACGATACCCCAACGCAGCAATCCTACCAGCGGCTGAACCTGCAGGCCGCCATCGACGCCGTCATGCCCGCCGACGATTACGGCTCCAGCGTGCACACGGCCCACGCCATGGGCACCCTCACCGAAACGCTTGGAACCACGGGGCATATTAGCCGGCTCAACGACGTCGACTGGTTCCAGTTCACCGCCGGGAGCACGGGGTCGGTAACCATCACCGCCACCTCCACCTTGAACCTGGCGCCGAAGTGGAACGCCGACGGATTCACCGTCGCGACCGGCAACGACGGCAACAGCATCACTTTCAACGTGGCGGCGGGCCGGACCTACCGCTTCGCCTTGTCGACCGCCGACGGCTTGGGGCACTACACCCTCCACGCCGGACTGAATGCGGCGGCCGGCTCCGAAGCCTTGCTCGACGTCCAGTTCGCCGACGTCAACGGCAACGGATTGGCCGATATCGTCGGTCGCTCCGCCGACGACGGCACCTGGTGGGTAGCCGTCAACCAGGGCAACGGCAACTTCGCCAATCAGCACTGGGGACGCTGGAGTTCCAGGGTCGCCTGGAACGACGTGGTTGTCGGTGATTTCAACGGCGATGGCTACGCCGACATCGCCGGCCGCGTGGGCACCAACGGCGATTGGTGGATCGCCAAGAGCAATGGGACCAGCGGATTCACCAACGAACGATGGGGACGATGGAGCCCCAACGTCGCCTGGAACGACGTCGTCGTGGGCGACTTCAACGGCGACGGACGCGACGACATCATCGGCCGCGTGGGCTCCAACGGCGACTGGTGGGTCGCCAAGAGCTTCGGCGGCAGCCGATTCGCCAATGAACGGTGGGGACGCTGGAGCGCGAACGTTGATTGGAACAATGTGGTGGCGGGCGATTTCAACGGCGACGGACGCGACGACATCGCGGGCCGCGTGGGCACCAACGGCGACTGGTGGGTGGCCAAGAGCAACGGCGGCAATCGTTTCGCGAATGAGCGGTGGGGACGCTGGAGCGCGAACGTCGCCTGGAACGACGTCGTCGTGGGCGACTTCAACGGCGACGGACGCGCCGACATCGCGGGCCGGGTGGGCACCAACGGCGACTGGTGGGTGGCCAAGAGCTACGGCGGCAACCGATTCGCCAACCAACGCTGGGGACGCTGGAGCCCGAACGTCGCCTGGACCGAGGTCATGGCGGGCGATTTCACCGGCAACGGCCGCACCGACATCGCCGGACGCGTCGGTACCAACGGCGACTGGTGGATCGCGAAGAGCAACGGCGTCAGCGCGTTCGCCAACGAGCGGTGGGGCCACACGTCCGCGCCGATCGGATGGGAACACGTCGTGGTGGGCAATTACACCCCCACTGCCGCGCCGCTGCACACAGCGGCCGCCGCAGCCGGCGGGCAAAGCCTCCCGGCGTCGGTGGCAACCACCGCCCTGTCGCCCGCGCAGTGCGAAGCCTTCGTTTGCCTGACCGACTCGGTCACCTCCGCCCACTCGCTCGGCTTCCGACAGACCGGCGCCTCGCCTGAAGCCCAGGGGAGCGGGGGCCTCGAACGGTCGGTCGAGGCCGCGTTCGCCGGTTTCGGGAACCGCGAATTCAGCGGTCGGATGGACCGGTGGGTCGCTTCGCCCGGCGACGAAGCGATCGAACGGCTCGACCTAGTCGCCGCGGTCCTCAGCGAGTTGGACGGCCTGGCCGGAGCGACACCCGGCCGGCAGGGCTCGCTCGCCTCGACCCCCGCCTCGCACGGCGAGTGGGAGGCGTTCTCCGCCGCCGACCCATGGCACGAGTGCCCCGCCTGGGAAGCGTTTCTGGACGATTCCTCACCCGACGCGACCAGTCTCGACGCCTTCTACGCGACCCTGGCCTGATTTCCACGCGAGCGCCCCACCTTCTGGGTTGGGCCTTCCGCTTCCGGGGGCAATGCCCGGCAAAGAAGCAGGCACGCTCCGACGTACCGTCCGCTGGATCGGGCGGAACGCAATCGTTCAAATGAACGGTTTGCACCTGAAAACGGATGAACCTATGGGTTGCACACGCGCGCAACGCGCCAGAGCAGATCCTCCAGTTGGACGGGTTTCGACAGCACGCCCGCCGCGCCGCGACGACGGCTTTGGCGGATGTCGTGCGAGCGAGGGAAGTGCATGATCGCAAGGACGGGGGCCGGTCGAAGCCGGGCGGCGAACGCCTCGAGTTCGGCCAGATCGGCAGGTCCGCTGTCGGGCAAGTCGATCAGCGCGGCCGCCGCGCCTTCAACACGGGGGACGTGGCGAGGGTCCAGCCGTACCGAGGCGTAACCCTGCCGGCGACAGGCTTCGCACAGCCACTCGGCCATGTCGACCGACCGGCTGCACACGGCGACCAGCCCGGTGCCGCCGGGCAGCGGATCGCGCGACTCGACCAGCAATCGCTCCTCTTCGGTGGCGGTTGCCGGCAGCGACCATGCAGCCGGGCGGCCGCCCTCGATGCGGTCCCATTCCGCGGCGCAACGGTCGGCCCACTGGTGCCAGTACACGCGAATGGCGGCCGGCCACGGCTCGCCGCTGCGCATCTCGCCTTCGCACCAGCTTCCAAGCAGCCCGACCACCCGGGCAAGCGGAGCCTGCCGACGCAACCGATCGACCGCGTTTCGCGCGATTTCGCCCGGAAACGATTGCAGCACCACAATCAGGTCGACCGCCGGCTTGCCTGAGGCGAGGATCGCCTCGGCCTCGGCGGCGTACCGCGCGGGGGTCACCCGCCCCCGACCGCCCAACGCGGCGACGGCTTCGCGGAACTCGGATCGGCCCGCCGGTCCCACCAGGAGAATGGAGGGGGGTGCAATCACCGTAGCGTTTCTTCCGTATCGAGGATCAGGCGCCGTGCGGCCGGGGCGTCGGCCGCCTGGTGCAGGGCGTTGAGAAAGCCCGGGGCGGCCAACACCCTGCTCAGCCTCGCCAGCACGCGCAGGTGCCCGCGATCCTCCGTCGAGCAAATAAGAAAAAACACATCGGTCAGCGGCGCGCCGGCCCCGAACGGGATGCCCGTCGTCGTGCAGCCCAGCGCCAGCGTCGGTTCCGCGAGGATTTTCGACATCGGCCGGCGCGGATGGAGCAGGGCCACGCCGTTGCCCAGTGTGGTCGGGTACAGCTCTTCGCGCTTCTTCACCGCCTCGGCC
>CAYPWB010000230.1:0-2531 GCA_964414315.1 uncultured Planctomycetaceae bacterium | reverse complement strand
CGGCCGGGCCGAACAGGCCGTAAATGGGCCGCCCGCGAAGGTCCGCCGCCGGCAATCCCGCCTCGGCCATGGCGGGCGGGTCCCAAAGGCGGCCGGTCGCGGCCGCCAAGCCGACCATGGCGTTAATCACCGAGTTCCGGGTGCGAGCGTTCAGCGGAACGGCAATCGCCTCGGACGGAAGGAGTTCCGCCAGCGAGACCTCCTCCGGCCGGCTGGACGGTTCGTTCCGCTCCAAAACATTTTCCACCTCGACCAATTCGTCCTCGTCGCTCAGCCCAATACGATCCTCGAACCAGTGGTGGATCTCGGGCCGGGCGAATCGCCACTCGCCGGCAATCTTCCGCCCCGGCAGCCTGCCACGTTCCGCCAGCCGCTCCACCTGCTGCGGTGTCAGGTGCAAGTAGGCGGCCAGCCCGGCGGTATCGAAGTCGTGTTGCGACATAGTAGTATATTGTCCGGTCGAAAGGTGTTTGTCCAGGTGCCGGGCGTCAACTTGGCCGAGAGTGGGCGGCTGCCAAAATGGCAGGCAGGAAGACCCGGCAGAACGCCCACAACCATAGTTACGTGGATGCGTATAAAACGCAACTCTTTTGCACGAAAAACTTTGGGGCAACGCGGTTGCCGGCGGTGTTGGAGAATGCACCGATTGGCACGGGCATTGCAATCCATCCAAGGCAGGTTTGCTACCCGTCGCCTCGACTGGAAGCATCCCGGCGGTCGGGGCGAACGGTGGGTTTGGGTTCCGGGGTGCACGTTGGTTGTGGAGGACGAAAACATGGTAAAGGCATTGGCTCCCTGGACCGGCTCTCGTCCGCTCATGCCGACCGGCCTGCGAGGAACGCGCTGGTTCGACGACCTGCGCCACGAAATGGACGACCTGCTGGCACAGTTCTTCGGTGCCGACGACGGCGGACAAGAGACCACGATGTTCGCGCCGCGCGCGAATGTGGCCGAAACCGAGCGAGAGTACGAAATCACATTCGACTTGCCCGGTCTGAAGCCCGACGAGGTCAACGTCGAACTGAAGGAGAACCAGCTTTGGGTTTCCGGCGAGCGGAGGCACGAGGCGGAAGAGCAGGGGAAAACCTACCACCGTATCGAGCGGGCGTACGGTCAATTCCGCCGCATCATTCCACTGGCCTCGCAGGTGAAACCCGACGCCGTCGAGGCCGAATACCGCGACGGAGTGCTGCGGATCACCGTGCCGAAGAGTGAAACCGCTCAGCCGAAACGGATCGAAGTGAAGACCTGATTTCAAGACGGACGACTGCCCGCGGGGGGACGGTCCCGGGCTTGCGGCGGAAGAAGAACGGTATTTCCATCCGTTCCGCAGTTCCGTTGCGAAACCGGGGCCGTCCCCTTTGTGTTCGGCTAACCGTTCATGGGTGGGTGGCGCGACTATTCTCCCGCGACACCAGCCATCGGGCGAACACCACCAAAGCGGCGGCATAGAGGCCCAGCAATGCAACACGGAACAGGCCCGTAAACGCCCCGCCGATGGTCGCTCCGACCCGCTCCGGCGAGCCCGCCGGAAACTGCTCGACCATGAAGGTCAACTGCCAGAACCCGACGGCGATGGATCCGACCGTGGCGGCCACCGCCGCCCACGCCAAAATCATGGCCCAACGCTGCTTGCACAACAGGCCGATGTTCGCCGGGACACCGAACAACACGATTGCCGCGCCCGTGAGCACCTCGCCCAGGCCGGTCTGGGTAACCATGCGCGTCATCGCGTCGTCGACAAGCCCCTCCGCGGCCATGTACAGCCCGGCGATGCTCATGGCCACCATCGGTGCCCGAATAATCGAGAACGCCAGGTCGATAATGAACATCACCAGGCAGAAGACGGGCAAGGCGGGGGGCGGCCTGCCGGGAAGGGCCGGCCGCAGACGCTTGGGCATACGGGCTCGACGCCGGAGAGAGATACGGGTTCGAAGGATCGCTTGGGACAGACACGGTTCACCTCGCAAACAGGACGAAAGGGGCACCGCAAACGGCACCGTCAACGTGCCGAATCGGTCCCCATTATTGCGTCGGCACCTGGAAGCCGCAAGAAGGAGCGGCGCCACGGTATATCAGCGATTCACGGGGGGGAAGTGCGGAAATCGTCGTAGCTTGGTACGATGGGGTTGCTGTTCCGGCAACCCAAGCTCGGCCGGCCCGTTGCCGGAAACGCGCGAAGGGCCGTTCCGGAGGAAGGAACCCCCCATTTGCGTCAGGCGACGGCGGTGTCTTCCGCCGCTCGCTCCGTCCTCCAGCCTTCCCATTGCAGACCTCCGTACTACGAATACTCGAGATCGTGAGCTTTTTCACAAAGTTCTGACCCTGCCTCCGAGCGGAAGCTCGCATTGGTTGGCGGCCCCGCCGCCCTGTGCCTCCATGCCCTTGATCCATCTTCGTGAGGTCGATCTTCAGTTCCAAGGACCGCGGCTGCTGGACGGCGCCGCCCTGACGATTGAACCCGGCGAACGCGTCTGCCTCATCGGACGCAACGGCGAAGGGAAAGAGTGTAGCTCGGTGGTCGTATCATT
>CAYPWB010000229.1:0-9880 GCA_964414315.1 uncultured Planctomycetaceae bacterium | reverse complement strand
CCGGCCGATCCCGTACCGGCGATACGTCCGGACGCTGAACCACCGGCCGATGCCGAACCGCCGGCCGATGCCGAGCCGCCGGCGGATACCGGAGCGCCTTCGGAGGCCGAGGCCGAGCCGAACGGCGCGTCGGAAACGAACTCGGAACCTGAGGCTCCCGAAGACGCCGAGGGCGATACAACGCCGGAAACGGCCGAAGTCGACGCGCCCGACGCGCCCGAGGACACGTCGGCCGCCGAGGAACCCGCCGTGCCCGCCGAACTGTTCCCGGAAATGATCGCCACGGAACGCCTTGCGGCGCTGAGCGACTCGTTTCGGGAAGTCGCGGGGGCGGTCAGGCCGAGCGTGGTGCAGGTAGCCGTGCAAGTCCGCCCCCGGGCTCGCAGGCGCGGGTTCAGCGCCGATCTTCCCGAGGGGGAATTGGAGGAGTTGCAGCGTCGGTTCGGCCCGTTGCTGGAACGACACCCGGAGTTGCAGCAGTTCTTCCGCGGCCGACGTCCGCCGCAGCGGGAACAGCCGAATTACGACCGGTACAACGTCCCGTTGCCCATCGGAAACGCGAGCGGGTGGATCTATGACGAGCAGGGGCACGTCATCAGCAGCCACCACGCGGTGGCCCAGGCCGAGCAGATTACGGTGACCCTGCACGACGGCACCGAAGTGGATGCCGAACTGGTCGGGACCGACCCGCCCACCGACGTGGCCGTACTGAAGATCGATCCAAAGCGCTTGACGCCCGCGACGCTCGCGGAGGAGCAGGTGGCGCAGGGCGATATCGTGCTGGCGATCGGTTCGCCTTTCCGGTACGCCTTTTCAGTCAGCCAGGGAATTGTCTCGGCGACGGAGCGGCACGTGGGCATCCTCGGCCCCCAGGGGTACGAGAACTTCATTCAAACCGATACGGCCATCAATCCCGGCAACTCGGGCGGGCCGCTGGTCAATGCCCGCGGCGAGGTCGTCGGCATGTGTACGGCCATCGCGAGCCGGAGCGGAAACTTCGCCGGCCTGGGGTTTGCAACGCCCGTCGACATGATCGTCGACGTGGCCGACGCTTTGATCCGCGACGGAATCGTCAAGCGCGGCTATTTGGGGGCCGTCATCAGCGACAACCGGGAACTGCTCGCCACGTTCGGCGCCGAAGCCGGCGTGCTGATCGAAGACCTCGTCGAGGACGGCCCGGCCGATCAGGCCGGCCTTCAGCCGGGCGACGTCATCGCGAAAATCGACGACGAGGTGGTCGAAGACACCGCCGAACTGCGGTCGCGCGTCGCGGGAACGGAACCGGGCGAATCGATCACGATTACGCTATTGCGCGACGGCGAATGGGGAGAAGCCGACGTGACCCTTGGGCAGCAGCCGATCGAACCCCCGGAGCCCGAAGCCGAGAACGAGCCGGCGCCGCCGGCGTCGGAGGGCGGCGTGGAGGCCGAGGCCCTGGGCAAGCTCGGCTTCCAGCGGTTGCTGGAACTCACGCCGGAGGTTGCTCGCGAATACGACCTGGACACCTCGCGCGGCATCCTGGTGCTCGATGTCCGGCGTTTCAGCGCGGCGGCCATGGCCGGGCTGCGCCGGGGGCAGATTATCGTCGAGGTGCACGGCCGCGAAGTGACCGACGTCGACGCTCTGCGCGAGGCGGTCGAGGGGCGCGACCTGTCCGAAGGCGTGCGGATGCGAGTCGAGATTCCCGGCGGCCCGGCACGCTTCGTGCTCCTGTCGCTGGAGCAATAAGCTGCCAACGAGCAACCGGCGACATTCCGCCGCGCGAGAAGGAGTTATCCGCGCCCCACGCTGCCCGGACGCGAATGAACTTTCCGAGGTGAACGACAATGCATAGCGATCAACTAGCCCGTTACCGCGAAGAACTGGTGCAACTGCAGAGCCGCGTCATGGCAAAGGCCCGGCGAACCCAACAGCGCATGGGCAACGAGGCAGCGACGCCGGACGAACTTTCCAACGTTCCGACCCATCCGGCCGACCGGGATACGGAAACCCTGGAAAGCGACATGGAACTGGAAGCGAACTACGAGCGAATCCTGGAGGCGATCGAGGGCGCATTTGCCCGTATCGACGAAGGCACCTACGGCCGCTGCATGGATTGCGGGACCGAGATTTCGTCCAGCCGTTTGGACGTCTTGCCGTTCGCCTTGCGGTGCGTGGAGTGTGAATCAAAACAGGAACAGGGAGGATGACAGGCTACTCGTCGGGCGGGCCCCTACGTTCGCCGCCTGGCTGGCGTACCTCCTCGGCGGACGAAGGCTCGTTGTCGGCCGAGCGGAGAAACCGTTGTTCCAGCTTCCCGAACAAGACAAGGACGATCAGGGCGAGAAGCAGATTGATTCCGGCCAGCAGGTAATACCCCAGCCCGCAGGCGATGCCGAAACCTCCGACCACCCAGATGGTCGAGGCCGTGGTGATGCCTTCGACGGAGCCTCCCCTTTGGATGATGGTTCCGGCGCCGAGGAACCCGATGCCGCCAATGATCCCAGCGATGATTCGCAGAAGGTCGAAGTGACCGGAACTTCCATCTTGCACCGACGCGTAGTACAGCCGCAAGGACACCATGGTGAGCATTGCGGAACCGAGGCCGACCATCATTTGGGTTCGTAGTCCGGCCGGCTTCCCGTAGCTTTCGCGCTCCCAGCCCAGCGCGCCCGCTCCCAGCATGGCGAACACCGCCCGCAACAGCATTTCGATATCCGACACGTTTCCACCCATGCACTCGACCTTTCCTGCAAATGCTCGATTCGTCTTCATCACCCCTTGTGCAACTGCGATGCCGCTGCCACGCCACGCCGCTGCCGCGAACTCGACATTCTTGCGGCATTCACGGCGGCGCGATTCTCGGCGAGCGCTCTCAGAGTGGGTTCCGGGCACGGCCGACCACGACAGGATGGCGTGCTTGTGCGACAGAACGACACCAAGTAACCCCGCCTGCAGCCGGCGACGCTCGAACCGGGAAGGTAATGCATGCGAACATTCTTCGGGCAGATGAACCGAACCAGCCGCCACCTCAACACCGCGTTTCGCCTGCTCCGGAGGGCTTGGCTCATCCTTGGGGTGCTCCTCGTAATTCCCTGGCAGCCGGCAACCGCCGCGCAGGCCGACCCCGCTACCGGCTCGCGACGCACATCGCCAACCGCGTCGGACGAAGATTCGCCGCCTTCGGGCGAAGCAACGCAGCAGACGGGTGAGGAGCAAGGCGAACATTCCAGCACTGGGGAAGAAACGGCGCACCGATCGCACCGCGACTGGTATCCCCTGCTGATCAGCCTGGGCTTCCTCCTGCTGCTCGGTCTGGCGACGGACGCCCTGGGCCATCACACGCCGCTACCCCGGGTAACCCTGCTGGTGCTCTTCGGCGTGATTGTCGGCCCTTCATGCCTGGACCTCCTCCCGGAAGGAAGCCGGAGCTGGTATCCGCTCATCGCCGACGTGGCGTTGCTGATGATTGGCTTTCTGCTCGGAGAAAAGTTGTCCTGGGCGTCTCTGAGAGAAACCGGGAAAGAGGTATTTTGGATATCCGCTTTGGTAATCGTCGGGACGGCGGCGGTCATGTTCCTGGGGCTTCTAGCGATTGGGGTTCGTACGGAGTTGGCCTTGCTGCTCGCGGCCCTTGCTCCGGCTACCGATCCGGCTGCGGTGACCAATGTGGTGTATGAAATGAAGTCGAGCGGCCGGTTCACCGACGTCTTGCTGGAGATCGTGGCCGTGGACGACGCATGGGGCCTCATCATGTTCAGCCTTTTGCTGGCAGTGGCCGAAGCTTCTACCGGGGCGGGCGGCGCGACGGTTCTCCAACACGGGGCGTGGGAACTCGGAGGCGCGCTCCTGGTGGGGGTCGGGCTGGGAATCCCCGCCGCCCTGCTCACCGGCCGCATCCGGCCCGGCGAACCGATGCAAACCGAAGCCCTTGGCGTCGTGTTCCTGGCCGGCGGGCTCGCGCTCTGGATGGGCGTATCCCATTTGTTGACGGCCATGACGGTCGGGGCCACCGTGGCCAATCTCGCTCGCCACCATAAGCGGCCCTTTCACGCCATCGAGCATATTCAGTGGCCCTTCATGGTCCTGTTCTTCATCCTGGCCGGAGCGTCATTCCAGGTCGGCCGGGTGGCCGACATCGGTTGGATCGGGCTTGCCTACCTCGTGCTCCGCGTGGCGGGCCGTTCTGCCGGAGCGTGGGCCGGCGGCACCATCGGGCAGGCCGACCCTCAAATTCGCCATTGGATGGGACTGGCGATTCTGCCGCAAGCAGGCGTGGCTTTGGGAATGGCCCTGGTGGCAACCGATTCCTTTCCGGAACTGCGCGACGTTATCCTGCCCGTCGTGATCGGTTCGACCGTCCTCTTCGAACTCGCCGGCCCCTTCTTCACACGCCTGGCCTTGATATGCAGCGGCGACGCCGGATCACGGGCAGGTTGAAAGGGGAATCGACGGATTCTCGTCCCAACCGTTCGAATACGTCAGTCGCGCGGGCTCACCGCTCCTCGAAGCGCCTCGTCCAGCGTGGTCATGTCGGTCCGTTCGATGCTAACCCCTGCATTCTCAAGAACGTAGGCCGGACCTTTCTTGTCGAGGTGGACTCGCACCACGACAATATCCGTCTTGTGCTCGACGAGCCATTCCGCAACCCGGATCCCTTTGGCCCGGTCGGTGGTGCGATAGGGATTCCGCAGGATTTCTATCGACTCAAACTCGCCGTCGTCCGAAGGCATGGTGGCGAACGCGAAGAATGGGGCGTTGCCGAAATGGTCGGCTACGGTTCCCTGGTGGTCGGCCAGCGGGACGGCGTAGCGGAACGTGCCTGGCGGCTTGGGGTCGACGTGAATCAGTACGCGCTCCACGCGGGGGACGGCTTCGCGGATTTGCCGTTCGATGCGGTGAGCCACCTTGTCGGCCTTGGTCAGGTTGTTGCCTCGCAGTACCAGAGTGACGTCCACGAAGCGGTATCGGCCCGCCCTGCGTCCGGTGACCGAGGCGACGTCGACAACCATCGGGTGGGCCAGAGCCGTCTCGCGAATGGTGTCCAGCGTTGTCGGGTCGAGCGAGACATCGAGCAGCACGCGAATTCCGTCGACGAGCAGATCCCAGCCGGTCTTCGCTACCGGAATGACGATAATCCCGGCCGCCACGCGGTCCAGGGGAAGGTCGAAAGACTCCCCTGCCAGGGCCGCCATCGCAATGCCGGTGGTCCAAACGTGGGCTTGAAACTCTTTGGCGTCGGCGATCAAGGCCGGCGACCCGGTTTTCCGTCCCACTCGAAGCTCGAAATAACTGAAGACGGCCGGAATTGCCGCCGATGCCGCCAGCACCGGGAACATCCAGAGGTTCGCCACCGTCGGCCCGTGCGAACCGAACAGGGCTTGCCGGACGATCTCGTAGGCGGTCAAGAAAATCATGCCCGCTACGCCCACGGCGAGAATGTTTTCCAGCTTATGGAGCCCGTAAGGGAAGCGTCGTGAACTGTGTGTTGCCAGTTTGATGCCTACCAACACTGCGAGCGCCGAAATGAGATCCACGCCGTTATGGACAACTTCCGCGCCGATCGCCAGGCTGCCGGAAGCGAGGGCCACGAACAGGTTGAGTCCGATCAGGACCACATTGACGCCGATCGAGTACCCGGCCCAGCGGAGTGGATTCGCAACCTCGCCCGGTGTGTGCATGGGTTCCCTGTGGTGAGCGGCACGGCCGAATGCTTCAAATGCTTCAAGCCTCGCTATCCGACGCCCGCCCGTTCCAGCGTTTCCTCGATCTTGCTGCCCACTTGCTCTTCGATTTCGGCCACCCGCCGCTTCACCTCGACCACGCTGTCGGGATTCAACGAGATGGAATCGATCCCCTGCTCGACGAGGAAGGCGGCGAAGTCGGGATAGTCGCTCGGTGCCTGCCCGCAAATGCCTACCTTGGTGTCGGCATCATGCGCGGCGGCAATCAGGTTCGCGATGGTTCGCTTGACCGCTTCGTGCCGCTCATCGAACAGGTCGCGGAGTTCGGCCGAGTCGCGGCCGACGCCCAGGACAAGCTGCGTCAGGTCGTTCGAGCCGATCGAGAAGCCGTCGAACCGTTCGGCGAACTCGCGGGCCATCACCACGTTCGAGGGAACCTCGGCCATGCAGTAGACCTCCAACCCGCCTTCACCCCGCTTGAGCCCCTCGCCGGCCAGCACCTCGAGCACACGGTCGGCTTCCTCGGGCGTGCGGCAGAAGGGGATCATGACCACGACGTTGTCCATGCCGATCTGTTCGCGCACGCGTCGGATCGCCCGGCATTCCAAGGCGAATCCTTCCCGATAGCGGTCGCTGTAATAGCGGGCCGCGCCTCGGAAGCCGAGCATGGGGTTCTCCTCCTCCGGCTCAAAGGGCGCCCCGCCGATCAGATCGGCGTATTCGTTCGTTTTGAAATCGCTCATCCGCACGATGACCGGGTGAGGGTACTGCGAAGCGGCAATCTTCGCGATGCCCCGGGCCAGATGCTCGACGAAGTATTCGCTCTTGTCGTCGTACCCGCGGGTGAGCTCGTCGATCTGCCGCCGCGCCTCGTCGTCGACGCGGTCGGGATGCAGCAGGGCCAGCGGATGGATCTTGATCACGTTGTTGACCACAAACTCCATCCGCGCCAGCCCGATCCCCTCGCAGGGAAGCTTCCACCAACGAAAGGCGGCCGCCGGGCTGGCGATGTTCATCATGATCTGCGTGCGCGTTTCCGGAATGTCTTCCAGGGAAATGTCCTCGACTTCGTACTCCAGTTTTCCGCGGTACACCACCGCCTCGTCGCCTTCCACGCAGGAAAGAGTGACTTCGTCGCCGTCCTCGATGGTTTCCGTGGCGTTGCCGGCGCCGACGGTGGCGGGCACGCCCAACTCGCGGCTGACGATGGCCGCATGGCTGGTCCGTCCACCCTGATCGGTGATGATGCCGGCCGCCCGCTTCATGATGGGCACCCAGTCGGGGTCCGTCATTTCGGTCACCAGCAGGGCGCCGTCCTCGAACCGGTCGATCTCCTCGGCGCTGCGAATGACGCACGCCTTCCCCGCGGCAACCCCCTGCCCGATGGCCAGGCCGGACACGATCTTCTCCCCCCGCTCCTTGAGCCGGTAGCTTTTCAGCGACTGCGCGGTCTTCTGCGACTGGACGGTTTCCGGCCGGGCCTGCACGATGAACAGGTCGCCCGAGGCGCCGTCTTTCGCCCATTCGATGTCCATCGGCTTGCCGTAGTGCTCCTCGATGGCGACGGCCCAACGCGCGAGGGTGAGAATTTCCTCGTCGTCGAGAACGAAGGCGCGCCGCTTCTGTTTCGGCGTGTCGATGTTCTTCGTCGTTTCGCTCCCGCCGCCGGCGTAGACCATCCGCTTTTCCTTCGACCCAAGCGACTTCTCGATGATCGGGTGCAGCGTTTCGTCGTGCAGCAGCGGCTTGAACACGCGGTATTCGTCCGGGTTGACGGTCCCCTGAACGACGTTCTCACCCAAGCCCCACGCGGCGTTGATGACCGCCACGTCGGGGAAGCCGGTCTCGGTGTCGATGGAAAACATCACCCCGGAACCGGCCTTATCGGCCCGCACCATCTTCTGCACGCCCACCGACAGGGCTACGTCGAGGTGGTCGAACCCTTGCTCCTCGCGGTACGCAATGGCGCGGTCGGTGAACAGCGAGGCATAGCACTTCCGGCACGCCTCAAGCAGTTCCTCCTCGCCGGTGACGTTCAGAAACGTTTCCTGCTGACCGGCGAAGCTGGCCTCGGGCAAATCCTCGGCCGTGGCGCTGCTGCGCACGGCAACATCCATCTCCGGTTCCTCGTGCTTTTCGCAAAACGTGCGATACGCCTCGCGCACGGCATTCTCGATATCATCAGGAAATTGGGCCTTGCGGAACATCCGTCGCACGGCCTTGCCGACCTCGGCCAGCGAATCGGGATCGCGATGCAAGCGGTCCATTTGCTCGCGGATGGCCGGCTCCAGGTCGTTGACTTCGACCATCTGCCGGTAGGCGGCCGCCGTGGTGGCGAACCCGCCGGGAACGCGAACGCCTTGTTGCTTCAGTTCGCGAATCATCTCGCCCAGCGACGCGTTTTTGCCGCCCACGCGAGCGACGTCGTCGTTGGTAAGGTCTTCGAGCAAGGCAGTATACGGGTTCTGCTTGTCTGACGTGGACATCGCGATGCTCCTTTCCGAAAAGCCTTTCGGAGGGGTCTTATTGGGTCACAGCCGCTGTGTTGACGATATTCTGCCCCTGCCCCTTGCTGAACGACTCGATGTTGGCGACCGTCGTTTCCAAGATGCGCGACACCGCCTCGCGCGTGTTGAAGGCGCTATGCGGAGTGACCACCACGTTGCGAAGCCGAATCAGCACGTGGTCGGCCAGCAGGGCGTCGAGGTTGTGCTTGCGTTCGTACACCGAACGCAACAGTTCGGCCTCTTCGCGAATGACCGGCTCCTCGGGCAGCACGTCGAGGCCGGCGCCGCACACCTTCCCCTCGGCCAGGCCGCGTATGAGCGCCTGGCTGTCGATCACGTTGCCCCGCGAGGTGTTGATGACGACTGCACAGTCCTTCATCCGATCGAACTGTTCGCCCGAGAGCAAGTGACGGGTTTTGGGGGTGGCGGGAACGTGCAGGCTGATCACGTCGGCTCGGGAGAGCAGTTCGTTGAAGTCGACGTACGCGAAACCGAGTTGCTCGGCCGCCTCCCCGTCAGGTTTCACGTCGTACGCAATCACCTCCATGCCGAACCCTTTCGCAATGCGAATGACATGCCGCCCGATGTTGCCGGTGCCGATGACACCGAACGTCTTGCCTTCGAGGTCGAAGCCTTGCAGGCCCCGGGGCGAAAAGTCGCCTTTCCGGGTACGGTCGATGGCCTGGTCCATTTTGTGGCTGAGCGTCAGCAGCAGGGCAAAGACGTGCTCGGCCACCGTGTTGTCGCCGTAGGTCGGCACGTTGCACACGGCCACGTCGTGCTGCTTGCAGTAGTCGAGGTCGATGTGATCCACCCCGGTCGACCGCGTGGAAATCAGCTTCAAATGCGGCAACTGTTCCAGGACGGCCCGATCGAGCCGGGAATAGATGAACGTCGAAATCGCCTCGGCGTCGGCATGGTCGGCGGCCGTCTTGGCGTTCAGGGACCGGTCGAGCAGCGTCAGTTCGTTCCCGTTTGCGAGCGTTTCGAATGCGCCGCGTTCCCATTCCTCCAACTCGAACACGGTAACCTTCATCGTTTTGCACCTGCGTGGTATCTCTGCGAGGTTGAGAATTGGTTGTTGTGCCCGGTCGCCGCTCAGGACTTTTTCGAGGTCCGAACGTGGGCGGCCGGCACAAGCTGGTGGGTTTTGCGGCTGCCGCATTGCGGGCACTTCACATTGGTGCGTCGCTCGTGCTGCTCAAAGCTCTCCTGCTCGGTGAAGATGGTATCGCATGCTTTGCACTCGTAGTCGTAGGATGGCATTGGGTTCCTCCCGGAATCGTGGGGCGTTTCGGTGTTCGGTGAAATTGAACCGTAGATCGGCCTCTACCGCTGCAAAAGGTGTACCACCCGGCCCTCTTGTCGCCGAGAGGACCTCGCGCCGGGAAAAGCCGGCGTAAACCAATAGCCTGCCGGAACCGAGACACGTGGGACAGGCTTCCAGCCTGTCGTTTTCGCCGAATACCCTGGAAGCCCGACGCGCGGAAACCACTGCCCGATTCTCCTCTGACCGCCTCTCCTTGCACCAGTTTACCAACCGCAAGCCCGTCACTCTGTCGCACCCGGCGGCAGGTTGGCATACATCCGTGCGGGCGTAACTGCTCACGGGTTGGCGGGGCGGGCTGTTTTCGCGCGGCATCGCATTTGCATGTCTTCGGTTGGATCGTTGCAATGGTAACCGTCCACCGGGGACTGCCCCCCCTCGCA
>CAYPWB010000228.1:0-9899 GCA_964414315.1 uncultured Planctomycetaceae bacterium | reverse complement strand
CGGAAGCCGGTTCCGAAAGCCGTCCGGTACAGCATGGCCCGATCCGGCCCGACCATCTTGTGTTCGGGTAGGGTCCGATTCTCAGTCACCGCCAACAGCCAAGACACTTCCTCTTCGGTCAGGGCCCGCCGCGTATGCCGCAGATCGGTTGCCGCGTTGTACGCTTGCAAGCTTTCGAGGAAATCATCCCGCATCCGCTTATCCAGCCGCAGCCACCGGGTAAAGCTCTTGATACTGCGTAGGTAGTGGTTCAAGGTTTCAAGAACCGTAGGTCAGGCACCCCGTGCCTGACAACCCGTAGAAGGGCTGAGCCTGGACTCCAACCCCAAGCTGGCCCTCTTCTGGGATAAGGAAGGGCTCACTGAAGTCGGTTGCCGACTGTCAGAAGGAGGGCATTTTGTCTCCTACGTTGGCTGGCCCTACGAATACGTGCCTGCTTCACGCTGGGACTGCTTCTGGGAGGAACAGCGCAAGCTGCTTGCTGAGGAAAAGGGAGTAATACCAGGCGAAGGCCGGGCCCAACCAGACGCCGGACCGGAGCGACGGATCCGGTGAGCACCAAATGGATAATACCGGTAATTGACGGCAGGAAGTAGGGCAGGCTCCTGCCTGCCTTCTTTGGGTGTCGCGTTCATCAACGGCAGGAAGGCAGGGAGGATCCTGCCCTACGGTGCTGCCAGTGCCTGACGCAGCACGAAGTGTGTGTCAATGGCTCGGCCAGTGCCGAGGCACATTGAGCCCCTTTGTGTTTCACGGCTCCGAAGGCTCGGCCGGTCGGTTCCAGGACAGGCCGACGTCCACTCCCCGGTTGGCACTGGCCGAGCCAGTGGCACACTCATGACGGCCACGACGTCCACTCTCCGTGGGCACTGGCCGAGCCGGGGGCACATGCATGATGGCGCGAAAATCGGGCAGTCGACTGGGAACGGTGACGGGATGCGTGTGGTATATTCCTTAGGGAAAATGCCCGCAGGGTTCGCTGTATAACGCGAAATAACGGTACAACCTGACGGCGAGGACGGCGCCCGTAGGACTTCTTCCCGGGATTCAAGCGACACAGCGGCCGGAGTTTTCCCTCCCACCGACACCATCCGTTCCATGCCACTCGACGCCAAATATTTCGTTACCGGGGCTACCGGGTTTGTGGGCACGCGGCTGGTGCAGGCGCTGGTGGAGCGGGGCGAGTGCGTTCGCGCCCTGTACCACCGCTCGCGGCCGGCGGCGCCGCCGGGCTTCACGTGGGGCGAGAACAACCCGTTCCGGAGCGAGCGGCTGGAACTGGTCCAGGGCGACGTGACCGACCGCGAATCGCTCCGGCGCGGCATGGCCGGGTGCACGCACGTGTTCCACGTGGCGGCCTACGCCAAGAATTGGGCGCCCGACCCGCAGCAGTTCCACCGGCAAAACGTCGAGGGCGTGCGGAACGTGCTGGCCGTGGCCGCCGAGTTGGGCGTGCGGCGCACGGTGTGGACTTCGAGCATCGTCACCTTCGGCCCCACGCGGCCCGGCGAGGTGGGCGACGAGACCATGCCGCGCATCACCGACCGGTACTTCACCGAGTACGAAGCGACGAAAACCGAGGCGGAACGCCAGGTGTCGGCCCTGGCGGCCGAAGGCGCGCCGGTGGTCGTGGTCAATCCGACGCGGGTGTACGGCCCGGGGCATCTGACCGAAGGGAACGCCCTTTCGCGACTGATCGACGACTACGACCGCGGCCGCGTGCCCGTGCTCATCAACCGCGGCCGCAACGTGGGCAACTACGTGCTGGTCGACGACGTGGTCGCGGGGCATCTGCTGGCCATGGAGCGCGGGCAGCCCGGCGAACGATACATTCTGGGTGGTGAAAACGCCTCGCTCCGCGAGTTCTTCCGCACGATCGACCGAGTAAGCGGCAAGCGGCACTTCCAGGTGCCCATGCTGGGCATCTCGCCGCTGGTGTTCGCGTGGCTGCTGAAGAAACGTGCGGAATGGTTCGGCGTGTACCCGACGATCACCCCGGGCTGGGTCCGCACGTTCCTGGCCGATTGGGCCTATCGCTCCGACAAGGCCGAGCGCGAACTGGGCTACACCCCCACGCCGTTGGAAGAAGGCATTCGCATCACTTACGAGTGGCTGCTGCGGGTCAGGAAGGAGGCGGCATGAACCGCAGCCAACCCCGGCGATCGTTGCTCGCCGACATGCAGGCCTCGCATCGCAAGTCGACAATAATCCTCCTTAGCTCGACGGTGCTGATGACGGCGTGGTGGTATTTCGGTTCACCGCAGTTCTACCTCGACCACTTCGCCGCCGAGGGCGCGGCGAAGTCGGCGGCGCCGGCCGCATACTGCTTCGCAAGCTGCTTCGTGCTGCTGGGCCTGGTTCCCGCGCTGATCGTGAAGTTGGTCTTTCGCGAACCGCTGGCCGACTACGGGCTGAGCCTGGGCGACCGCGTCCGCACGTTTCGCTCCCTGCTGATCCTCGGGCCCCTGTTCATCGTGGGCGGCTACCTGTCGTCGCGCACGCCGAGTGTGGCGGCGTACTACCCGATCAACGACGTCGCCTGCCATTCGGCCGGCGCGTTCGCCGCGCACGCCGGCTGGTATTTGCTGTTCTACCTCGGCTGGGAGTTCCATTTTCGCGGCTTCTTGCAGTTCGGCTTGCGGCAGTCGATGGGCGCCACCAACGCCCTGTTGGTGCAGGTGATGGCCTCCTCGATGCTCCACTTCGGCAGGCCGGAGGCCGAAACCTTCGCGTCGATCCTCGGCGGCATCCTTTGGGGCTGGTTCGCCTATCGTACGCGGTCGATCCTTTCCGGCCTCGGGCAGCACTACCTGCTGGGCCTTTCGCTCGACTTCTTCCTGTGCCGTCGTTGAACGCGCCGGGGCTGTCGCTTGTGCTTCCGCCGGAGTATAATGCGTAAGGAATTACAGAAGGAATCCATGTCTCAACGCCAGCGCATCCTGACCCTTCTCGCCGTGGTGGCCGGTTTCGGCGGCCTGCTGCTGGCGGTGCGGCCGCTCCTGATCGAGCCGGAGCGGCCGGGGCACTTGCAGGCGGCGTTCGATGCCGAGTTCCATACCCGGCCCGACGGCTATCCGGGATTGGCCGAGCACTACGGCATCGAGTTCCCCGAAAGGCCGCGGCAGATGGACTCCGGCCTGATGTACCGGGCGGTGGCCGACGGTGCGGTCGACGTCATCAACGGCTTCGCCACCGACGGGCGCATTCCCGCGTACGATCTGACGGTGCTGGAGGACGACCGCGATTTCTTCCCCTCCTACGATGCCGCCCCGCTGGTGCGGCGCGACACGCTCGAACAGTTTCCCGAGATCGAGGAGACCCTCAACCAGCTTGCCGGCCGCATTTCGACCGAGCGAATGCAGGCGTTGAACTTCGAGGTCGACGAGCGCGGCCGCCGCGCGAGCGACGTCGCCCGCGAGTTCCTCGTCGACGAGGGACTCCTCGGCGCCGACGACGCGCCGGACGGCGAGCCCGTCGGGCGGGTGGCCGTCGGGGGCAAGGACTTCACCGAGCAGGAAATCATCGGCGAAATGATGGCCATCCTGCTGGAGGCGCAAGTCGGGCTGCGCGTCGACCGCCGGCTGAACCTGGGCGGTACGATGATCTGCTTCGAGGCGCTCCAGGCCGGCGACATCGACCTGTACGCCGAGTACACCGGCACCGCCCTGGTGAACATTCTCAACCGCGAGGTGATTGCCGACCCCGAAGAAAGCTACGAGGTCGTTGCCCAGGCGTTCGAAAAACAGTACGAACTAATTTGGCTGGAGCCGTTCGGCTTCAACAACACGTACACGCTTACGATGCGGCGTACCCATGCCCACCGTTTGGGCATTCAGAGCATTTCCGACCTCGCCGACTATCTGGAGAGGCCGAAGGAGTAGCCCCGCGACAGGCTACGACAAGGGCACAAGCACTATGACCGGATGGATTCAACTGGTCGCGGGCGGACTGGTTGCCGGTGGGTTGGGCATGGCCGTGGCCGCCGGCCCCACGGCGTCGCAAGGCGGCAAGCGGCCGGACAACCGAGTCGTACGGGCCGTGGAGCCCTCATGCACCGAGCTGTCGGGCTACTTGGGATCGCTGCACCGGGCCAATGCCGACTATCTGCTGTACTTGCTTGCCGAGCGGCATCCCTGGCGCGAGCAAATCGACGTCGCCCGCCTCGACCGGCAAGGCAACCTGACCCCCGAGCGGCTCGACGCCGTGCGACGGGCCGACGCGGCCATCCAGGCCAAGACGGGCCGCGAGTTCATGCTCGACGCCTTCCGCAACCGCGGAGCGCCCCGCCTGCGCGACTGGGACGGCGAATACGCCGGCAAATGGCTCGACGCCGCCTCGCTGACCGTCGCCGCGGTCGACCATCCGACGCTGGTGCAGGAATTGGAACGGTTCGCCGCCGACCTGCGGCAATGCCAGGAGCCGGACGGCTATTTCGGCCTGGAAAGGCCCTCGCGCCGAGGGTCGGCCTGGGATATGTGGAACCATTGGTACCTCCTGGCCGGCTTGACGACCCATTACGAAACGCAGGGCGACGCCCGCTCGCTGGAAGCCGCCGAGCGCCTCGGCCGGCACATCCTGACCCGGTATGGTCCGCCGGAGCCACGGCAGAGCATCACGGCGGGCGCGTGGAGCGGCGGGTGCACGGTCGACGTTCTGGATCAGTTGGTACGGCTTTGGCGGCATGCCGGCGACGACCGCTACCTGGAACTCGGCGAGCGCATTTCCGCCGGCTATGCCCCAATTCGGGCGATGCGCGCGACGGGCGAACTCCATTACACGCACGCCTACGTGCTGACCGCTTACCTTGGCGGCATGGTGCTCTACAACCAGGCGCGGCACCGGGCCGACGACAACGCGTGGATCGAAGCCGTCTGGCGGCAGATCGCCGCCGAGCAGATGTACCCGAGCGGTTCGATCGGGCTCGGCGAAACGCTCCGCAAGCCCGAGGCGGGTAAGCCGGCCCTCTTCGACCGCGACGGCATGCACAGCCAGGAAACGTGCGCCACGGTCGAGTGGCTGCTGCTCACCCATCGCCTGTACGAGGCCACCGGGAAGGTCGAGTACGCTCACCAGATTGAAAACATCGTGTACAACGCCCTGCCGGCCGCACGGTCGGACGACGGGATGGCGTGGGCCTACTACCTGCCGCTAAGCGATGCCGGCGGCAAGACCTGGTGGCAGGGGCCGACGATGTGCTGCTACTGGAGCGGCCCGCGCGGCATCGCCCGTCTGCCACGGCTCGCCTACCACACCGATGCCGAGGGCGTTCGCGTCGACCTGCTCGAAGCGGCTTCCGTCACGGTTCCGCTACCCGACGCGGCGGTCCGGCTGGAAGTTGCCTCGCAATATCCGGCCGAAGGCCGACTGACCGTGAGCGTTCACCCCGAAACGCCGGTTCGCTTCGCCCTGAAGATGCGCGTGCCGCCGTGGGCCGCCAACGTGGCCGTGTCGGTCGAGGGATTGCCCGTGGCGGCCGAACCGGGCCGGTACGCGGTGATCGAGCGGCGGTGGTCCGGAGGAGAGCGGGTGACCGTGGCGTTCGACATGGCGGTGTACGTGAAGCGAATGCCGGGCGGCGAAACGGCCCTTTTCCGCGGCCCGGAATTGCTCTCGCTCGACCAGCGGGATAACGAGGAGCTTGACCTCCAGGCCGTTTCCCTGGGCCGCATCGACGCGGTCGAGCCGCTACCGCCCCTGGAGGGGCGCCGCCGATACCGGGCGACCATGCTTCTCGGCGGCCGGCCGACCCGCGTCGTTCTCACACCGTACGCGGCCGCCGGAAACGACGGGGCCGGGTTCCGATCGACGTTCACGCGGAATTCCCAGGGCGGCAGGACCGCCGACCAACGCGAGCTTCCGCTCGAAGGCGAGGCCGGGATGAAGTGAAGAAGTCCACGATCTCGCGTGTTCGGAGCACGTTAGCATCAGGTGGAATGCGCCCGTGTGATGGCAAGTCGCACAACGTGCCGGGCAAGCCGCCCGTTCCACTTGACCGCGCACGAAGGGTACGGCTAGACTAAGGGGTAGGTTCCCTGCCCCCGCCTTCCCGCCCCGAGGTTCCCATGCCGGTATTTGCGCGTTGTTGCCTTCTGGTTGCGGTCGGAGCCATGGTTGCTTTCCCTTCGGCGGCTGCCGAGCCCGACTTCGACGACGTCGTGTTCGCCGTGCGCCCTTTCGGGCCCGACGGGCACTACTACGCCAACTTCGGGTATTATTGCTTCGACCCGAAGCAGAAGGCGTACTCGCAAGGCGGCGGCTCGCTGCGGCGGTTGAACGTGCGCACCGGAAAGGTGACTGTCCTGCTCGACGATCCCGAGGGCGGCGTGCGCGACCCGCAGGTCCACTACGACGGGCAAAAGATCCTCTTCTCGTATCGCCGCGGCGGCAGCGACCACTACCACCTGTACGAGATCAACGTCGACGGCACCGGGCTGCGGCAGTTGACCGACGGGCCTTACGACGATATCGAACCCACCTACCTGCCCGACGGCGCGATCGTCTTCTGCTCCTCCCGTTGCAACCGCTGGGTGCTGTGCTGGAAGGTGCCCGTGGCCATCCTCTACCGCTGTGACGCCGACGGCGGCAACATGGAAATGCTCAGCAGCAACGCGGTGACCGAGAACACGCCGGCCGTGCTGCCCGACGGGCGGATCCTGTACACCCGCTGGGAATACGTCGAGCGGAGCCAGCTTGCCTATCACCACCTGTGGACGATCAACCCGGACGGCACCGGACAGATGACCTACTTCGGCAACATGCATCCCACCGGCATGCACCACAACATTCGCGAGCGTGTCGGCCGGGAGGTGCGGTACAACAACGTGCCCGGCGACGTGGCCATGCTCGACGCGAAGCCGATTCCCGGCACTCGGAAGGTGGTGAGCATTTTCTCGCCGGGCCACGGGCGGCGCGGGCACATGGGTTTCGTCACGGTGGTAGACCCGCGGCGCGGGCCCGACCATCAACCCTCGGCCCGGCGCCTCCATCCCGGCGGCGCCTGGCGCGACCCCTACCCGCTGGCGGCCGACCGGTTCCTCGTTGCCCGGACGAACGAGTTGCACCTGATGGACCTCGAAGGGAACACGCAGCTATTGCACCGGCTGGCCGACGATCCGGCGGGAATGATGCTGCATGAGCCGTCGCCGGTGCGCCCGCGGCCGCGCGAACGGCTTGTTGCCCAGCGCATCGACGTCGCGCAGCCCACCGGGCATCTCATTCTGGCCGACGCCGCCGTGGGCCGAAACATGGAGGGGATCGCGCCCGGCGAGATCAAGAAGCTGCTGGTGCTGGAGCAACTGCCGGCCCCGTTCCACGACAGCCCCGGCTTCGACGGCATTAGCTTGTGGGGCACGTTTTCGCTACACCGCATTTTGGGCACGGTTCCGGTGGAGCCGGACGGTTCCGCCTTCTTCGAGGTGCCGGCCATGCGCAGCCTGTTCTTCGTCGCCCTCGATGAGAACGACCTGGCCGTCCAGAAGATGCAAAGCTTCGTGACGGTGCAGCCGGGCGAGACGACCGGTTGCGTGGGGTGCCACGAGCCGCGCCTCGTGGCGCCCGCCAACCCCGGCACCGCGGCCCTGGCGGCCCTCCAGCGGCGTCCCAGCCGCATCGAGCCCATCGCCGGGATGCCCGAAATCGTCGACTTCCGCCGCCACGTGCAGCCGATCCTCGACCGGCATTGCGTTCGGTGCCATAACGCGCAGGACCGGGCGGGCGAGTTGAGCCTGGAGGCCGGGCCGGGCATGCCGTCGCACGGTCGCGGCCGGGTGTTCTCGTCGTACGTGGCGCTGGTGCGCCGGTTGGGCTTCGTGGCCGACGGCCGCAACGCGCACGGCAACCGCCCGCCGCGCAGCATGGGCAGTTCGGCCGCCAAACTCATGACGCGCATCGACGGCAGCCACAACGACGTGGAGGTTTCCGACGAGGAGGCGACGATCATTCGGCTGTGGCTCGACTCGGGCGCGGCGGCCAACGGCACCTACGCCGTCATGGACGGCGGTACGCCCGACAGCCCCAGCCCTTCGTACCTCCGCGAGTTGAAGCGATACGGCATTCTCCCCCCCGACTTCGACCCGGCCGTCGACCCGCTCGATCCCTACGCCGCCGACGAGGCCTACTGGCAGTCATTCCGGCACCGGCCTTCGATTCCGGGCGAGTGAAATCGTGGGGTAGGCTTCCAGCCTGGCGCTTCGTACGAAGTAGCAGGCACGCTCCGTCGTGCCGTCCGCTTGATCAGGAAGAACGCAGCCATTCGGCCGAAGGCTTGCACACCCCTTCCGTTTTCGGTGGCATATCGCAGTCCAGCACCCGACGGCGGGGCTTGCCTGATGGTGCCGTAGATGGTATCCTACTTTGCATTCGGAGTGCACGTTGTCGTGCCGGCGATCATCGTGAAAGAGCTGAAACGAGCGCGCTAAACCTACGATTGCCGAACTCCATCCACCGGCATCTCAAGAAGACCTCGTGACCCAACAACAAACCAATTCGCGTCGAGTGGCCGTGGTGGGCGGCGGTATTTCCGGGCTGGCGGCTGCGCATCGGCTGGTCGAACTCGATCCGGCGTGCCGCGTTTCCCTGTTCGATCGGGCCGGCCGCCTGGGCGGCGTGCTGTCGACGGTCCACGAGGACGGCTTCCAGGTCGAGCAGAGCGCCGACAATTTCATTACCACCTTTCCCTGGGGGCTTGCCCTGTGCAAGCGGCTGGGCCTCGAAGGCGACCTCGTCCAGACCACGCCCGAGTATCGCCGCACGTTCGTCGTCCGCCGCGGCAAGCTGTACAGGCTGCCCGACGGGTTCCTCATGATGGCCCCCACGCGCATGTGGCCGATGGCCGTCACGCCCATCCTCAGCCCGTGGGGCAAGCTGCGGGCGGCCATGGAATACTTCATTCCGCCGCGGCGCGACGACGCCGATGAAAGCATGGCGTCGTTCGTCCGCCGCCGGCTGGGCCGCGAGGTGTTCGACCGGCTGGTCGAGCCGCTGGTGAGCGCCGTGTACGCGGCCGACATGGAGCGGCTGAGCGTCGAGGCGACCCTCTCCCGCTTTCGCGAAATGGAACGCGAGCACGGCAGCCTGATCCGCGCGATGCGCCGGGCGATGAAATCCCGCCGCCACGCCAAGGAAAGCGGCGCGCGGTACAGCATGTTCGTCACGCTGCGGCAAGGGCTGTCGAGCCTGATCGAGGCGTTGGCCGCCCGACTGCCCGAGGGAACGGTCCGGCTCAATACCGAGGTCCGGCGTCTTGCACGCGAGGGCGACGGCTGGCGGCTCGAACCGGCCGTGCCGGGGCAAGCCGAGCCGCTGCCGCCCGAGACGTTCGACGCGGTGATCCTGGCCGCGCCCTCGCACGTTTCGGCCGAGTTGCTGCGGCCGATCGATTCGGAGGCGGCCGGCGATTTGGCGTCGGTCGAACATTCGGGCACGGCCATCGTCACCCTGGCGTTCGACCGCGACGAGGTGGGCCACCCGCTCAACGGCATGGGCGCCGTCGTGCCGGCCCTCGAACAGAGCCCGCTTCTGGCCGTGAGCTTCTCCAGCCAGAAGTACGCCCACCGCGCGCCGGAAGGCAAGGTGCTGCTGCGGGTGTTTGCCGGCGGGGCGCGGCGGCATGAACTGGCCGAAATGCCCGAGCGGGAACTCGTGCCGCTCGTCCTTGACGAGCTCCGGCCGCTGCTGCGCATTCGCGCCGGAGCCGAACCGTGCTACGTCAATACGGCCCATTGGCCGCGCACCATGCCGCAGTACCACGTGGGCCACCGCGAGCGCATCGGCCGGGTGCTAGGGCGGGTGGCCGCGCTGCCGAACCTGGAGCTGGCGGGCAACGCCCTGGAGGGCGTCGGCATTCCGAACTGCATTCACACCGGCGAGTCGGCCGCCGAACGCGTGCTGGCTGCCGCGGG
>CAYPWB010000227.1:2083-9913 GCA_964414315.1 uncultured Planctomycetaceae bacterium | reverse complement strand
GTGGCCGTCGTTGTTGTAGATGAACATCCACCATTTGCCGTCATAGCGGATCACCGACCCCGGGCCGGGGGAGGCGCCGGGCTCGGGAAGAATCGGATTGCCGGCATACCGCTTCCACGGCCCCGCGAAGGGGCCCCAGTCGGCATCCTGCATCCAGTTCACATCTTCCTTTGGGTGATCGGCACGAGCCGGGTTGTGGAGAGGCAGGATGAAGGCTGCCAAAACACCAATCGCCGGAACCACGCGAGTACCAAGGTGTGAGAGTTGTACCATAGCCACGATGCCGCCTCTTCTTAGGCAAACCCGCCTGTGCGAAAACGACCCTCGTCCGACATACTTTGCATGGCAGCCCCCTATTCTTCGGGGGCGAGTTCGACCTCGCGTACCCCCACCGGCCGAACCGCCCCGGCAGCCGCCAGCGCGAGGCAGTCGAGGTTCATCGGCGTCTGGTCGATGAACTCGAAGCGAATGGCTGCCTCGCCCACGGCGAGTGCCCCTGGCAGGGGCACGGCCGTCCATGCCCATTGGACGGGCTCGTAGCCCCAGCCGCCCGTCGGTTCGAGCACCAGGGTACCTACAACCTTTCCACCCGCCAGCAACCGGACCCGAACCGCCTCTTCGTGGGCGTGGCGCAGCAGCAGTTCGGGTTTTTCCAGGGGGTTGGCGAGCGGGAAGGTCCACTCGGCCGATACGTCGGGATGCTTGTCGGCGTGCACGGCGAGCCCCACGCGTGCGCTGGCCGTGGCCGCCTTGCTGGAATCGGTACGCAATCCCGCATGGGCGCCGCGGTCGGCCGTTTCGGCTTCGACCCAGGCGACCGTCTTCTCCCGAAAATCGAAGGTCACCGGCGGCGGCGGGGCAACCGTATCGGCGCCCCGCCAGGCGGCCAGGTACACCTCTTGCCCATACTCGGCCAGGGTGCCTCGGTCCGGGCCTTCCAGTGTCAGGTGCACGTCGACCACCTCAGCCCAAGCGGGCACCCCCGTCAGGTCGGCGATGCCGGCGCGCACCGCGCCGGACGCCGGTACGTCGACCGGGTGCTCTCCCTCGGCCAGCACGTTGCCCTCGTGCAGCACGCGCCACCGAATGCGGCAACCGGGCAGCGTCTTGGGCAGGTCGTTGGCCGCCCAGAGTTCCATCGACCATCCGCCGGGAAGCAGCCGCGGCAGGGGCACCAGCGGCTGGTTCACGCTCGCCATAGCAAAATAGGCACGTTTGGGCGTCAGGTCGTGGCTGACGAGCGACTTGGGCCAATTGGCCGGCAGCACGTCGATGAAGTGGAACTGGAAGTAGCCGGCGATCCGTTGCGGCGACATCCGCCATGCCTTGGTCAGCTCGGCAAGCTGGTCGTACTGGTAATTCTGGCTGGCCTCGATGTACTCACCCAGGTTTGACGGCTTGCGACCTCGGAGGCCCACGACCTGCTTGACATCGTCCTTGGTCACCTGCACGTGCCCCCAGAGGGCATCGGCATCTTCGGGCGGCGTGGGGAGCCAGTGTTCGGGATAGGCGTTCTGCATGGTTTCGTAACTGTCGAGCGCCTCGCTGCCGTACTCGCCAATGGTCGACATGCGGTCCGGCGGCTGCAACTGGCACAGCGCGGCCACATTCCCCTGCAAGTTTCCATACCAGCCCCAGTAGGGATGGAAGTCGTCGATGACCGATGCCCAAAGTTCGTCGGAAATCGCATACCCTTCGCGCCCCTGCCTCGCCCGGACCCATCCGCCCTTGGCCCCGTTGCCGCTAATGGGCTTGAAGATGCGTTCGGGATCAATTCCCATCGCGGCTTGGAGCATTTCGGTCGGATCGAAGCTCGTCTCGTTGGCGAACGATAATAGCACAACGCCCGGATGGTTGTAGCACCGGCGCGCGATGGCCGCCGACGCGGCCAGCAGCCCCGGTCGCGTCTGCGGGCCCAATTTCGGATATCGGCTGCCCACGTCCTGCTGCGACATGATCCCCAGCCGGTCTTGCAGTTCGAGCACCTCAGGAAACGTCACGTGCTGGCAGGAACGCACCGCGTTGAAGTGGGCGGCCTTGAGCATAAGCAGGGCGTCGAGCAAGGTGTCGTCTTGGCCCCCGTACCAAAGGGCGTTGAGTCCCTGGATGTTGGCGCCCCGCAGGAAAAGCGGCCGGCCGTCCAACAGCAGCGTTCCGGGCTGCATGCCGGCGCGCGGCTTCAACTCGCTGACCAGCTCGATCGTGCGGAACCCGAACAGGGCATCGGCCGCGTCGACGACTTGCCCTTGCCCGTCGAGCAGCGTGGTCCGGCAACGGTAAAGATACGGCGAGTCGGGGGTCCAGCGCTGCGCGTCCGGCGCGGCGACGGCGAAGGCTTGACGGCCGGCCGCGTCCGGCTCGAACGCGGCCGTGTGACGGAATGCGGGTCCGTCGAAGTTCTCCGGCAGCAGGTCGATTCGTACCGTGGCAGGCCGATCACTCGGCGCATCGACCTGAATCTGCACGGCGGCCTCATTGCGGGCCGGGTAGCCGCGGGCGAACAGTTCCGTAACGGTTGCGGGACCGGTGATTTCCAGGTACACGTCGCGATGGATGCCGTAGCCGCTGCCGATGTGGGTATCGCCGTTCTTAAGCCCGGCCAACGAGCGTTTGCGGTCGCGGACGTAGCGTTGCTCGGCGGCCGGCGCCACCGGGAACGGCGCCCAGTACGCGGCCGGCTCGCCGAATGCCGGCCCGTCGATTACCCGCACGGCCAGCGTGTTGTCCTCCGCCAGCACGTCGGTCACGTCGAAACGGAACGGCTCGAAGTAGACGCGGTGGCTGCCCAGCTTCCGGCCGCTCAGCCATACCTCGGCCTCCCAGTCGACCCCCTCAAACACGAGGAACACGCGCCGGCCCTCGGCCGGGCGCTCAGCCGAAAAGGTCTTCCGATACCAGAGGATGCAGCTTACCGGCCTGCGGCGGCCCGCCGCTTCATAACGCCACTCGGGAACCGTGGTGGTTTCCCAGTCGGACTCGTCCACTTTCGGCAGGTGCCACTGCGGGGGTTCGTCGCGCGCTGCCGCGCCCTCGGCACCGGTTACCTCGAAGCGGGAAACCCAGTCATCGCCGGAAAGCATCTTCCGGCTGCGCGCGTTGAGCCTCTCCGGCCTGCTTCCCAGAAAGGGCGCATACTGCTCGCGAAGCGCGGCTAGGCGGGCCTTCAAGCCTGCCTGCGCCTCGTCCCTTTCCTTCGAGCGTTGCCACAACGGCCGCGGCGACGCAGCGCCGGCATCGTCCACTTCACCAGCCCCCTCGAGGATACGACTGATGTCGATCAGGTACTGTTGGCGGCCTTTGCCGCCATGGGGCGAGTCGATCACCACGAGCTTGCCGTCCCGGCTGACGCGCGGGTGCAGGTCGCACCGCCACTCGCCCCGGTATGCGGCGGGTAACGGGAACCGGCCCAGCACCACCGCGCGGCCCGTGGGAAGGTGGAACAGGTAGAGAATCTGTTCGCGATTGAGGCCTTGCGGGTAGGTGTCGGTCACCATCCACTCGTTGTTCGTACCGGGCACGAGCGTCTGGTGGCCGTTCGGGGCGGTCCAAAGCGTTTCCGTGTGCCGGGCGGAGCCGTCGTCTTCATAGAGATGGTAGGCCCCCCGGTTCCAAATGACCACGTGTTCCGGATCGCGCCACGTATAGTGCGACGCCCCGCTGCCGGAAAGCAGCCGCAGGTCGGAGCCGTCGGGCGCGGCGGTGAACACGCGCGTGCCGCCGGGCCAACGGTTGTAGAACAGGAATCGCGAGCCGTCGGTGTTCCACATGCAATGGTAGAAGCGGTGTTTGTCGCCCGGCTTCGCACCGGAATACGGGATGGCGGTCACCTGGGCCAGCGACACGACCCGCTTCGACTCGCCGCTTTCAAGGTCCACCAGCCACACGCCCGACCCTTCCGGCGCCGGGTCGTCCCGGAACGGATCGGCCAGGCCGGGGTAGCCGTAGCCGGCCCGGGCGTCCTGCACGCGGCTGAAGTCGGTGGTGACGGCCCACCGGCCGTCGGGACTCACGTGGTTGACGGCCATGGGTACGGTCCGTTTCTCGCCGGTTTCGACGTCGAGAATGCGTGTGACGAACCGGTCGCCTTCGCGGTCGTTCCACAGCACTTCGCTCTCAGAGCCGGGCCGCCATTGCAACATGCATCCCTGCTGCCAGCACCATGCCCGCGAATGGCCCAGTTCGATCCAGCGGTCGCCGTCTTCGAGATCGACCATGCCGATCGTGATGACGTCGTCGGCAGTGGGCGAGTGGTGCTCGAAGTCGACTTGCATGGCCAGCAGGTATCGGCCGCTCGGGTCGAACTGGTGCTTGTCGTAATAGCCGAACCAGTGGAACTTCGGGCCTCGGGTAACGGCCCGGACTGGCGCCAGGGCCCGATCGACCGGTTCGATCGCGAGCAGGTCGGGGGCGCGCGGCGCGGCGGGGGCGGGCGCGGCCCATGCGCAAAGGAGCAGGGCAAAGCCAAGGACCAACACTATTTCGCATCGGCGGTTTAGCATGGACGGTTCTTCCGGGGGAGTTTGAGCGTTGAGGCGGGCATAGGTGGGAGAGGCTACCAGCCGGACTTCTACGGGAATTCGATCCCACGGGGAATTTACCGGCCGGGCGGGATGTCGTATTCGACGACCAGTCTGGGCGACCCGGGCTCCACGACGAGTTCCAGGCCGCTTTGGGCGGGGTTCTGATACTTGGCGGGCACAAAGCTCTTCCCGGCCGAGTCCATATCGTCGACTGGTTCGCCGCAGTACACTGCCGCCCGATACGTACCCGGCATCAGGCCGTCGCCCTGGGTGTAGGTCATCACCGTGAAGCGCCCCTGGGTATCGAAGAACGCGCGGCCGGCGCGGCGGGGGAAACCTTCGGCCGGCTCGACGGGGGTGAACATAATGAGGCCTGCCGTCGGCCACTCGCCGCCGCCCAGTGTTACGCGCCCACTGACCGGTACCGTTTCCGGCCTGTTCGACCCGCAGCCGGGCAGCAGAAGGCAGACGACAAGAGGCGGGAGACCGAAGAGGAAAGGTGCGATTGCGAAGGGCAAAGCCATCCTGCCGCCCCGGCGCCCACCGTCCTTCCTTGTCGGCCTCCGACCTCCGACCTCCGATCTCCGATCACCCGTCCTCCATCTCCGGTCTTCCATCTCCGATCTCCCTCCTAATCCGGTATCGAGGCGATTTCGCCGCCGGCCTTCGTGCCCAGGCCGTTGAAGATGCGGTAGTCGATGGTCTCGGCAAGAAACTGCACACTGCCGTCGACCATGGCGAACTGAGCGCCGCCCGGATGCCGGCTCTTGAAGCCCATGGTATGTTGCCAATTGGCCAGCCCGCTCGCCCCGGCCGAGTCGATCCCCTCGTCGCTCATCATCGTGTTGATGGGGATGTGGGTCGCGCAGCCGGGAAAGTTGTTCACGTACGCGCCGTTGAACACGCTGTCGCCGGGCAGGGTTTCGCCCAACAGGATGGTGTTCGACAGACCATCGGACACGGACGAGAACCGCGCGCTGGTCGGGTGGCGGGCGAACATGCCAGGAAAGGACGCGCCGGGCCGGCCGAAGTCGAGCCCCTGGCAGCAGTAGTTCTCCGGGTCGCTAGCCGTGTAGCGAGGTTCCTCACAGTACATGCAGCCCCCGGACCCGCTCCGGCGGTCATGCAGCGGTCCCATCGACGGGGCGTACCACAGGCCGTGGCAGTCGGCCGGGTTGATGTTCTGCTGGGTTCGGTCCGACAGGACCGGATCGGACCCCTGCGGATCGCTCGGGCAGATGAACGTGGCCACGGGCGTGGTCACCGCCGTCCGGTTCGCCGGATCGTTCATCGCTTTTCGAAAGTCGAACTGCTCGTAAAGCGGCTGCTGTTCCAAATAGGGCAGGATCATGGCCGAGGCGGTGGCGGTGCGGGCATACGAGTAGCCGCACATGAACGGCAGCGTGCGATGTGCCGTGTGGTAGTTGTGCATCGCCAGGCAGATCTGTTTCATGTTGTTGCTGCACCGCATGCGGCGCGCCGCCTCTCGGGCGCTTTGCACCGCCGGCAGCAAGAGCGCAATCAAAATGCCGATGATGGCGATGACCACCAGCAGTTCCACCAGCGTAAAACCCGACCTTGGATTTTGGATTTGAGATTTCGGATTATCCACAAGCATGATTCTCCTCCATGTTCGCATGACCCATTCCGGTGCGTAGCTGCGTGGCGGCAGCCGGCCGGTTTGCGCGGGAACGCCTGCCCTCGCACGCCGTCGCATTGTCGCCGGCTACTCATCTTGCCCGCCTCCGGCGCAGAAGCACCACCAGGCTCGCCATGACCAACAGCACCAGCGACGACGGCTCGGGAATGGTAAACGCACTGACCCCAAAGTTCATGACCGCATTCACTTGGGGAGCCGTCAGCGCCCGGTCGAAAATGGCGATATCGTCCAGCTCGCCATCGAAGAAGACCTCGCTGGAGCCGCTTCTAGCCCGTCGTCCGAGCGTAAACAGGTCGGCATCATTGAAAAACCAATGATTGTTGTAGGAGCTTCCCGCCGGCAGGCCGTTGAGGTAAATGTCGTCGATCGCTCCGCCGGCGTCGAACACGAACGCGAAGTGGGCGAACTCGTCGATATCGAGCCCGTTCAACAGCGATTCGGTGATGCGTTGTTGGTTGAGGGTGCCCGCGGACGAATCGGCGCCGACGATCAGGCCGTTGCTGCCGTTCAAGCCGATGCTGAACTGCAAGTCGTTCAAGTTGTAGCTGGCCAGGATGCCGTTTGCGCCGGTCCAGTTGTCGGTCTTCGCCCAGAAAGCGACGGTAAAATCGTCGCTTGCCCCGGGCAGCTTCCCGCCGTTGGCGATGCTCACGTAGTTGGAACTGCCGTTGAACTGAAGCGCCCGATCGAACACGCCGGGCACCGATCGTGCGTCGAAGGTGAATCCGCTGCCGGTCAGCGTACCGTGGCTGCCGCCCCCGGTGGCGTCGTAGGCCGTGGCCCCGGTGGTTTCGTCGAGCGGCAGATGCAGGTGCGCCGAGAACGGAACCCGCACGGTCTCCAGCACGTGGGTGGCAATCTGCTGACCGGTCAGGGCGGTGTTGTAAATCGCCACCTCATCCATTCGGCCGTCATAAAACCCCGTGTTGCTACCGCTACCGCGATGGTACCCCATGCGCACTGCGGTATCGTTGCTGTGGATCGCAGACGGCACGCCGGCGGTCAACTCGCCGCGGAGTGTGCCGTTGATGTAAACCTGCATGAAGTTGTCGTCCCCGCTCGGACTGAACGTGGCGGCCAGGTGGGTCCACTGCCCGGCAGGAACGGTTGCCGTGGAATCGATAGAAACGCTGCCTGTCGAAGTGCCCGTCGAGTTCGCGAAGAACCTCGCCTTGCCGTCGCTGAGCACCTGCAAAAGGTAGGAGCGTTTGTTGCTTCCCGTATCAAACTTCCCGACGATACTTTGCGTTTGGAGTACGTCGGGGTTGACCCACGCCTCCAGGGTCAGCGCGCCGGTGATTTCGTAGTGCGGCTTACTGTTGATAAACACCAGGTCGTTGTTGCCGTCGAACCAGGGGGAGCGGTTGTCGTCGTCGAACCCGGGAAAGGCGGGTGGGCGCGGCCCTTCCGCGCCGAGCATGGAGCCGGGAACGTTGCCGAAGTCGTAATAGCCCCGGTTCGCGTCCTCCTGCACCGGCACCCCGGTGGCGTAGTTGTAGATAGGACCGATTAGCCCGCTGCCGCCCGCATGCGTTTCGTTCATTCGCCAGTAGCCCACCGGGCTGTCGGCCAGAACGGCGTTGACATACGCGGCGCGGGCGGGCACCACGGCGAACGCTCCCCACACGGTTGCCACAGCCACTCCGAGTT
>CAYPWB010000227.1:0-2073 GCA_964414315.1 uncultured Planctomycetaceae bacterium | reverse complement strand
GTTGCAGCGCGGTACGGATTGTGCCATAGACCATGGTCAACACCTCCCTTCCAAAACAGGACGCTACGGTGACAAGCCAGCCACTTCTATTACAATCCGGCGCGACCGCCAGTGCAACAGGGTATTTTGCGCAAAAATGCGGGGTAATTTGCGAACCCTCCCCTACCTCCGCCGACCTGTGCATTGCGGCGGACGAAGGCCGAAGGAGGACGGCCTTGTTTCGTTCGGGTGGGTGCGGAACAATGGGGCCGCGGGTTGAAAGTCGTGTTGTCGTCGCTGACGCGACGCGGGACGGGCGGGCGAGGTGCTTCCAGTCTCCCGACTCGCCCGCGGAACCATGGAGGCGATCTTCGTGCCCAAGAAGCTGAAACGCGTGGCCCTGGCCGTACCCATTGGCGTGCCCCACTTGGAACGGCTGGTGGGCGGATTCCTCGACCATGGCGCACGTCACAGTCGATGGCGACTGGCCACCAGCCCCGAATCGCCCGTCCTTTCGCTGGCCGGCCTGCGCGGTTGGCCCGGCGACGGCATCCTCGCGTTTATCAACACGCCCGCCGAGGCCCGAACCATCGGGGAACTGGGATTGCCCGCCGTAAACATTTCGGGGGCGTTGGAGCACAGTCCGGTTCCGAGGGTGCGGGTGGACGACCGGGCCATTGGCAAGATGGCAGCCGAACACTTTCTGGAACGTGGCTTCCGGCAGATGGCCTATTACGGGGTCGAAGGCGTGTGGTACGCGCGGCTGCGCGGCGAGGGGTTCCGCGAGGTGGTCGAATGGGCCGGGGCCCAGTGCGACGTATTCCTCGCCCCTTCCACGCTCAGCCGCCGCGCGGCGTGGAGCCAAGTCGACAGGCCGCTGCGGGCGTGGCTGAAGTCGCTGCCGTTGCCCGCCGGGCTGTTCGCGTGCAGCGACTACCGGGCAAGGCTAATCCTCGAGGGCTGCCAGGAACTGAGCTTGGCCGTGCCCGACGATCTGGCCGTGGTGGGCGTGAACAACGATACCATCGCGTGTGAGTTTTGCGAGCCGCCGCTGTCGAGCGTCTCGCGCAGCTCGGAGCGCGTGGGGCGCGAGGCGGCGGCGCTGCTCGAACGGTTGATGGCCGGCAAGTCGCCGCCGGAAGGCGACGTGCTCATCCCGCCGGACGGCCTAATATGCCGGCGCTCGAGCGACGCCTTCGCCGTCGGCAACGCGGATGTGGCCGCGGCCATGCGTTACATGCACGAGCATCTGGCCGAGCCGATCTCCGTCTGCAGATTCGTCCATGAGCATGCTGTTTCGCGCCGCCGCCTCGAGCACGCATTTCGGGAACAATTGGGGCAAACGCCTCATGGCTACCTTACCGGCTTGCGCGTGCGCCGCGCCCGACAACTGCTCGCAGAAGAACCCTCACTTCCGTTGCACGCGGTGGCGAAGGCGTGCGGCTTCTGCGACGTGAAGCGACTGCGTACCGCCTTTCTTGCCGAGGTCGGCGTGGCCCCGGCCGACTACCGCCGCCGGCATGGTGCCGAGGCTGAGGGGTAAACGGCAGCCCTTCAACAGCCCTACGTTACGGCCTTGGCACGCCAACTCCATGGCAGCCCACAGGCTTGGGGCTTCTGCAAAAGGCGCTTCGATCCCGACGAGCACCCTCGGCTTCGCGCTGCCGACCACGGTGCCTTCGGCGGGATGGCTAAAAGAACTACTCGCTGGACGGTTCCGGGTGCATCGGTTCGGGCCTTTGGTGGGGGCGAGGACACCGGCCCAAACCCTACCGATCGTCGGAAGCCGGGGAGCAAGCACCACGTTGCGACCGACGCGGGCGGTGTTCCGTTCCCGGCTTCGTGGGCTAGCGTTGTCCGGTCTGAGTGTGGCCCCCTTGAGGTCGCCCGCTTCGTTCATCCTTGCATCAACCGATGTGAACCGGGATGACCCCCAGTTTCGCCGCGACCGACACATGGTCACCGGGTGTTATCGTGCGGAACGCGGCCCTTGCTCAGTACCATCCGCTGCGTCGACGCCGAACTGGAGGTGGGGCTGTGCAGACGTTCCTTCAGGAACGCCTCATCGCCGGTGAAGGCGTAGTAGTCGAGCAT